>DASYBQ010000304.1:0-3373 GCA_036500625.1 Pseudonocardia sp. | reverse complement strand
TAGCCATGCCGAGGACCCCCGCCCTGCTACGCGCCACACGCTGCTGCGGCGAGCGTGGTCTCACCAGCCGCTCGCGCGCTCTCCAACGGATCACCGTCAGCCCCCGCCGAATCGAAAAATCGTGCAAGCCGCCCTCGTTCTCACCACAGTCGAAAACGTCCAACTACGCACATCTTGTTGAGATCACCTCAATAATTAGAGGTTGCACTCCTGGTGCGGGGACGTTCCGCCGAGGGAGTTCGAGGAGGCCTTCTGGCGGGATCCCCTCGCTCAGCACCTGGCGGCATGAGACAGATGATCAAGTCTCCGGCAAAGCCGGGGCCGGTTCAATCCGCCTTGTTACAAACGACCTGCCTGGGGCGATAGAGTGGTATGACAAGCGCTTCCCCTTTCCGAGGCAACCGCGGCGGGCCGCGTGCGCCGGGCATACCTGACAGTGGTGTTGACTTCGATCCACGGCTGAATCCGGAGTTGCCCGCCGGGAACCTCGCGGCGGCCGCCGCTACCGCGGCCCAAGCGGCGCCGAGCAACGTCGCCGTATCGCGGTCCGCGCATACAGCGCCGTGCTCCGCGAGGCTTGCCGGTGTCGGCACGCCGGCCCGCGCGGAGGGTGGTCTCGTGCCGCCGGCCATCGTCCCTCGGCCGAGGGGCGAGACATTCACCGTGTTGGTGGTCGATGATCATCCGCCACTGCGCCAGGCGGTCTCAGCGTGGTTACGCACCATGGGCGCGGGCACGGTGTATGAGGCCGGCTCGGTAGCCCAAGCCCGCACCCATGCCCACACCAGCGGTCCGTGTGACCTTGCGTTACTCGATGTGGGCTTGCCCGATGGCAGCGGCCTGGAGCTGGTCACCGAGCTGCGAGCACTGGGCTGGACCCGGTTGGTCGTCCTCGCATCGTCTGATGACCCGGACGCCGCGCGGTCGGCCTTCCGAGCTGGCGCGCAGGCATACCTGCGCAAGTCGGCGCCGGCGGCAATCATCACCGACGGGGTCCAACAAGTCCTCGACAGCGGCGTTCACGCTGGCCCAGTCGCGGGCTCGCCACTCGCCACCGCCACCCGAGTACCAGCCACCGACAACACGCTCAGAAATCTCTCCACGCGTGAGATCGAGGTACTCCATCTGATCGCCGGCGGTCAGACGAACAAGGAGATCGGCAAAGCGCTGCACCTGTCCGCGTTAACCATCAAAAGCCACCTGAACCGCATCGGCCGCAAGCTCGGCACAGGCGATCGAGCACGGATGGTGACACTGGCATTACGCGCGGGAGCAATTCAGTGATAAATCACGTTGCATGACAAGATATACTGTATCAGGTAAGGGCTGCTCAACTCGGCGAGTACCGGGCAGGTCGTGAGGCTGAAGCTAGTCCAGTAAAGGCGTGTCGGTGGAGCGCCGGCGCTCGGCGGCGCCAACAGCGGCCGCCGCGCCAGCGAGAGTTCGCCTATGGAGTCCATGAGCCATGCGACCGTCGCCACCTCCTGGTTGCGCGCGGCCAGGGCGGTTCGACCGGGCGGCCGAACGTCGATGAGGGCGGAAGCGCGGCGTAGCTGACGAGCAAGGAGAAGAAAAGAACTTGCCGAGCAGCGTCGAGATAACCGCAGGCTCGGTACGTCCAGCCGGAGACGAACCCGCTGCGCTGCTGCGCGTCGAGGTCGAGACACCCAGCGTCGCGTGGTGAGCTGCCATCCGCTGCACGTTAGGGGCTCGGCCCGCCCCGATCAGGTCACCCACATGGGCATTCGTGGTTCCAGTTGCCGCATCTCACTCGCCGGTCACCGCCGGGCACGCGCGACCTGGGTGTCGCCGGTTGACCTCGAAGTATTTGCCGTCGATCACAATCTTTGGTCCATTCGGCTTTGCGACCGGTCCCGGCGGACGGGGAACATTAGGGGCGCTCACCACGAAAAGAGCCGACAGGATGGGCCAAGATGGCGGGCCGAGCCGGATGGGCTGGCTGGCGTGGGATCGAGCCCGAGGGGACAGTTGCCGTGTCGTGGAGACCATCGGATGGTGATGAGCTGGCTGCGGGGCGTGCGCCTGGGGCTGTGCGCTACGGCGAGACCGCTGCTGGCGCCGGGGTGGGCACCGGCGCCGAGCCGGGGATGTTCGCGGTGGGTCTGCGGGGTTACGACCGTGGTCAGGTCGATCAGTATGTAGCTCGGCTGCGCGGCGAGCTGGGTGAGGCGCAGACCGCCCGCGGGTATCAGCAGCGGCGGATGTCGGAGTTGGAGGGGCAGTTGCGCGCGGCGCATGCTCAGCGCGAGCAGCTTGCCGCGCGGCTGGCCGAGAACGCCGCGCCCTCGGGTGAAGCCGGGGTGGGGCAGGGGTTTGGTTATCGGGTGGAGAAGCTGTTGCGGGCCGCGGAAGCGGAGGCTGAGCAGGTGCGTGACTCGGCATCGCGGGAAGCCGCGGCGTTGGTCGAGCAGGCCCGCACCCAGGCGGAGGCGCATCGCCATGACGTGGAGCAGTCGTTGATTGCGCGTACCACGGTGTTGGAGCAGGACGCGGCGCGACGGTCGGTGGCGTTGGATGAGCGGGAGCGGGAACTGGGTCAGCGAGCCAGCGCCGTAGAAGAACATGCCGGCCAGGTGGTGGCCGAGGCCACCGGCCACGCAGAGCAGATTCGTGCCCAGGCCCGCGAACTGGCCGAAGCGGACCGGGCCGGCGCCGAACGCGCGATCGGTGAGCGCCACGAGTCCGCCCGCGCCGAGTTGGGCCGGCTGCACCAGCTCCACGAGCAGGTACGCGGGCAGCTGGCCCGGCTGCTGCGGGCGCTGGCCGCGGAATTCGAGACCCACCCCACCACAGCCACAGCGGGCGGCACCCGCCCCGACCTGACCGCTGACCGGCCTGACAGGTCACCCGAGCGTGAGAGACCCTCCCCCGAGCCATGGCCACATCCACACGAATCTTCCCGCACTCCTGACGCGGCCGCCACCCAGGCGCTGCCCACCCAAACGCTGCCCACCCAGAAACGTGAGTCCCAGGCCGGGTCGAGCGCGGCGAGCACCGACCGGGATGGCTGCGGCTGATCCCCTGGCGCCTGGCACGACGCGCACCGACCGGCGCCGGGCCGGGCGACTCGGGTACCCCGCGTGGGCACCCACCGGCTCCGTCGGCGGCCGGGTCGACATCCCGCCCGCCGCACAGGTGATCCGGCAGTTGTTGCGCTGGCTGAGCACCGCGCTCACCGCGCTCACCGCGCTCACCATGGTTGATCAGGAACGATCGAGCTGGCCTGCCGGACCCGAGACGGACGTCACCTCGATGGTGACCCGCACGCACGCGCCGGCCACCGAAGGGCACGGACCCGCGCGGGTGCGGACCGACGCCATCGGTCAGGCACCGTAACCCGGGGCTCGCCCAC
>DASYBQ010000303.1:0-3346 GCA_036500625.1 Pseudonocardia sp. | reverse complement strand
CCGGGGATCGGACACCTGGTCGACAACTGTGGGTTTACAGCAGGGCGGGGCGGCCGTGTCTGCGATGCGGGAACCCGGTGCGCTCGGCTGAGCAGGGCAAAGAGGTGCCGTCGAGAGTGGTGTGGTTTTGCCCGGTGTGCCAGCCGGGCGGGGCGTGAACAGCGAGTATTCGGAGTTCACGGGGCGCCTGCGCTGCATACCCCAGGTTTACAGGGGACGGATCGCTGTACATCTGGGGTTTACAGGGAGCCGGGCGCCGCATACCGAGGATTCGTAACGGGCCGCGAGACGCCGCCCCGGGTGGGGCGTGAACTGGGGCGCCGAACGGCGCGGGGTGCAACCCGTGAACGATTGCACGAACGGCGCGGAGCGACGTCCACCTTGGGTTTACAGGGCACGAGGTGCTGTACACCTGGGGTTTGCAAGAGGCTAGGCGCTGCATACCTGGGGTTTACAGGAGGCCAAACGCCGCACGCCCGGGGTTTACAAGAGGTGGGGTGCCGTGTAGCTGGGGCTTACAGGACGTGGGGTGTCGCCTCGCTGGGGTTTACGAGGGGCGCGACGCGCGCCGCACGGGGGGTGGCGGGCACGATGTGGGCGTGCAGTTGTACTCCCGCTTTCTTCGCCCGGTCCTGTTCCGGCTCGGGTCCGGCGACGCCGAGGTCGCGCATCACCGGACCATTGACGCGTTGCGTCTGGTCGGGGCGGCGCCGGGTGCGTCGACGCTGCGGCGGTTGTTCGCGGAGGACGCGCCGCGCACCGTGTTCGGGCTGCGGTTTCCGAATCCGGTGGGGCTGGCGGCCGGGATGGACAAGAACGGGGTGGCGCTGCCGGGGTGGGCGGCGCTGGGGTTCGGGCATGTCGAAGTCGGCACGGTCACCTGGCACGCGCAGCCGGGCAATCCGAGGCCGAGGCTCTACCGGCTGCCGGCCAGCCAGGCGCTGATCAACCGGATGGGGTTCAACAACGACGGAGCCCGTGCGTTGGCGGCGCGTTTGCGCACCGCGCCGGTGTTGCCGATGCCGTTGGGGATCAGCATCGGCAAGTCCAAGATCACGCCGGTCGAGAACGCGGT
This sequence comes from Pseudonocardia sp., assembly GCA_036500625.1. Lineage (GTDB taxonomy): Bacteria > Actinomycetota > Actinomycetes > Mycobacteriales > Pseudonocardiaceae > Pseudonocardia. The sequence continues at coordinate 2,271 of DASYBQ010000303.1, read as the reverse complement.
CGCGGACTATCGCGCGTCGCTGGTCGAGCTGTACCCCTACGGCGACTACTTCGCGGTGAACGTGAGCTCGCCGAACACACCGGGTCTGCGCGGGCTACAGGATCGGGGGTTGCTGGACGAACTGCTGGCCGAGTTGACCGGCGAAGCCACCCGGCTGGCTTATCGGGGCGTGCCGAAGCCGATTCTGGTCAAGATCGCGCCGGACCTCGACGACGCCGCGATCGGTGAGGTGATCGAGGTGTGCGCGACGCGGTCGGTGGCCGGAATCATCGCTACCAACACCACCCTGTCCAGGGACGGGCTCGCGCCCGCCGATGTGGCTACCGGGGCGGAGCAGGGCGGGTTGTCCGGGCGGCCATTGGCGCGGCGCGCGCTGGAAGTGGTGTCGTTCGTGCACCGGGAAAGCGCGGGCACACTGCCGGTCATCGGAGTGGGCGGGATCGGTGCGCCCGAGGACGCGGTGCGCCTGATGGACGCGGGCGCGAGCCTGGTGCAGGTCTATACCGGGTTCATCTACGCGGGACCGGGGCTGGTGCGCGGGATCAGCCGCGCAGTGCGCGCAACCGGCGCAGCACCGGGTGACCGATGACGATCAGCACCGAACCCCAGACGATGCCGCCGACCTGCATGGGGCCGACGTCGACGGTGACGTTGCCGATGCCGACCGCGATGGCAGCGCCCGCGACCAGCAGGTTGAGCGGGTCGGTGAGGTCGACCTTGTTGTCCAGCCAGATTCGCACGCCGACCAGGGCGACCAGGCCGTAGAGCATGAGCGTCGCACCGCCGATGACGCCGGGCGGAATGGTGGCGACCAGCGCGGTGACCTTCGGGCACAGGGACAGCGCGATCGCGCCGAGCGCGGCGACCAGGTACGCGGCGGTGGAGTAGACCCTGGTCGCGGCCATCACGCCGATGTTCTCGGCATAGGTGGAGCTGGCCGAACCGCCGCCCGCTCCGGCGAGTGCGGTGGCCAGGCCGGTGGCGATCAGCACGTCGCCGGTATGGCCTGCGAGGTCGCGACCGGTGACCGCGCCGATGGCCTTCATGTGGGCGACGTTCTGCGCGACCAGCACGAACACCGCGGGCAGCATCAGCACGAAGGCCCCCGTGCGCAGCTCGGGATGCTGCAGGGTGGGCAGGCCGAGCCAGGAGGCGTTGTGCAACGCGGTCAGCGCGCCGGGGTCGAGTCTGCCGGCGGCGGCCGCGGCGAGCCAGCCGACGAGGACGCCGATGAGCACGGACAGCCGGGCCAGCAGGCCCTTGGACAGGATCGCGCAGAGCGCGGCGACCGTGACCGTGAGGGCGGCGAAGAGCACCTGGCGACCGGCGGCGCTGGCCGCGGTCGGCGCCTGATTGAGGGTGATCAGCACGATGACCGTGCCGGTCACCACGGGCGGCATGACCGAGTCGACGAGGCGGATGCCGAGGGCCTTCACGGCGACGCCCACCACGAACACCAGCACGCCCGCGATGAGCACGCCGCCGAGTTCGGCCGGCACGCCCTGGCTCTTGGCGGCCACCAGCGGTGCGACGAAGGCGAAGGACGAGCCGAGGTAGGCGGGCACTCGGTTGCGGGTGAGCGCGATGAACAGCAGCGTGCCAACGCCGGAGAACAGCAGTGTCGCGCTGATCGGGAAGCCGGTGAGGGCGGGGACGAGCACGGTGGCGCCGAACATGGCGATGAGGTGCTGGCCGCCGAACGCAATGGTCATCGGCCAGCTCAGCCGTTCGTCCGAGCGGACCACCTCGCCATCGGCAACGCGGCGCCCATCGCCGTGCACGGTCCACAGCGACACGCGAAATCCTCCCGGCCACATCAGGTGCTACCGGTGGATACAGGGCGCATCTGCGGTACCGGTCGCGCTCAAGCTCGTTGGCATCAGATAGTGCCACGCGAGGTAGCCGAAACGCTCGGATTACAGTTCGATAATCACTCGAATGCAGTAGTCATTTCCGACTATCCAGACCATTGTCGATAGCGGACGGACTAAGAGTGAACAGAGAGTCGACGCAGCGCGAGCTAATGTCTCGACCTGATGTCGAGACAGTCTCGCTGGGATCAATCGAGTTGATCTTAGCCTGCCGGGCCGCCTACCCGCCAGGGGTCCGCGGGGGGCGGAGGGCGGTTCGGGGTGCGCTGATGCCGGGGTGCGCGTTGGCCGGGTTTCGGGTGGTCGCGGTTGCACGACGAAGCGGTCCGGGACGGTGTCGGCGACACCTGTCCCGGACCGCTTTGATCTTCGTCCGGCCGCGTCCCAGCTACCCCATCAA
>DASYBQ010000302.1:0-22068 GCA_036500625.1 Pseudonocardia sp. | reverse complement strand
TCGCCGCCCGCAACACTCACGGGTGGCCAGCGGCGAGGCGGCGGACCTGGCGGATTGCGTCCGGGACGGCGGCCAGCAGGGCGGACGCGCCGATCGGGGCGCCGTACGCCTCGCTGCCGACGGGACCGGCCGCGGCGAGCGAGGCCGCCACACCGTGCAGGTACGCCGCGCAGCCGGCCGCCCACCACGGCTCCAAGCCGGCTGCCAGCAGCGCCCCGACCAGCCCGGACAGCACGTCGCCTGACCCGGCGGTGGCCGCCCAGGCTCCCGGCGACGGATGCACCAACGTCCGCCCGCCCGGGTCGGCCACCACGGTGACGTTGCCCTTGAGCAGCACGGTGGCGTTCATCCGGGCGGCGGCGCGGCGGGCGGCGGCCACCCGGTCGGTGCCCACCTCGCCGGCGATCCGCTCGAACTCCCGGTCGTGCGGAGTGAGCACGGCGGGCACCTCGCTGGCCGCCTCCGCCAGGTCCGGCGTAGCACCGAGCAGCGTGATGGCGTCCGCGTCCAGACACACCGGCACGCCGCGCTCCAGCACGGCGGCGACGGTGTCCCGCCCGGCCGAACCGGTGCCGATGCCCGGCCCGACGGTCCATGCCTGTGTCCGCCCGGAGTCGGCGACCGAGCCCGCCGCGACCACCTCGGGCCAGCGGGAGCGCACCTCGTCGGCCGCGCCGCCCGCGAACCGCACCATGCCCGAGGTGGCCAGCACCGCCGCCCCCGCCGCCAGCATCGCCGCGCCGGGATAGACCTGCGAGCCCGCGGCGATCCCGACCACGCCCTGGGTGTACTTGTCGTCGCTCGGCCCGGGTATCGGCCAGTGCTCGGCGACGTCGGTGGCCTCCAGCACCACCAGGTCCGCCGCCGGCAGGTGCGGACCCAGCCCGATGTCCACCAGCCGGACCGGCCCGCAGCGGTGCGGCGCCAGTGCGTGCACCCGCTTGGCCCCACCGAAGGTGACCGTGGCGGCCGCGGTCACCGCCGGGCCGTCCACCGCGCCGGTGTCCGGGTCCACCCCGCTGGGCAGGTCGACGGCCAGGATCGGCACCTGCGCGCCGGCAGCGGAGGCGACCAGGGTGGCGGCCGGCTCACGCAGCGCGCCGCGCCCCGAGATGCCGACCACCCCGTCGATGAGCAGCTGCGCCGCCCGCACGGCCCGGTCGGCGGCGGTCGCGTCGGTCCCGCCGAGCGCACGTCCGCCGGCGCGGCGCAGCGCGGCCAACCCCTCGGGGTGCGCCCGGTCCGGGGCCAACAGCACCGCGGTGACCCGGACGCCCCTGCGGCGCAGCTCCATGCCGGCCCACAGTGCGTCCCCGCCGTTGTTACCCGCGCCGACCAGCAGGGCCACCCGGCGCCCTGCCACCCCGCCGGTGCGCTCGCGCAGCAGCTCGGCGGCCCGCACACTGACGCCGTAGGCGGCCCGGCGCATCAGCGCGCCCTCTTCGGTCCTGGCCAGTAGCACGTCCTCGGCCGTTCGGATCTGCTCGGCAGTCCACATCCGCCTCATGGCCCGTCACGCTAGCGCGGCCGGTGGGCGAGCACCGCCTCGGCGACCCGCAGGTCACGCGCGTAGGTGATCTTGAAGTTGTGCTCGTCGCCCGGCACGCAGTGCACCGCCACGTCGGTGAAGTGCCGCACGCAGGATGCGGTGTCCGTGCCGCTGAACCCGGCCAGCTCGGCCTGCTCGTAGGCGGCCAGCAGCGGCCCGGCGGCGAAGGCCTGCGGGGTCTGCACCGCGACCAGCCCGTCCGGCGCCGCGCCGAGCAGCCGCCGTCCGTCCGGCGAGACGCGCACCATCCCGGTGCGGCGCAGCCCGGGGACCGCGCCACCGTGTGAGCGCGCGGCATCCACCACGGCGCCCACCATCCGGGCGCTGACCAGCGGCCGGGCGCCGTCATGGATGAGCACGGTGTCGATCTCGCCGAGCCGGATGCGCGGCGCCAGGTGGCGCAGCCCGCACAGCTCGGAGTCCTGCCGGCTGGCACCGCCGTGCACCACCTCGACCGGCGCCCCGGCGACCTCGCGGGCCAGTACCCCGGCCACCAGCTCCCGGTCGCCGGCCCGCGCCACCAGCACCAGGACGGGTGGCTCCGTCAGCGCGGCGAAGGTGTTCAGCGACCAGGACAGCACGGTGCGCCCGGCCAGCGGCAGGTACACCTTGTTGCGCTCGGCGCCGAAGCGGGTACCGCTGCCTCCGGCGAGCACCAACACAGCTACCCCGGACACGTGCTCACCCTATTCAGTGATTCCGGACCCTGCTCCGAGGGCAGGCCGGCACCCACGGGGTGGGTGATCGGCGGCCGCGTCACTCCTGCGCGTGGTGCGTGCCGCCCGGACCCGCCGGATGGGATAGCGTCTGCGCGTGGCCAGATCCAGCCAGCAGGCGGCGCCCGAGCTGCCGCGATCCGCCAAGAAGGCGATCGGTGAGCTGTTCCACCCCGGCCCGCACGCGGTACTGCGCGGCGAGCTGGGGCTGGTCGGCGTGCCGGGCGTGATCTACACCCCTGCCGAGGGGCTCGGCCTGCCGGCCGTGGTGTTCGGCCACGACTGGTTGCAGAGCCCCACCCGTTACCTGCCGCTGCTGCGCCACCTGGCGTCCTGGGGGATCGTGGCCGCGGCGCCGGCCAGCCAGCGGGGCCCGGTGCCCAGCCACGCCCGGTTCAGCGCGGACCTGCGTGCAACGCTGGACGTGTGCGTAGGAGTCCGCCTCGGCAGCGGGTCCATCAGCGTGGACCGGCGCAAGCTGGCCCTGGCCGGGCACGGCATGGGTGGTGGGTGCGCGGTGCTGGCCGCCAGGGACCGGCAGACCTACGACCAGCCGATCGCGGCGGTGGCCACGCTGGCCGCCTCGGAGACCTACCCGTCCTGTATCGACGCCGCCGGCGAGGTCACCGTGCCGGCGCTGCACGTGGCGGCCGGCAACGACCAGGTCAGCCCGTTGGAGGGCAACGCGGAGCCGCTGGCCCGTGCCTGGGGCGGCCCCAGCGTGCTGCGCAACCTGCCCAAGGCGAACCATCTCGGTTTCCTCGCCGGTCGGGGTCTGCTGGACGGCCTGCTGGCCGGCAAACCGCACAGCGGCACGGCACGGATCGCCGGTGCATTGCTGACCGGCTTCCTGCTCCGTGAGCTGACCGATGACGACAATCTGGACGAACTGGTCACCGGCACCCTCAAGCGCACCGAGCTCCTGCACACCCACTGACCACCTCGGTGGCGATGGCGGTGTGTGCGATCGCGATGGAGGTTGGGCATTTCGGGCGCAGTGGGCGGGTGTGATCGACACGCTCGGCACCATGGCTGGCTACTTCGAGGCTGATCCCGAGCTCATGCACCGTGGCGCGACCCGACTGGCCGAGCTGGCGGACCGGTTGGCCGGCGCCGCTGCCCGGGTCCGAATAGCCGCGGCAACCGCGCCGCCGGGGCTCGCCGCCGGCGACGCGGCGCGCTGCGACGAACTAGCCGCCGGGTTGGGGGGCGCCGCCGTGGAGTTGGAGCTGCTTTCGGCGCGGGTACGGGCCCGCGCGCTGGTCACGGCGCAGCACGAGGCCTCCCTGGTCTGCCTGGCCACCGTGCTCGACGCCGCACTGCCCGCGCTGCCCACCGAGCTGCTCGCCGACCCGGGCCCTGTGCCCTCGGGGTTCTGATGGACGGTTCGGCGCTGGACGCGGTGCCGCGCTGGACGCCGGTGCACCGGCGGTGCGCCGACCGCGCCTCGGTGCCCGAGGGCCTTGATGTCGCACCGTGGTCGACCGAGGACCAGGAACGGCTGGAGCGGGTGTGTGCGCTCGACCCGGTCGAGCTCACCGAATGGACCGGCCGGCTCGACGAAGTCGGCGCGGACACCAGAGACGTCATCGAGGGACTACGCACGCTCGGTGCCGGCCACCTCGGTGGGACCGGTGGGGTGGACCGGTGCGCCGAGCTGTGCTCGGCGATCGAGGACCGGGCCGACGAGCTGTGCCGGCTCGGTGAGGGCGTGCGGGCGGTGGCGACCCAACTCGAGACGGTGCTGTCCGAGTTGGCGCACCGGATGTCCCGGTCGGCCCACTCGGTCACCTCGCCAGAGCCTCAGCCCGACGATCCGCGCTGGTCGCACGGCACCATGCTCCGTGAGCTGCGCGCATGCCTGCACGCGGCCGACCGGACATGCGGGGCCGCCTCGGCGGACTCGGCGTGGGGGTGGGCCCCGGCCGAGGCGGACCGGCCGTGGGTGGGCGTGCGGCCGGACCCGGTGTTCGCCCCCGGACCCGCGCCGGCGCCGGACTCGTGGGCGGAATGGCGCCCGCTGCCGGACATACCCGCCGACGCACCGATGTTGCCCGGTACCGAAGGCACCCGTCCGGAGACGGACACCGGCGTCCGCATCGCCCAGCTGCCGGACACGGAGGCGAGCTAGTACTGCAGGGCTTGTAAGGCGAGTCGCCCCTGCGAGGCTCCGGAGGAGTTCCGGCGAAGGCCGGCGCGGTGAATGTGGGCAACCAAGGGCCGAACCCCTGCTGGCGGCACCCCAGGGTGAGCACAAGCGCGCTCTTTCGGCCGAAGGCGAACTTGCGGAGGCGGGCCCGAAGGGTCCCCGATCGGAAGTTCTCGCGCGAGAACAGGCCCTGTAGTACTAGCCGGTAGCGGCGACTACCGAGGCGATCCGCCGCGCCACCTCGTCGGCCATCTGCTCGGTCGACGCCTCGACCATCACCCGCACCAGCTGCTCGGTGCCGGACGGCCGCAGCAGCACCCGCCCCTTGGCGCCGAGCCGGTGCCGCGCCTCGGTCACCGCGTCCCGCACCCCCGGTGAGTCGGCCACCGAGGCCTTGTCCAGCACCGGCACGTTCAGCAGCACCTGCGGCAGCGCCCGCAGCACACCGGCCAGCGACGCCAGCGACTCTCCCGTGCCAGCCATCCGAGCCATCAGGCGCAGCGCGGTCAACAGGCCGTCGCCGGTGGTGGCATGCGCGGGCAGCACCACGTGGCCGGACTGCTCGCCACCCAGCGCGAAACCGCCGGCACGCAGCTCCTCGAGCACGTAGCGGTCGCCGACCGATGTGGCGCGCACCTCGATGCCGGCCGCCCGCATCGCGAGGTGCAGCCCGAGGTTGCTCATCACCGTGGCGACCAGCGTGTTGTGCGCCAGCTCCCCGCGCTCGGCCATGGCCAGCGCCAGCACCGCCATGATCTGGTCGCCGTCCACCGGCGTGCCCTCGGCATCCACCGCGAGGCAGCGGTCCGCGTCCCCGTCGTGCGCGATACCCAGGTGCGCCCGGTGCTCGCGCACCGAGGCTGCCACCTGGTCGAGATGGGTCGAGCCGCAGTTGTCGTTGATGTTGCGCCCGTCCGGGCTGTCGTGGATCGGGATCACCTCGGCGCCGGCCCGCCGGTACACCTCGGGCGCCCACCAGGACGCCGCGCCGTTCGCGCAGTCCACCACGACGCGCACGCCGGCAAGTGAAGTGTCGCCGACCCCGGCGGCGAGCAGGTGGGTGAGGTAGCGCTCGGCCGCGTCGCCCAGCTCCCGGACCCGCCCCACGGCGGCACCGGTCGGCCGGTCGAACGGCTGGTGCAGGTGCGCCTCGACGGCGTCCTCGACGCTGTCCGGCAGCTTGTGCCCGCCCTCGCCGAACAGCTTGACGCCGTTGTCCGGCATCGGGTTGTGCGACGCGGAGATCATCACGCCGAGGTCGGCGCCAAGGTTCGCGGTCAGGTACGCCACCGCCGGGGTGGGCAGCACCCCGGCGAGCAGCACATCCGCGCCGGCGGACGCCAGGCCGGCGACCACCGCCGCCTCGAGCATCTCGCCGCTGGCACGCGGGTCCCTGCCGAGGACCGCGACCGGCCGGTGTGACCGGTCGCGCTCCGCGAGCACCCGGGCCGCCGATGCGGCGACCGCCAACGCGAGCTCGGGGGTCAGCTCGGCGTTGGCCAGCCCCCGGACACCATCGGTTCCGAACAACCGACCCATAGGAGAAGGGTCAGCGCTTGCTGTACTGGGGTGCCTTACGGGCCTTCTTCAGGCCGTACTTCTTGCGCTCCTTGACCCGGGCGTCCCGGGTGAGGAAGCCTGCGGACTTGAGCGCCGGGCGGTCGTCGACGTTCAGCTCGATCAACGCGCGGGCGATGGCGAGGCGCAGCGCGCCGGCCTGGCCGGAGATGCCGCCGCCGCGCAGGCTGGCCAGCACGTCGTAGTTGTCCACCCGGTCCACGGTGACCAGCGGGTCCTTGACCAGCTGCTGGTGCACCTTGTTCGGGAAGTAGGTGGCCAGCTCCTTGCCGTTGAGCCGGAAGTTTCCGGTGCCCGGGATCAGCCGGACCCGCACGATAGCTTCCTTGCGCCGGCCGACGGTCTGTACCGGCCGGCCACTCGGCACCGGAGCCTCCACGACGGGGGTGCTCACCAGTTCTGTCTCTGTTGTTTCCACGTTCTGCTCCGGCGCGCTCACTGGCTGACCTGAATGATCTCGAAGGGCTGGGGCTGCTGTGCGGCGTGCGGGTGCGTCGGGCCCGCATAGACCTTCAGCTTCTTGCCCATCGCCCGGCCCAGCCGGTTCTTCGGAAGCATGCCCTTCACCGCCCTCTCCACAAGTCGGTCGGGATGCTTGTCGATCATCTCGCCGACCGAGCGCTGGCGCAGGCCGCCCGGGTAGCCGCTGTGGTTGTAGATGAACTTGTCGTCCCGCTTCTGGCCGGACACCGCGATCTTCTCCGCGTTGACGATCACGACGAAGTCGCCGGTGTCCATGTGCGGGGCGAAGGTCGGCTTGTGCTTGCCGCGCAGCAGGGTGGCCGCGTGGGTGGCCAGGCGACCGAGCACGACGTCGGTAGCGTCGATGACATGCCAGGCGTGGGTTATCTCGCCGGGCTTCGGACTGAACGTGCGCACGGACCTACCTCGTCGTCTCTGGCTTTTCGGGAGCTGCCTGGAGTCGGCTTGCGCGGCCGGAACCCCGTTATGCTCTGGCGTGCCCTAGCGAACGGACCGGCGAGAGCCAGTCGACCGCAGCACATCTGTTGACGAGAGTACCTGCCGCCGTTGCGGAGGGTCAAAACGGGTCGGGCAGGGATCGGGCAGGGATCGGGCGCGGTATACCGGCCCTGCTCACCGGTACCGCGCCCGAGTAACCGCCCCGTGGCCCAACATCACGCCCAACGGCTGGCGTTCGCCCTCTCGACCTGTTGGTAACCCTCGTTGGCGTGCCCGAGGGCCACGCTGATCTGGGAAAGCACCTGGTTGAGGTCGGCGGCGGCGGTGTCCCACTGCCGCTGCTTGGCGTTGTAGTCGGTGGCCGCCTCACCCTGCCAGGTGGAGACCATCGGCTGCAGCATCCGCTTCAGGTCATCGAGTTGGGCGTTCATCTGCTGCGCGGTCTGTGACACGTTCTGCTGGGCGTTGGCGATCTCGCCGAACGTCACCAAGATTTCAGGCATATCGACTACTCCCCTTTTTTCTAGGTCTAGCGGCCGGTCAGCCGAGTGCGCTGGTGATGGAGGACATGCTCTGCTTGTGGGCCTCTTCCGCCTGCTGGTAGCCCCGGCCGGAGACCTGGATCGACTCACCGATGCCCTGCAGGGCCTGGTTGAGCTGCTTCGCGTCGTTGTCCCACCGCACCATCAGCGCGGTGAACGCGGTGGATGCCTCGCCCTTCCAGGCGCCGGCCAGCGGGGCGAGCTGGTTGTGCAGCTGGGACAGCTTCGCCTGAATCTGCTCGTTCGTCTGCTGGACCTGAGTCGCAGCTCGCTGCATCTCCTCAGGTGTGGTCTGGTACATGCCGGCCACGATGATCACTGCCTCTCAGTCGGTGTCCGCCCCCTCGGGGCCGCTTGTGACTTGACCAAGGTGTCAGCTCGGGCCCGGCTCCCGGCGTCGAATCAACGCAAACGTGTGCGATTGCGAACGTTCGAGGATTTCACCCGGCTCAGGACGTCAGTCGCAGGGTGCGCAGCACCGTGGCGCAGGCCGAGCCGACCGAGGCTGCACCGGCCCGAGTGTGCTGGCACCCCACGCTGAGCTGCGCGCCTCGGGAGAACACCACGTACCAGTCCACGTCGGTGCCTCTGCCCGGCTGGTGCTGCTGATAGGTCGCCACGTCCCTGCCGGCGAACCGGACGGAGGGCGCCAACCCACTCAGCGCGGCGCCACCCGCGCGGGAGCGCTCGTACTCGGCGCGCAGCTCGGCAAGTGCCCGTTCCGGTTCGCGGGTGGCGTCGTAGCCGAGCACCCGCTGCTCGACCGAGATCAGGTCCGAGCCGTCCGGGCTGCCGGCCGGGGCGAGCAGGGTGCGCCGCCGCTCGGGTAGTCCGCCGGAGTGCCGCCAGCCGGCCGGCAGCCGCAGCGCATAGTCGTACTGCGCGAGGTCGTACTGGGTGAGGTCGTTGCGGGCGGGTGGCGCTTCGCGGTCCTGCTGCCGGGCCTTGCCGCTGCCGGCCAGCAGCGTCAGCACGGCGGCCAGCAGCGGGACACCGGCAAGACAGAGCACCGCGCGGCCCCAGCGGCGTGCCGGCGGCTCGCCGAGCAACCCCCGGCCCACCCGGTCACCCCACGCCGAGGCCGTCGAGTCGTCGGCCGTGCCGCCCGAGGCGGCGGACCGGGGCGCGCCGGTACCGACCCAGCGCCGGGGAGCCGGGCGCAGCGCGCCGAGGACAGCGGCCACACCGGGATCCTCCAGCACCCTCGGCGGCTCACCGACCAGCTCCTCCAGCGCGGTGAGCAGCTCGCGCGGCGGCTCGCCGGAACCGTCCTCGACGCCCGACCAGCACAGCAGCACGCCACCGGTCAGCTCGGTCGGGTCCAACCCCGCGACCGAGCTGACCGAGGCCAGCGAGGCACCCAGCTCGCCGAGTGCCTCGACCGGGTCCGGCCCGGTCGGGATCAACCGGGCGGCGAGCAACGTGGCGGCGGTCACGTCGTCGAACAGCCGGAGCTCGATCCCGGCGGAGTCAGCGGTGAGCAGTGCCAGCGGGCCGGGGGCGAGGAGTGCCCGCGCGTCCAGTTCGCGCAGCAGCGCGACCGGCTCCGGGCAGGGCCGCACCACCGCCGCCAGCGGACCGAGCCGCTGGACCGCCCGCCGGACCGCTGCGCCCGACCAGTGCGCCGGGTGCACCAGCAGCAGCTCGTCGGCCACCGCGGCGCCCAGTACGGCCCGCACCGCCGCTGCCGCCTCCGCCAGCGTGTCCGCCGGACTCGGAGTAGGCGCGTGCGGTACCAGCCGTCGAGGCCCGTGCTGCCCCTGGGCCGAGGCGAGCAGCAACCGCCGCCCACCCAACCGGACCGCGACCCTCATTGCGGCTGGTCGGGCCCGGGTGCCGCGTCGGGCTTCGCCGGCGCAGCGGACTTGGGCGACACAGCGGACTTGGGCGACACAGCGGACTTCGACCGTACCGAGGACTTGGGCGGAGCGGCGGACTTGGGTGAGGACTTGGACTTGGCCGCCGCGTCGGCCTTCGGCGGAGCCGTGGACCCGGGCGGAGCCGTGGACTCGGGTGCCGAGGCCGGCTCGGCGTCCAGGTCGGGGTCGAGCAGGGCGAGCTGCACCCGGCGAGCCCCGCGCCGGCGGGACAGCAGCGTGCCACGGCCGGGCGGCTGCGGGGTGGCCTTGATGCCCTCCAGCAGCGGACCTTCGTCCGGGCTGCCGCTCATCACAAGGCCGGGCGAGGCGAGCTCGCGCAGCCGGGCGATGATCGGCTCGAACAGCGCCCGGGAGGCGCCGCCGCTGCGCCGCACCACCACCAGGTGCAACCCGACATCCTTGGCCTGCGGCAGGAACTCCAGCAGCGGCAGCAGCGGGTTGCTGTTCATCCCCCCGCCCGGCGTGGCAACCAGGTCGTAGTCGTCGACCAGTAGATACACCTCGGGGCCCTGCCACCAGGTCCGCTCGCGAAGCTGTTTGGGTGTCACGTCCGGGCCGGGCATCCGCCGCCGCAGCGACCCGGCGACCTCGGTGACCGTCGATGCGACCGCGTCGGCGTTGCTGGAGTAGGCGATCAGGTGGCTGCTCGGGATCTGGCCGAGCAGGGTCCGCCGGTAGTCCACCAGCACGATGCGCGCCTGCTCCGGGGTCATCCGGTCGGTGATGCCTCTGGCGATCACCCGCAGCAGGTTGGTCTTGCCGCTCTCCCCGTCGGCGAAGCACAGCAGGTGTGGGTCGGTGGCGAAGTCGAGGTACACCGGCTCGAGTCGGGCCTCGTCAACGCCGACCGGCAACAGGTGCGGCACCGAGGGCGCCGCCGCGGCCTCGGTGCGGGCCACCAGCTCCCGGTAGGGCATCCGCTCCGGCAGCAGCCGCACCCCCGGCACCCTCGGTCCGCTCCACGCCTGGGCCATCGCGGCCACCGCCGGCGCGAGACCGTCGCCGACCGCATCCACCTCAGGGCGGGCGATGACCATCTGGCCACCGTCCGGGGCCAGCCCGCTGCCCGGCCGCGCCGAGACACGGGCGGCGTTGTGCCGGTTGATCTCCGAGTCGCCGGGGTCACCGAGCCGCAGCTCCAGCCGGGTGCCCAGCAGATCCTTCAGCGCGGGGCGCAGCTCGATCCAGCGGCTCGCGGTGATCAGCAGGTGCACCCCGTAGGACAGCCCGCGCATGGCAAGGGCCAGCAGCTGGGCCTCCAGGTCCTCGAAGTCGGTACGCATGGTCAGGTACCCGTCGATCACCAGGAAGACGTCCCCGTGCGGGTCCTCGGCGAACTCCCCACTCGCCCTGCGCCGGCGGAACTCTCGGGCGGAGTCGATGCCGGCGGCCCGGAACGAGCGCTCCCTGTCGGCCAGCAGCGCGGTCACCTCGGCGACGATCCGGCGCACCACGTCAGGCTGCTGGCGGTCCGCGACGCCGGCCGCGTGCGGCAGCCCGGCGAGCGCGTTGAGCATGCCGCCGCCGAAGTCAAGGCCGTACACGGTCAACTCGCGGGGCGTGTTGGTCAACGCCAGACCCAGCACCAGCGTGCGCAGCGCGGTCGACTTGCCCGACTGCGGGGCGCCCACCACGACGGCGTGCCCCGCCGCGCCCGCCATGTCCACCACCAGCGGGTCCCACCGCTGGTAGTAGGGGCGGTCGATCTGGCCGATCGCCACCCGCAGACCGCCGGACGTCGCGGTGCCCAGCCCGCGCGGTCCTCGGCCCAGCGTCGGCAGCAGGGTGTTCAGCGCCGGCGGGGTCTCCAGCGGGGGCAACCAGACCCGGTGCGCCGGCGGGCCGTTGCCGACCATCGCGGCCACCATCAGGTCCATCACGCTCGGTACCCCTTCGCCCTCGGTGGGCTCCGCCCCCCAAGCACCCCCCGAAAGCAACGCTGGGTCGGACCCCGGAGTGCCTCCTGAACGCACCCCCGGGTTGGGCAGGAGCGCGGCGCCGTCGCCGGCGCGGGCCAGCTGGCTCCCGGTCGCGGCCCTGCGCAGCTCGGCCGGCGAGCTGGCCAGCACCTCGGTGACATCGGACAACGCCGCGATCGATGCCCCGCCGAGCACCTCCGTCGCCGGCCCGGACCCGCCCGGCCTCGGCCCGACCCTCGTCGCGGTGAACACCCGAGGCCGCGCCGCCGCGCCCCGGGCCGCCGCCCGGCCCGGCGACGCGGTCACGTCCTGCGCCCCGGACACGTAGGCGGCCCGGAAGCGCACCAGCTCGTCGGTGCCCAGCGCCACGTACCCGGACCCCGGCATCGGCGGCAGCTGGTAGGCGTCCGGCACGCCGAGCACGGCCCTCGACTCCGCCGGGGAGAACGTGCGCAGCGCGATCCGGTAGGACAGGTGTGACTCCAGCCCGCGCAGCCGACCCTCGTCGAGGCGCTGCGAGGCCAGCAGCAGGTGCATCTGCAGCGACCGGCCCAGCCGGCCGATGGTGACCATCAGGTCCACCAGCTCCGGGCGCTGGGCGAGCATCTCGGAGAACTCGTCGACCACGATCAGCAACGCGGGCAGCGGCGCCATCTCCGGGTGGGTACGGCGTTTGCGCTCGTAGTCGCCGACGCCGGCCAGGTTGCCGGCGTCACGCAGCATCTCCTGGCGGCGGGTGATCTCGCCGGCCAGCGCGTCGGCCATCCGGTCGACAAGGGTCAGCTCGTCGGCGAGGTTGGTGATGACCGCGGACACGTGCGGCAGGTGCGACATGCCAAGGAACGTGGCGCCGCCCTTGAAGTCCACCAGCACCAGGTTGAGCTCGTCGGAGGGGTGGGTGGCCGCCAGCCCGAGCAGCAGCGTGCGCAGCAACTCCGACTTGCCCGACCCGGTCGCGCCGATGCACAGCCCGTGCGGGCCGAAACCGCCCTGCGCGGACTCCTTGAGGTCCAGCAGGACCGGCTCGCCGGACGCGCCGACCCCGATCGGCACCCGCAGCCGGTCCGAGGCGGAGCCGCGCCAGCGGGCCCTGGCCACCGAGATCGCGCCCGGCGCCTCCATGCCCAGCAACTCGGGCAGCCCGACGGTGTTGCGCAGCGGGCGCCCGGTGTCCGGCTCGGCGCCGCGCGGCGGCCGGAACTTGGCCATCCGCCGGGCCAGCGTGCTCGCCTCGGCAAGGCTCAGCGTGTCCGGTGTGCCGATCCATTTCGGCTCCGCCAACTGGGTGGCCACCGCCTGGGCGGCGCCGGGCTGGGTCGCGCCGGCCACCTCGGTGGCCATGCCCAGCCGGTCCGGCTCGACCATCAGGCTCAGCTCGCCGCGCTCACCGGCCGCGCTGTTGGCGTCCGCGATCCGCAGCAGGGTCACCTCCGCGCGGTCCAGCCACTGCGCGCCGGTCCTGCGCACGTCCACCCCGTCCACCACCACGATCATCCGGCACGGCTCGGCGCCGCCGGTCGAGCTCGCGCCGGGCGCGGCAAGCCACTCGGCGACCTCGGCCGGCTCGGTGGTGACCATGCGCAGCGCGCCGATGTCGTCGGTCAGCGTCGGGTGCTGCACGTGCGGCAGCCACTTCGTCCAGTCCCACAGCGGCGCGGTGGCCGGGGAGGTGATCACCGCGAGCCTTGCCTCGGCCGGGCTGTGCCAGACCACGTACTGCGCGAGCATGGCCCTGGCAAGCGAGCGGGCCGGCTCCAGCCGGTTACCGCCGGTCACGGCGGGGCCGGACACCCGCAGGCAGACCCTGCGCAGCGAGCACAGCGCGACGGCAACCGGCAGGTCGGCCACCACCGAGTGCGCCCTGATCAGCCTGCGCAGCGCCCAGGCACACACCGGCTCCATCTCGTCCAGCGGCCCGGTCTGCGGCGCGACCAGCCGGGTGGCAAGGCGTTGCCGGCCAAGGCACACCCGGATCTGGCCGAAGTCGGGGTCGGTCTCCCTGCGCTCCCACAGCCGGTCGGTGCCCAGCACGCCGAGCAGGGCGCTCGGTTCCGGCTGGGTCCACTCCAGCGCGGCGCGCTGCGCGGCGGCCACCGCCCGGATCCGCTTGCGGACCTGGGCCAGGTAGCGCAGGTAGTCCCTGCGGTTCTCGTCGGTCTCCGCCCGCTGCGACCCGCCCCTGCCGACTCCGCCGGCCATCATGCCGACGGTGGACATCGCGAAGATGCCCCCGAACATCCACGAGGTGGGTTTGTCCACCCCCATCACGAAGATCATGCCCACCGAGCCGAGGACCATGACCAGCGGCATCATCCGTTGCATCATCCCGGCCGGTACCGGCCGGGGCGGCGCGGGCGGCGGCTCCAACGGGAGCTCGCCGCCGGGCAGCCTCGGCGGCGTCGCTCGCGGCGCACGGCGCACGGTCCGAGTACTCATCGCTGGCCAACCCCCACTATCGACAACACATCAGACGCAACAGCACCAGCAGGAACAGCTGACTCGGCGAGTTCCGCCAAACCGCCCGCATACCTGGCACCGCGCCGCAATACTAGGAACCCGATGACGCGCACCGGGCCGGTTTCGGACAAAGTAGTCGCTTCCCTGGCCCAACTATTTCAGTGCGGCAGGAGGCACCATGAACAGGCCGGAGGCCGGTCTCACCCGGCCCGAAGCACCCCGTGAGGGCACCCAGTTCTGCCGCGTGACGGTGCTGGCGCCCCGGTCCCGGATGGACCTGGCGCTGCCCATCGACCTGACGGTGGCCGAGTTGGTGCCGATGCTCACCGAGCTGTCCGGGGAGTCGGGCAACCGCGCCCGGACGCGGTCCGGCGCGCAACGGCCCGGCGCCTGGTGTCTCGCCGCGGTGGCCGGTGCCGAGCTTCCCGCGCAGGCCACGCTGGCGGGGCTGGGGGTGTTGGACGGCGACCTGCTGCGGTTGCGCGAGCGTGGCGACTCCCCACCACCCCCGGTGTTCGACGACCCGGTGGACGCCGTCGCCGAGGCGGTGCGCGCCCCGGACGGCACGCCCGGCGCCTGGGACGAGCTGGACTCCGAGGAACACGGCAAGCCCGAGACGTTCGCGGTACGCCCCTGGAACGAGCGGTGCCGCCGCCCGGCCGGGTTGCTCGCCGCCGCCGTGACGGGTGTGCTGGCCGCACTGCTGCTGTCCGGCGTCCGCGGCCTCGGCGAGCAGGCCAGCCCGGTGGCGGCTGCGGTCGCGGCGCTCGCGGCTGGCGCCGCGCTGACAGCCGCGATGCAGACCGCGAAGGTGGACGCCACAGCGGCCGTCGTGCTCGCGTTCGCCGCCGCGCCGCTGGCCGCCGCCGCCGGGTTCGCCGGACTGCCCGGCCTGCCGAGCGCCGCGCACCTGCTGCTCGCCACCGCGCTGGCCGCCGCCGCCGCCTCGGCGGGGCTGGCGCTGCTCGGTACCGCCGCGCCGGTGCTGCTCGCGGTGGTGCTCGGTTGTGTGCTGGCCGCGCTGGCCGCGCTGCTCGCGGTGTTCGACCTCGGCAGCCCGGGTGGCCTCGCGGCAGCCGCCTCAGCCGTCGCGGTCGGTCTGCTGCCGGTGCTGCCCCGGGTGAGCGTGCGGCTGGCCGGGCTGCCACCACCGATGATCCCGACCACACCGGACGAGATGATCGCGGCCGACGAACAGTGGGAGCTGGCCAGCCCGGAGGAGGTCCGCTACCAGTCCCGGCTGGCGCACACCTACCTCGGCGGGCTGGTGCTGGGTGCCTCGGCGGTGGCCGGCGCGGGTGCCGTGCTCGCCGCCGGCACCGGCGGGTGGGCCGGCTACACCTTCAGCTCGGTCGTGGTGGCGGTGCTGCTGCTGCGCTCCCGGGGTTACGTGACCGCCGCCGCGTCGGCGGCCCCGCTGGCCGCCGGGTTGGCCGCCGGCTCCGGCCTGGTCCTCGGCCTGGTCGTCACCGGCCCGAACCTGGCAAGGCTCGGTGTGGCCCTCGGCCTGCTCGGTGCCGCCGGCCTCGCATTGTGGCTGGTATGGGCGGGGCCGAAGCGGGAGTCCTCGCCGGTGCTGCGCCGGACCGTCGACGTCATCGAGGCGGTGCTAGTGGTGGCCACCTTCCCGCTCGCGCTGGCCGTACTGAACATCTACCAGGTGGTGCGTGAGCTCGGATGAGGCATCCGGCGACGCTGGCCGGAGCAGTGGCTGTGGCACTGCTGCCTGCCCTGCTGTTGCCAGCGGCCGCCGGCACCGCTGCCGGAGCCGAGCCGGCACTCACCAGTCCGGCGGCCGTCGGGCCGGCGCGACCCTCCGCGCCGATCACGGCTCGGGTGGCCGAGCACCCCGAGCCGCCGCCGGTGGACATGGACCTGCTGCCCGACGGCACACCCGGCGCGCTGCCGGGGGTACGACTGGGCACGGCCTGCGCCAGCACGCTGAAACGGCTGGACCCACCGGCGACCGCCCCGATGCTCTGGGGACAGCGGCTCTTCCGGCTACCCGAACTGTGGCGCGGCGCCGGCAGCAAGGGCGACGGCATCCGGCTCGCGGTGATCGACACCGGGGTGAACCAGCACCAGCTGCTCGCCGGGCGGCTCATCGCCGGCGGTGACTTCGTCACCGGCGGCAACGGTCTTTCCGACTGCGACGGCCACGGCACCGCGGTGGCCGGCATCGCGGCCGCCGGGCTGGACAGGGCGACCGGCTTCGCCGGGGTCGCCCCTGCCGCCGACGTGATCTCGATACGCCAGTCCAGCCCCAGCTACACGGCGACCGACGCGGAGGATCGGCAGGTCTCGGCGGGTGACACCAACACGCTGGCCGAGGCGATCGTCCGTGCCGTCGAGCTGCGCGCCAGCGTGATCAACATCTCCGAGGTGAACTGCTCACCGCCACTGACCCGACCGAGCGCGCTGCAGGCCGCGCTGGCCTATGCCCGGTCGCGCGACGTGGTGGTGGTCGCGGCGGCCGGCAACACCGGCACCGGCGACCCCCATGACTGCCCACAGGAACCGGACACCAGCACCGTGGTGTTGCCCGGCTGGTACGACGACGACGTGCTGACCGTCGGCGCGGTGGGTGAGAACGGCCTCCCGACCGGCTTCAGCTACCCGGGTCCCTGGGTGGACGTCGCCGCGCCTGGCCAGCGCCTCGCCTCGCTGGCTGTCGGTGGTGTCGGGGTGACGGACCAGCTCAGCACGGTGACATCCGGTGGCCAGGCGCGGCCGGGCTACATCGACGGCACCAGCTTCGCCGCGCCGGCGGTGGCCGGGCTGGCCGTGCTGATCCGGGCCCGCTACCCGGACCTGAACGCCCAGCAGGTGGTCGACCGGATCACCGCGACCGCGTCCAACCCCGGCCACCGGGACGCCCGCGCCGGCTACGGCCTGGTGAACCCGCTCGCCGCGCTGGTCCAGCAACCCGAGGTACTGGCACCGCCGACCGCGAGCACCGAGGGCACCGGAACGCTGGCGCTGAGCCCGGCACCGCCACCCAACCGAGGTCGGCAGGGCGCCCTGTGGGCCGGCATCCTCGCGCTGCTCGCGGTAGTCGCCACGGGCATCCTCGCGGTCGGCAAGGGCCGCTCCAACCAGCCCCCGCACCGCCGCCGCTGACCCCGGGGGCGGGGCCGTGCCCGTCACCGCCCGGCACCCGCTCGCCAGGCGAGCGCGGTGGCGTCGAGCTCGGCCAGCATCTCGGCCTTGCCGTCGGGGTAGGCCTCCCGGTCGTGTGTATGCCGGGCCGCGAGACGCTGCTCGAGCCGCTGGTAGCGCAGCGCCTCCGCGCGGTGCGTGCGCGGGTAGTCCCCGCACCCGGGCGATCTCGCGGGCTTCCCGGTCGAACACCGCCGGCCAGCGCCCGTCGTAGTCGACGAGGCGGATCGGCTCGTTCGGTCGTCGGTCGGGTTCCACGACCGGTGATTGTCCCAGCGCCCCCGCGCTCAGCCGCCGCCGGTGGCCGGGTTGGTCCGCAGCACGTCGACGGTCTGGTTGGCATCGGCAAGGTCCAGGCGCGGGCCCTGCGGCAGGGCCTGCAGTGCGCCAACCGGGACCGGTGCCGGAGACTGGACGCCCAGTGCCTGCGCGGTCTCCGAGTCCTGGATTCCATACGCCACGCCGGTGCTGGACACCAGCCAGTAGCCGCCCGCCCCGGCTCCGCCCGGCACCACCGCGAAGGCCGGCAGGCCGTTGCCGCCGGGTAGCGAGACCGCGTCCAGCTTCGGGCCGGGACCGTCCTGCTGGGCCAGCGGCGTGGTGGGCTGGCCGGCTGGCACCGGCGCGGCGGCGGCCACGGAGAGCGCGGCGTTCTTCCCGTTCCGGTCCCACTGCCAACACACCACATTCGTGTCCGGGCCGTCCTGGATGACCGGACGATAGGTCGGGTAGGACGCCAGTTCCGGCGCAAGGTCCAGCTGGGCGAGTGCGTTGATCTCGTCAACGCTCATCGTCTCCATCGGCTGGCTGAGGTCCTCGTTCAGCGAGACCCGCAGCAGGTCGGCGACCGGCACGCCCACCTGCGCCGCCTGGCTACCGACGACCAGGTAGATCCGGGGCGCCTGGTTCGGCCGGTCCACCCGCACCACGTGGCGGAACGCCGGGTTACCGGCCCCCCAGGTCGGCACGCCGAGCTGCGGGCCCTCCGGAATCTGCGCGAGCAACCCGGCGGAGACCGGCTTGGGGTGGAAGTCGCGCAAGTCGTAAGCCTGCAGCGCGGCAGTCGCGGCATTCGCGGCGATCGCATAGCGGCGCCCGCCGGTGACCAGGTAGCTCACCCCGGCTGAGGACACCAGCATGCCGTCCTGGGGCCCCAGCGGACGGGTTCGGTCCACACCGGCGATCAGCTGGGTGTTGCCCCCGCCGGTGTCACACAGCGCCCATGCGCCGGGCGGATGCACCGGTCCCTCGCCCGCCGAGGGCAGCGGCGCGCCCGGTGCACCGATCAGCGCCGAGTTCGGAGTCCGCTCGGCGCCGACCACCTGGGCGTCGGTCATCGGGGTGGCGTCGGGGATGCCGCCCGCGCCGCCGGTCAGCGGGGAGAGGCCGCCCTTCGGGTTGGAGGCGGCCCTGTACACCAGCCGTGCGGCGGCCAGGTTCGGCACCGGGACCAGTCGGTCCGGCTGGTGGATGACCACGAACATCTGGCCGGACGGCGAAGCGTTGATGATCTGTTCGTTCCGCCAGTCTGTCTTGCCAGCCAACTTCACGTAGGCGACAAGGCCCAGCCCGATGAGCGTGGCGAGGATGAGCCCTCCGGCCACCGCGCGCCGCTGGCCGCGGATCACCTCGTGCAGCAGCACCGGGTCGCGGCGGGCCAGCGCCGACTCCAGCCGCCGCTGCCCGAACCGGTACGCATCGATCTGCATCCGGGTGACGGGCTGCTTGGCCATGTCGGGAGAATCCTCGGGGTCGGACGGTCGCGGGAGCACAAATCTCGGCATCACCGTATCGGTCGGCGCGCCGTCACATGACCGGAACCGGGGAATGCGGCTCCGCCCCTCGTGGGTCGGGGCGCCCTCTGGAGGGCACGCCGCACCCACGAGGGCTGACCAGCGGGTTTGGTGGGCGTATCGTGACGGCAGTGGCGAAGCTATTCGACAGGCTGGACGAGCGGTGGCGGCGGTTCATCGCGGAGCAGCCGATGTACTTCGTGGCGACCGCGCCGGACGGCCCTTCCGGGCACGTGAACGTCTCGCCGAAGGGCTACCGGGACACCTTCGCGGTGCTCGACGACACCACGGTGGCCTACCTCGACCTGGAGGGCAGCGGGGTGGAGACCATCGCGCACCTGCGGCAGAACGGCCGGGTGACGATCATGTTCTGCTCCTTCACCCGGTCGGCGAAGATCCTGCGGCTCTACGGCAGGGGGCGCGTCGCGGTGCCGTCCGACCCGGACTGGCACCAGCTGGTTGCCCACTTCGGGCCGCATCACGGGGTGCGCACGGTCATCGTGGTCGCGCTGGACCGGATCGCCGACTCCTGCGGCTACTCGGTGCCCAGGATGGAGGAGGTGGCCGAGCGGGACCTGCTGAACACCTGGTCCCAGCGCCCGGACACCCGCGCAAGGCGTGCGGTACGCAGCGCCGGGGCCCGCGCCAGCATCGACGGCCTACCCGCGCTGGCCCCCGCCGAGACCGACCCGGCCCACATACACACCTGACCACGCCGCTGGCGCTACGAGGACGTGCGGAGTCGGCGGGTTTGGTTGGCTCGGGCGGCCAGGGCGGCCGGCTCCGGGTAGTCGACCTGGATCAGGGTGAGGCCGTGCGCGGGGGCGACGGTGATCTCGCTGGCCCTGCACGTGCGGCTCAGCAGCTGCGCCGGCCACCCTGGCGGGCGCTGGCCCCGGCCGACGGCGAGCAGCGCGCCGACCAGGCTGCGCACCATGGAGTGACAGAACGCGTCCGCGCTGACCTCGGCGACCAGCAGCCCCGGCTCCGGGGCGAGCCACCGCAGCCGCTGCAGCGCGCGGATCGTAGTGGCGCCCTCCCTGCGGCGGCAGAACGCGGCGAAGTCGTGCTCGCCGAGCAGCGCGGCGCAGGCGGAGTTCATCGCGTCCAGATCGGCGCCGTGCGGCCAGGACAGCGTCTCCCTGGCGCGCAGCGGCTCGGCCCCGTAGGGCGTCACCGCGACCCGGTAGCGGTAGTGCCGGCGCAGCGCGGAGAACCTCGCGTCGAAGTCCGAGGACACCGGGGTGATCGCCCGCACCCGGACGTCGCGGGGCAGCATCCGGGCCAGCCGGGGCAGCAGCGGCGCAGGCTCCAGCTCGGGAGGCAGGTCGACGTGCGCCACCTGCCCGGTGGCGTGCACGCCGGCGTCCGTCCGGCCGGCCACCGTCAACGACACCGGCCGGCGCGCCAGTGTGCTCAGTGCCTCGGTGAGGACCCCGCACACGGTGCGCCGGCCGGGTTGCACGGCCCAACCGGAGAAGTCGGTGCCGTCGTAGCTGATGTCCAGCCGCGTCCGCCTCAGCGGCTCAGTCAGGAGCCGTCCTCCGATGAAGAATCTGAGTCGTCGCGCTGCGAGGGCGGCAGCGCGAAACCGGCTGCCTCGGCCGCGTCGGCGTCGGCGAACCAGACCTCGGCGTCGGTCTGGTCGTAGTGCGACGAGCCGGGCACGTGGTAGAGCTTCGACGAGTCGTTGCCCTTGACCGGGAAGCCGTCCGGCTGGCCACCGTCGGCCAGCGGGGCGTGGCTGTCCTCGCCGTACGGAGCGCCCTCGGTCGAGGTAGCGGTGCTCGCCTCGGCCTCCTGAACCGGCTCGGCCCCCTGGGCCGGCTTGGTCTCCTCGGCCGGCTTGGCCGAGGGCCTTGCCGGCTGCTGCGAGCCGGCGACGCGGCGCGCGCGGTCCGCCTCGGCGGAGACGGTCTGCTGGCGGACCAGCTCGATCACCGCCATCGGGGCGTTGTCGCCCTTGCGCGGCAGCGTCTTGGTGATCCGCGTGTATCCACCGGTGCGGGTCTCGAAGAACGGCCCGATCTCGGTCATCAGGCGGTGCACGACCTCCTGGTCCCGGATCACCTTCTGGATCTCCCTGCGGTTGTGCAGGTCGTTGCGCTTCGCCTTGGTGATCAGACGCTCGGCGTAGGGCCGCAGGCGGCGGGCCTTCGCTTCGGTCGTGGTGATCCGGCCGTGGGCGAACAGCGCGGTGGCCAGGTTGGCCATTATGAGCCGCTGATGCGACGGCGAACCCCCGAGGCGGGGACCCTTGGTGGGCTGTGGCATGGCTACAACTGCTCCGTTTCTGCGTAGTCCTGGCCGTCGTCACCCAGCGCGTCCGGATCGAAGCTCTCACCGTCGTAGTCGCCGGCGGCGATCGAAGGGTCGAATCCGGGGGGGCTGTCCTTGAGGGCCAGGCCGAGCCCGACGAGCTTCATCTTGACCTCGTCGATGGACTTGGCCCCGAAGTTCCTTATATCCAACAGGTCGGCCTCGCTGCGCCCGACCAGCTCGCCCACGGTGTGAATGCCTTCACGCTTGAGGCAGTTGTAGGACCGGACGGTCAGGTCCAGCTCCTCGATCGGCATCGCGAACGCCGCGATGGTGTCGGCCTCCTGCGGGGACGGGCCGATCTCGATGCCTTCCGCGTCCACGTTCAGCTCGCGGGCCAGCCCGAACAGCTCGACCAGCGTCTTGCCGGCCGAGGCCAGTGCGTCGCGCGGGGTCATCGAAGGCTTGGTCTCCACGTCGAGCACCAACTTGTCGAAGTCGGTGCGCTGCTCGACACGGGTGGCCTCGACCTTGTAGGTCACCTTGAGCACCGGCGAGTAGATCGAGTCGACCGGGATCCGGCCGATCTCCGCGCCGCTCACCTTGTTCTGCACGGCGGGCACGTAACCGCGGCCCCGCTCGACGACCAGCTCGACCTCGAGCTTGCCCTTGTCGTTCAGGGTGGCGATCTGCAGGTCCGGGTTGTGCACGGTGACACCGGACGGCGGCACGATGTCGCCGGCGGTGACCGCGCCGGGGCCCTGCTTGCGCAGGTACATGGTGACCGGCTCGTCCTCCTCGGAGCTGATCACCAGCTCCTTCAGGTTCAGGATGATGTCGGTGACGTCTTCCTTGACCCCGGGGACGGTGGTGAACTCGTGCAGCACCCCGTCGATCCGGATGCTGGTCACGGCGGAACCCGGGATGGACGACAGCAGGGTCCGGCGCAGCGAGTTGCCGAGGGTGTAGCCGAAGCCGGGCTCGAGCGGCTCGATGACGAACCGGGACCGAGTCTCGCCGATGGTGTCTTCGGTGAGTGTCGGGCGCTGCGAAATAAGCACGTGCGTTTTCCTCTCGTTCCACGACGACCGCTATATGACGCCGTGTCAGGTGCCGTGGCCTTCAAGCCACAGCTGGAGGGGACGC
>DASYBQ010000301.1:0-3375 GCA_036500625.1 Pseudonocardia sp. | reverse complement strand
ACCGACAATCTGGCCAGCTACGGCCCGGCGCGACGTCGACTGATGCCCCGGGGTGCAGCATCGACGCTCGAAGTATCGGAACAACCGGGCCGAGAACTCTCATCAGCCCACCCGCCACCCAGAGCAGGCGACGCGCGGGTTCCACTCAGCCGGCGGGGCGCGGCGGTTCCTGTCCGCGTTCACCGGGATCTCCCCATACTTTCGGCCTCGTCGGCACGTGCTGTCCGCCCAGAGTTACCGCCGCGAGGTAGACACCCGCTTCGCCACCCGCAACGAGATCGTCGGTCTGCCCACCGCCGCCTGACCACACCAGCCACCCGACTCCACCGCGCGATGAACCGACCCCGCATGATCACCCAGCGCACCAACCTGACAGTGCCGTCTGGAGGCCTGCCCGGTCTTCTCCGGCCCTACAACCGTGATCAACCGTGATCAACGTGGCGCGGGGCCTGGGCCCCACGGTGGTTGAGCCTAGGTGGGTGGAGCACGATAACAGGTAGGCATCTAACCCGGGCGGCGTGGGAGTGATCATGCAGGGCCAGGACAACCTGAAGGAAAACGGTACGATCACCGGGGCCGAGTGGGCGATCAACGACCCCATGGCACCCGCCGATGCGGCACAGGACCCGCAACAACAGCGCCTGGGGGCGTTGCGGGCGGTGCAGGACGAGCTCGCTCGGCTGGAAGCTACCTTGTGTGGCGGGCATCATCCGATCTCAGCCGGTGGGGCTCAACTGGGTCACGCCGTGGCCGAGGCCACGAGCACGGCGGGCGCCAAGACCCTGGACGCGGCGCGGCACGCGCACCTGCCGGCCTGGTTACGGGTCACCCGAGGGGAAAACCGGTGGCCGGTCGCCGCGGTCATTGTGGTGGCGATCCTGCTGCAGGTGGCGTTACCGGACCGGTTGACCCTGCAGAACCGGTGGCTTCTGCCTGGTCTGGAACTGGCCCTGCTGGTCGCACTGGTCATCGCCAACCCCACACGGTTCGATCGAGAATCCCGACTCCTGCGCTCAGCCAGCCTGGCCCTGTCTGGGCTACTCACGCTGGCCAATGGTTGGTCCGCGGTCCTGCTCGTATTGGGGCTGATCAGCGGGCGGGAAGGCCAAGACGCCGGTCCTTTGCTGTCCACCGGCGCCGCGATTTGGCTGACGAACATCATCGCCTTCGCGTTGTGGTACTGGCAGTTTGACCGAGGCGGCCCCGCCGCGCGCGCCCACGCCCGTCATACCGTGCCTGATTTCCAATTCCCGCAGATGCAAGACCACGGGTTGCACACCGAATGGGAGCCGGCCTTCGTTGACTACCTGTACCTCTCGTTCACCAACGCCACCGCGTTCAGCCCCACCGATGTCATGCCCTTGTCCCGGTGGGCGAAACTGACCATGCTCGCCCAATCACTGGTCTCGCTGGCCACCCTCGCCCTCGTCATCGCCCGCGCGGTCAACATCCTCAAATAACACCAGCGCCGCGGCCAGGACGACACCGGCAAGCGCCCACCGCGGCGGAGTTGACATTCTTGGTACCGAAGAACCCGATCAACAACGTGCCGATGATCCGACCAACCAGATGCAACCCCACCCCGTCGAGAGCAATAGTCACGACCTAATGAGTTCCGAACGATCCGGTCCCGGGCATGGATGCCTGGTCAAGACTCGGGACGGTTGAATCCTTTCCACAGACGGGCGGCGTGTCCGGGTCGGGTCGTTCCCCTTGCTCGGCATCGCGCTGACGCCTGGCCCCTTTCTGGGAGCGAATCCCCGACGCCAGACCGGCTGCGGCGTGGTGTCGAGGTCAGTGGTCTGGCGCGCTGCGTGCACGCGTGGACACCTCGTGGCTTGTCGAGAGTCTCGTGCAAGACCGGTGGGTCGGGCGTGTCCAGGCCGCTGATGTGAGCTGCTCAAAGCAGGGTTGTCGATCGTGGTTCGAGCCCGCCCGCATGGCACACACCTCGCTACTCGGGAGCCGCTGAGCTCTGACGCGAAACCCGGGACCGTGCGTGTCGCTGGGATCGTGAACGGCTCAATCGGAGGGAAGGCCCCAAAGCCTCGTCATTAGGGCGCCGCGCGTTCTCGCCAGGGTCTCTGACCAGCAGAGACACCGCCGGATCGGATGGAGAGTGAGCGTGTGAAGGTGTACCGCGGGATCGACTGGGCCGAGAAGCATCACGACATCGCCCTGGTTAACGCCGACGGCCAGCTGGTGGCCAAACGGCGCATCACCGAGACCGTCGAGGGCTTCGCGGAGCTGACCGCGATGCTCGCCGAGGCCGGCGACAGCGCCGAGGGACCGATCCCGGTGGGGATCGAGACCCCGCGCGGGCTGCTGGTCGCCGCGTTACGCGCCACCGGAGGGCCGGTCTACCCAATCAACCCGATGGCCGTGGCCCGCTACCGGGAACGGCATTCAGTGTCGCGCAAGAAGTCCGACCACCTCGACGCCGTGACGTTAGCCAACATCCTGCGCACCGACGCCACGCCCACCGGCCACTTCCCCGCGACACTGAGCTGGCCCGCGCGGTCGCTGTGCTGGCCCGCGCTCACCAGGACGCGACGTGGCGGCGCAGCAGGGCGGGCAACGAGCTGCGCTCCGTGCTGCGCGAATACCACCCAGGGTTCTTGGCCGCCTTCGCCGGCGGCAACGCCACTAACCTGGCCAGCCCAGACGCCCGCGCCGTGCTGGCCACCGCGCCGACCCCGGCGGCCGCGGCCAAGCTGACCAAAGCCCGCGTCGCCACCGCGCTGCGCAATGGTGGGCGCAAACGCGGAGTCGACCAACTGGCGGCCAGGCTGCACGAGGAGCTGCGTCGCCCGCAACTGCGCCAGGACTCGCTGGTCGAGGAGGCGATGGGCGCCCAGGCTCCGCGGCTGCTGGCCACCCTCGACATCGAGTGTGACAGCGTCAAGAAGCTCGGCCAGGCTGTCGCGGTGGCGTTCGCCCAACACCCCGACTACAAGGTCACCAGCTTCACCGGGCTGGACGACCTCACCGGGGCCCGTGTCCTTGCCGAGGTCGGCGACGACCGCGCCCGCTTCGCCGACGCCCGATCGTTGAAGGGCATACGCCGGCTCCGCGCCGGTCACCAGAGCGTCCGGCCGCAGCCTGTCGCTCACCCACCGACGGGTGAAGAACGACCGCCTGGCCGCCGCCGGCTTCGTCTGGGCCTTCGTCGCCGCCGCGCACTCACCCGGCGCCAGCGCCCTCTACTACCGACGCCGTGAGCACGGAGACCGCCACGCCGCCGCCCTGCGCAACGTGTTCAACCGCCTGCTCGGCTGCCTCTACCACTGCCTGCAAACCGGTCAGAGCTACAACGAAGCCACCGCGTTCCCCACGCCCCAAGACCAGCCCGAGCCAGCCGCCGCTTGACAATCA
>DASYBQ010000300.1:0-4865 GCA_036500625.1 Pseudonocardia sp. | reverse complement strand
GCCTCGGCGGGGAAGCCGACCGGCCAGCCCCCGGCGTCGGCGTCCCGCCAGGCGTGCCAGGCGAGGAAGGCGATCTTGGCCGGCCCGAAACCGTAGCGCAGCGCGTGGAACAGCGAGAAGTCCTGCAGCGGGTACGGCCCGACCTTGGCCTCGCTGCTCTGCACCTCGCCGTGGGCGCCGGCCGGCACCAGCTCCGGGGTGATCTCGGTGTCCAGCACCGAGCGCAGCGTCTCGCTGACCTCGTCGTCGAACTGCCGCGACGAGACCACCCAGCGGATCAGGTGCTGGATCAGCGTCTTGGGCACCCCGCCGTTGACGTTGTAGTGCGACATCTGGTCGCCGACGCCGTAGGTCGACCAGCCAAGCGCCAGCTCGGAAAGGTCGCCGGTGCCCAGTACGATCCCGCCGCGCTGGTTCGCCGCCCGGAACAGGTAGTCGGTGCGCAATCCGGCCTGCACATTCTCGAACGTCACGTCGTAGGTCGGCTCCCCGGCGGCGAACGGGTGGCCCAGCTCGGTGAGCATCAGCCGCGCGGACGCGGTGATGTCGATCTCTTCGAAGGTTACGCCCAGTGCTTCGGCCAGCCGGTAGGCGTTGCCCTTGGTGTGCTCGCCGGTGGCGAATCCGGGCAGGGTGAAAGCCAGTATGTCCGCGCGCGGGCGGCCCTGGCGGTCCATCGCGCGGGCCGCGACGATCAGCGCGTGGGTGGAGTCCAGCCCGCCGGACACCCCGATGACGATCTTGGGTTGGCCGATGGCGCGCAGCCGCTGCTCCAGGCCGGCCACCTGGATGCTGTACGCCTCGTAGCAGTCCTGCTCCAGGCGCCGGGGATCCGCCGGCACGAAAGGGAAGCGCTCCACCGCGCGGCGCAGCCCGAAGTCCCCGCCCGGCGGCTGCAGCCGGAACGTCACGGTGCGCATCGAGTCCAGCCGGGCCGCGTGGTGGCGCCGGTTGTCGTCGAAGGTGCCCATCCGCAGCCGCTCCGCGCGCAGCAGCCCGAGGTCCACATCGGCCACCGACATCCGCTCCCCCTGGGGGAACCGCTCCGTCTCGGCCAGCAGCTCGCCGTTCTCGTAGATCATCGTCTGGCCGTCCCAGGCCAGGTCGGTGCTGGACTCGCCCTCGCCGGCCGCCGCGTATGCATACGCCGCCAGGCAGCGCGCGGACGCGGACTGGCACAGCAGCCGCCGCACGTCCGCCCGCCCCACGGTGATCGGGCTGCCGGACAGGTTGGCCAGCACGGTCGCCCCGGCCAGCGCGGCCTCCGCGCTGGGCGGCACCGGCACCCACATGTCCTCGCAGATCTCCGTGTGCAGCACGAAGCCGGGCATGTCCTCCGCCTCGAACAGCAGGTCCGGGCCGAACGGGACCGGCTCCCCGCTGATCCTGATCGTGCCCCGGATGTCGTCGCCGACCGCTACCTGGCGGCGCTCGTAGAACTCCCGGTACGTCGGCAGGTACGACTTCGGCGCCACACCGAGCACCCGGCCCCGGTGGACCACCGCCGCGCAGTTGTAGATCCGGTGCCGGTAGCGCAGCGGCAGCCCGACCAACAGCACCGGCAGCAGCTCGGCGGAGCCTTCCACGACCTCGCGCAGCGCCCGCTCGGCGGCATCCAACAGGGTGTCCTGCAGCAGGATGTCCTCGATCGAGTAGCCGGTCAGGGTCAGCTCCGGCAGCACCAGCAGCCCGATGCCGTCCTCGTGGCACTCCCGCGCCATCCGCAGCACCGACGCGGCATTGGCCGCCGGGTCGGCGATCACCGTGTGCAGCGTGGCGGCGGCCACCCGCAGGAAGCCGTGCCGGTATGCGGAGCGAAAGTTCATGGGGTTGATTGTCCCGGACGCGGAGAACGCGGACGGCGGCACGCTCGCCCGAGGTCACGTCCGTCGACAGGTGGGACGAGGGCAAGCGCGCGACACTGGCCTCGGTGCCGGCTGCGGCGAGGGAGAGTGCTTCGGATGAGACTGGATATGCCGTCTCGGCCGTCGCTCGGTGTCGCACCGGTGCTGTCCCGGTTGCGGTCGTTGCCGGTTGGCGGGCAGGCCACGCCGGCGCGGTTGTTGCGGTTGGGGGCCGTGCTGGTGTTGGGGTGTCTGGTGACGGCGCTGGTCAGCCTGGTCAGCGGGTTGAACCGGCAGGTGGCCACCGACGAGGGCAACGGGCGGGTCAGCGCGCTGGTTGTGGACTCCGCCGAGCTGTACCGCTCGCTTGCCGACGCGGACGCCATGGCCACCAGCGGCTACGTCGCCGGTTCCGCCCAGCCGGCCGCGCCGCGCGCCAGGTACGACACAGACCTGGATCTTGCCGTGCGGCGGCTGGTGCACGTCGGCGGCGAGCTGGCGCCCGGCGACCCGGCGCGCCCGCTGGTGACCCAGGTGGTGACCGAGCTGCCGGAGTACCTCGAGCTGATCGAGACCGCCCGGACCTACAACCGGCTGGACCTGCCGCTGGGCCAGTCCTACCTCGGTGCCGGGTCGCGGTTGATGCGGGAGACCGTGCTGCCGACGGTCGAGCAGCTGCGCCGCCAACAGACCGGCGTGCTGGCCTCGGACTACGGCGAGGCCGGCGCGTTCCCGTTCGCGGTGCTGCTGCTCGGCGCGGCGACCCTCGCCGGGCTGCTCGACGCCGCGGTGGCGGAGCGGCGGCGGACCAACCGGGTGGTGAACCCCGGGTTGGTCGGCGGGGTAGCGCTGCTGCTGGTCGCGCTGCTGTGGTGGGTCGGCGCGATGTTGTTCGCCGACTTCCGGTTCAGCTCGGCCAGCCGGCACGCCACCTCGGTCACCGCGCTGGACGACGCGAGAACCGCCGTGCTGCAGGCCCGCAGCAACGAGAGCCTGGTGCTGGTCGCGCGCAACGACCCCGGCGCCTCGGACACGGGCTTCACCGGCCAGCTGGACCAGGTCCTCGGGACCGATGTCCGACTCGCGGACAGGTCCTCGGCTGGGCTGCTGGCGGCGGCTTCGGACAGCGCCGGGTCCGAGGGGTCCGCCGCGGTCGAGGCGGTGCGCACCGAGGCGCTGCGCTGGCGGGCGGCGCACCAGCGGGTCCGCGAGCTGGACGAGGGCGGCCAGTACCTGGCCGCGGTGGCCGCCGCGCTCGGCACCGACCCGGCCAGCTCCGGCGCCACCTTCGACCGGTTGGACGTGGCACTGCGCCACGCGCTGGACCAGCAGCGGGCCGCGTTCGGCGCCGACGCCACCTCGGCCCGCGCCGCACTGACCTGGCTGGCCAGCGGCCCGGCGGTGCTGGCGCTGCTGGCCGGTGCCGCCTCGGCCGCCGGGGTGGCCATCCGGGTGCGGGAGTACCGGTGAACGGCGTCCGGATCCGGCGGCCACTGGCCTACCTCGGGCTGGGGTGTCTGCTCGCGCTGCTGAGTCTTTCGTTGCCGGTGTCGCCGATCCCGCACGGCGGTTTCGGCACCGACCTCCGTGTCGCGCGTGGGCCCAACGTCGCGCCCGGTGCCGGGCGAACCGCACCCCCGCCACCCCCGCCGGCCCCGTGCGACCACATCCAGGACAGCCTCCGGCCGGACGGTCCGCTGCCCGCGCCGGGTGCCATGCCGGCCGGCTCCACCATGGCCGCGATCGTGGCAAGGGGCCGGCTGATCGCCGGGGTGGACCAGGGCAACTACCTGGCCAGCTACCGCGACCCGGCGACCGGCAACCTGGCCGGCTCGGACATCGACCTGGTGCACCAGATCGCCGCCGCGCTTTTCGGCGACCCTTCGAAGGTGCAGTTCGTCGCGATGCGCGTCGAAGACCGGGCGGCCGCGCTGCGACGGCACCAGGTCGACCTGGTGGCCGACGTCTACACGGTGACCTGCGCGCGGCAGCGCGACGTGGCGTTCTCCACCGACTACCTGCAGGTGTCGCAGCGGCTGCTGGTGCCAGCCTCGTCGCCGGCGCGGGAGGTGGCGGACCTGGCCGGCCAACCGGTCTGCACCTCGCGCGGCTCGACCCCGGAGGACGTGTTGCACCGGCTCGGGGTGACGGTCGCGCCGCAACAGGGCATCGCGGAGTGCATGGTCGAGCTGCAGCGCGGCCGGGTGGCGGCCATCTCCAGCGACGACGTGCTGCTGGCCGGCATGGCCGCCCAGGACCCGACCACCCGGGTGGTCGGCCGCACGCTGGACACCGCCCGCTACGCGGTCGGGATGAACCCGCAAGCCACCGACCTGGTGCGTTTCGTCAACGGGGTGCTGGAGCGGGGCCGCGCGGACGGCAGCCTGGCAGCCAGCGACCAGCGCTGGTTCGGCAACTCGCTCAACCCCGTCCCACAACCACCCCCGGCCCGCTACCAGGACCAGCCTCCGGCCTCGTGAGTGAAAAGTAACGCTATCAAGCCCTTTTTTTGCACGTACCATGACCGCATGTTTGCCTAAAGTGACAGTTTACGCAGGTCAACCTAGCTAGTGCCTCGGTTAGCACGCCTGGATTGCTGTATCGACAGCTCTCCCAGCGGGGTCCCGGCGAGTAAGTCCGTTCAGGGCTGCGCCAACCGGCGTACTGCCCCATCGCTGCCTCATGGTTCCTCCCTTCGGCTACTCGTGGCGCTCTGGGATCGTGGCTGTCTGTTGAACCCGCCAGTAGGCGAGGTTGTTTCGGGTGGTCAGGGTGTGGGGGTGGTCGGGGCCCAGGACGCGCAGACGGTCGGTGAGCAACTGTTCGAACGCGGCGGCGGCCCCGCCCGCATCCCCCGCCTCGCCCCGCCAGTAGGCGAGGTTGTGCCGGGTGGCCAGGGTGTGGGGGTGGTCGGGGCCCAGGACGCGCAGACGGTCGGTGAGCAGCTGTTCGCACGCGGCGGCGGCCCCGCCCGCATCCCCCGCCTCGCCCCGCCAGTAGGCGAGGTTGTGCCGGGTGGCC
>DASYBQ010000299.1:0-5151 GCA_036500625.1 Pseudonocardia sp. | reverse complement strand
GCCGGTGTTGCACCAGTTCCAGCCGGGTTTGGTTGGTGATGACAACACCCAGGTGCTGTCGGGGTTGAACGAGGGTGAGCAGATCATGTTGCCCCAGGCCCAGCCCCGCCCCGGTGGCGGCAGCGGCAGCACCAGCGGCGGTGGCGGCCGCGGCGGTGGCGGCGGTGGTGGCGGCGGGGGCGGCTGACCCGCAGGCGACACAGCAGCGGCGGCCCGTGCACCTCACCCGAGGAGCACGGGCCGCCGGTCTTCTGTGCCCGGCCCACCGGCCGGCGCCCCTCGGCGGGCAGAACTGTCGTACCCCGCCGCCATGATGTCGCCATGAGCAGAACTCGCATCGACATCCACGCCCCCGGGCACACCGCGGTGGCCCGGCAGCGCGTGCTGGATGGTCTGGCAGCGCTGCGCGCACTGACGCTACGGTCGGATTCCCCGGCCAGGGCGCTGATCCTGCGCGCCTACCACGACGTGCTCGAGCTGACCCTCGATGCCGAGGTCCGCCGCCGGGCCGAGGAGGCCGAACGGGAGCTGATCGAGATCACAGTCGGGGGTTCCGCCCCCGACCACCCCCGGAACCGCGCGGACCCGGCTGCGCCGGGACTGTTTATTTTTCCACCAAAACAAGTTCCGGTGGCCGTGGCGGCCATCCGGCGCCGCTCGGCCCGGCGCCGCCGCCAGCCGGCGGCCGCGCGCCCGGTGCGTCAGCTGGCCGCCTACCCGGCCCGCCGGGTCGAGCCACCCGGCGGCGGCCCGGCCGGCCCCGCCCGCCGAGGCCACCGATGACGGCCCCTCGGCCCACCGAACCGGAAGGAGGTGCCCGGGCATGGCAGCCTTGGCGATGCCATGGCCACCAGCAAAGTGATCACCGCAGCCGAGGTGGGTGCCGTGCTCGCCCCGGTACGGGGCTGGCTCGACGGCGAGCCGACCGAGCACAGCCCGAGCGCCGCATCCGGCGACTCGTCCCGCCCGGGCGCGCCGGACCGGCGCACGCTGGCCATCGCGGTGCGCACCACGCTGCGCGCCTTCGCCCAGGCACACCCGGGCAAGGCCGTCGAGGTGCGGGTGCCACCGTTCGCCGCCGTGCAGTGCCTGGCCGGCGGCGCGCACACCCGGGGCACGCCGCCGCACGTGATCGAGACCGATCCGGCCACCTGGCTGCGGCTGGCCACCGGCCGACTGGCCTGGTCCGCCGCGGTGGCCGGCGCCCTGGTCTACGCCTCGGGGCACCGCACCGAGGAGGTCGGCGCGCTGCTGCCGATGCCGGCCGCCATTAAGTGCCGCCACTGTCCGTAACTGGATCTATAACCGATTCGAGTGATACTTACCTCGAAATGGTGACACAACGCCGGCCCAACCCGCAGGATTAGCCCGTTCGATATGCGGGAATGTCCGAAAGGGGCGCTGGCGTGTCACAAACCGGGGGTTCGCAATTACCCGGCGCACGCGCCGTCGTCGAATTCACACAACAGTGGGCTCATGCGTTAGGGGAAGTCGGCTACTTGACCTGGGGGGCCGAGGAGGCGCGGGCCCGGCTGGCGCCGATGGCCGCCGAGCTGGCCGAGCTGGTCCGCGCACCCCTGCTCGACGAGGAGTGGTCGCGCCAGCTCGGGGCGCACTTCGCCAGCGCCTGGTTCCGAGGGCCGAACGTGCTGCGGGCCACCCTGCGGGTGATCCGCACGCACGGTACCCAGCTGTTCGACCCTGCCGCCCCGGACCGCATCATCGAGCTGACCGGGGAGTTCGCCGCCGGCTACGCCGAGGGGCTGCGCGAGTGCATCCAGCGCGAGCAGGAGTCGCTGCTGCGGGCCGTGCTGCACACCAGCCGGGACGCGGCGAACGCGCTGCGGGCCAGCGACAAGCGGTTCCGCACCATGTTCACCGACGCCGGCGCCGGCATCGCGCTGGTCGCGCTGGACGGCCAGCTGTTGGAGATCAACCCGGCCATGTGCCGGATGTTCGGCACGCCCCGCCGCGGCGGCGCCGCCGCCGCGGCCCGCCCGATGACCGACTACGTGCACCCGGCGGACGCCGCCACGCTGATCAGCGACTTCCGCACGCTGATCAGCGGCCGCCGGGACAACGTGCACGGCGAGGTGCGGTTCGTCCGCCCGGACGGCCTGGTGCTGTGGGCGCACGTCACCGCGTCCCTGGTGCGCGACGATGCGGGCGCACCGGACTACGTGATCGGCGTGGTCGAGGACGTCACCGAACGGCACAACCTGCGCTCCCGGCTGCGCCACCAGGCCTATCACGACCAGCTCACCCGGCTGCCGAACCGGTCGTTGATGGCCGAACAGCTTGGCAAGGCCTGCCGGGACGGCTCCTCGGTGGCGCGGGTCGGGCTGTGTCACCTCAACCTGGACGGGTTCCGGGCGATCAACGACTCACTCGGCCACCAGGTCGGCGACCAGCTGCTTCTCGCGGTGGCCGGCCGGCTGCAGCTGCTGGCCGGCGAGCACCTGGTGACCAGGGCCGGCGGTGACGAGTTCAGCGTGCTGGTGTCCGACCCGCCGGACGTCGACTACCTCAGCGACCTGGCCGAGCGGATGATCGCCGTGCTGCGCCCGCCGTTCGTGATCGGCCAACAGCGGCTGTCCATCACCGCCAGCCTCGGCATCACCGAAGCGGCCGTCCGGGACACCCGGCCCGACGAGCTGCAACGCGAGGCACACGCCGCCCGTTCCTGGGCGAAAGGGGCCGGCGGCGGCCGGTGGGCGATGTTCGACGCGGAGCGCGACGCCGGCGAGACCACCCGGTTCGCGCTGGCCGCGAGCGTGCCGGGCGCGGTGGACCGTGGCGAGTTCCAGCTGTTCTACCAGCCGTTGGTCCAGCTGAACTCCGGTGAGCTGGCCGGGGTGGAGGCGCTGGTCCGGTGGCGGCACCCGGAGCACGGGCTGCTCGGGCCGTCCCGGTTCATCGACCTGGCCGAGCGCAACGGGGCCATCGTGCCGCTGGGGCGCTGGGTGCTGGCCGAGGCGTGCCGGCAGGCCACCCGGTGGGCGGACGAGTTGGGCGCCGGCGCGCCGTACGTGAGCGTGAACGTGGCGCCCCGCCAGCTTGCCGAGCCGGGCTGGCTGGCCGAGGTGTCCCTGGTGCTGGAGCAGACCGGACTGGACCCGTCCCGACTACAGCTGGAGATCACCGAGCGGGCCGTGCTGGTGGACGAGTCCGGCACCTCGGACACCCTGCGCGCGCTGCGCGACATGGGCGTCCGGTTGGTCATCGACGACTTCGGCACCGGCTATTCCAGCCTGTCCTACCTGCGCAGACTGCCGGTACACGGGTTGAAGATCGACGGAGCGTTCACCCGTGGGCTGTGCGAGCCGGACACCGGCGGGCCCGAGCACTCCGGCGGCTGGGAGTCCACCGACAGCAAGATCATCAGTGCGTTGATCACCTTGGCGCATGCGCTGGACCTGGTGGTCACCGCCGAGTGGGTGGAGACCGCCACGCAGGCCCGGCGGCTGACCGCGCTGGGCTGCGACCTTGGCCAGGGCAACTGGTTCGGCGACCCGGTCCCGGCCCGCCAGCTCACCCCGCTGCTCGGCCGCCGCCTGGCCGGCTGACCAACCCCGGTTTTCGTCCCGCGCATTCCTTTCGACAAACGGCGTTATTCCGCCGTTGCCGCAAACTAAAGCGCGGACAGGCGGTAGCGGGAGAGGAGCCAGGACCACCCTGTGTGTAATTGCGTTTGCACATTATCCCGCAATTTCATTCGGCAAAACAGTGTCAGCAAAGCGGCCAGCTCCCCGAGACGGTCCACGCCGCCGCCGCTAAGGTCAAAGCGCGGGCGATCTTCCAGCGTGGCCTTGCACGCCGCCCACGACAGCGGGGATCTCCTCATCCAGGCCGGTGCGCGACGCGGGTGGGCGATCGTGCCGCGCCGTGCGGGCCGCGCCGAGACCGCCCAGCGGCTCGTGGTCGATACCGCCGCCGCGCGATCACCACGCTTCAGCAGGGCCTGGCCGACTGGCACCCGGACTTCCGCCGTGACCTCGGCCTGTGCCTGGCACGACTGGCCGTCGCCCACGCCGGCGTCGGCCAGCCCCGACGAAGCCCTCGCCGTCGCCCGCACGACTGGCCGATGCCTACGGACTCTTCCTGCAGCCCCGATCACGATCTCCTGCTCACACGAACACGAGGGCCTGCCCGGATTTCCCGGCACGCTGAGCATCAGCGCAGGCACTCTGATAGCCGTCGCAGCCGACATCCGCGCTTCCCTTGCCCGAGCAGGAGTAGACGGGCCCGTCATGGGGAACGGGCACGGCGGTAACTACGCCTGTCCAACATCACCCAACAGGCCAACGTGACGGACCGCCGGGTCGTGCGGTTCCCCGGCCGCGACGACTGGAACACCGCCCGGGAGCACGGACCACGAGGCAAGCCACCGCCCGCATTTGCTGGTCACCGGCATGGTCGGCTACGCCGCGACCGGCATCATCGGATGCCCCTCGGCGGCCACCGCAACCAAGGGCAAAGCCGTCATGGACACGCTCGTCATGTCCTTCGCCGACCACCTCGACATCCTCGGCGGGTAGCCGAGGCGCATCGTCCCGGGTGGGCCGGGCGGCGGTCGCCCAGCATGGGTCCGGGGTGAGTCCTCCCACCAAGGACCCCGCTGTGGCCCGCCGGCGGCTAGACTGCGCGTGCGTCTGCGATCACCTGGACCGGACCAGAGCAACCGCGACCGTGTCGGGAGCATGTGTTGGAACCGCGCGTGCCAGAGATGACCGAGCACCGTACCGACCGCGCCGACCCGGCAGACAGTGTCCGCAAGGCCGGCCAGCTGCTGCCAGACCCACACGCCGAGGAACCCGAACCCCACGAGGAGTGCGGCGTCTTCGGGGTCTGGGCGCCCGGTGAAGACGTCTCCAAGCTGACCTACTTCGGCCTCTTCGCGCTGCAGCACCGCGGCCAGGAAGCCGCTGGCATCGCGGTCAGCGACGGCCGCCAGGTGGTGGTGTTCAAGGACCTCGGGCTGGTCAGCCAGGTGTTCGACGAGCAGAGCCTTTCCTCGCTGCGCGGGCACCTCGCCGTCGGGCACACCCGCTACTCCACCACCGGCTCGCCGACCTGGGAAAACGCCCAGCCCACCTTCCGCACCACGGCCACCGGCAGCGGCCTGGCGCTGGGCCACAACGGCAACCTGGT
>DASYBQ010000298.1:0-14143 GCA_036500625.1 Pseudonocardia sp. | reverse complement strand
CCTCGGCGCGGCCGCCCGGTGGCGGTCATGATGTTGTGCATCCCGGGCCTCGCGGCCGACACGGTCGAGCAGATGTACTCGATCATCGACACGCTGATGGCCGCCATGCCCTCCGGTAGCTACCTGATGATCGCCGACGGCACCGACATCAGCGCGCGCGGCGTCGCCTCGACCCAGCAGGCTCAGCAGATGGGTCTGCACTACCGGCTGCGCAGCCCGCAACAGCTCGCCCGCTGCTTGCGAGGGCTGGACATGCTCGAACCCGGCCTTGGGTCCGTCAACCACTGGCGCCCTGACCCTGCCGACGCCGACATCGACTGCTACGGCGACGGCAAACCAGTCGACTGCTACGGCGCCCTCGCCCGCAAGCGCTGACTCAGCCCGCCGGCGCCCCACAACCCGCGCGCCCCACAGAACCCGCAGGACACGCAGCCGTCGTCAACAGCCGGTCGGCTGTCCTCACGATCCCTGCACCTGCTGCATGATCGGGTCCCAGAAGCCGTCGGGGACCGGGTAGGGGGCGTAGAAGCCGCTACGGGTGAAGATGTCGCCGTAGCGGGCCAACAGCTGCCGCGCCACGTCCGAGGGCGGGGCAACCACGGCGAAAGCGTCGAGCATGTCGTCGGTGATCCGCCGGCCCATCTCGTCCCACTCGCCGCGCTTGGACAGCGTGTTCAGCTCAGTGCCCAGCTCGCCCCAGCCGTGCGCCTCGAGCACCGGCCAGTACGCCGGCGTGGAGCCGTAGAAGGCGATCTGCTTGCGCACCGCCGCGTCGGCGGCCTCGAAGCCCGCGTCGTCGACGCCGGTCACCACGAACGGCAGGCCGCTGATCTGGAAGCCGCCAAGGTCGTCGTGCCCGGCGGCCTTGCGCCCAGCCAGCAGCGCGGGCAGCGTCGTCTCCCGCAGGTAGCGCTCGGTGGTGAAGCCGTGCACGAAGAAGCCGTCGGCCACCTCGCCGGCCACCGTGGTCATCCGGGGTCCGACGCCGGCCAGCAGGATCGGCGGGTTGCCGTGCGGGTTGGGCCCGGGATTGAAGAACGGTGTCATCAGGGTGTGCGTGTAGTGCTCGCCGAGAAAGCGCAACGACTCGCCGGTCTCCCAGCTGCGCCAGATCGCCCGCACCGCGAGCAGGTACTCGCGCATCCGGTCGGCCGGCGCGGACCACGGCATGGAGAACCGCTTGGTGATGTGCGGCTTGATCTGCGAGCCGACGCCGAGCAGGAACCGCCCGCCGGAGTAGAGCTGCAGGTCGTTGGCGGTCACCGCGAGCGACATCGGGTTGCGCGCGAAGGCCAGCGCGATCGCGGTGCCCAGCTCGACCCGCTCGGTGCGGGTGGCCGCCACCGCGAGCAGCGGGAACGGGTCGTGTTTGATCTCGCTGAGCCAGACCCCGTGGTAGCCGCGCCGCTCGGCGTCCGCCGCCGCGTCCGCGTCACCCAACGAGCCCTGCAGGGTGAAGTCGACCTGCACGTCGCCCTCCGATACGTCAGTGGTGGTGGCTGCTGCTCCGTTCGAGTCGCATAACGGAACGTACTGTCACTCGTCCCGCATGCGCTCGTTGAACCTGGGGCGGCGCAAGGTGGCGCCCATCGACGCACAGCGGATGCACAGCGCCTGAGTCGGTCTGGGTCGGTCGAGGGTGGGCCGCATCGGGCAACCTGGTGTGGCGGGAGCGGAACGGCAGGAGGAACGGGCAACGATGTCGGTGGGGCACCCCGAACGCACGACAGGGGTTCGGGAGCAGTCGGCCGCCGCGTCGGAACAGCCCACCACCACCCCGTCTGACACCGACCGGTCCGGCGCCGCCGCGCCCGTGACAGGCTCGCCAGGCCCGGTCCTCGGCGGCAACCGGGTGAGGCAGATCGACGCGCTGCGCGTGCTGAGCTGCCTTTCCGTGGTGACGGTGCACGCGGTGGGCAGCCCGTTCCCGCCGGACAGCGCCGGCCTCGGCGAGACCAGCTTCCTGCTGCACTACAGCCGGGAGATCTTCTTCTTCGTCTCCGCGCTGGTGCTGGTTCGCACCTACTACCCGAGGCTGGGCGCGGGCGGCCGGCTGCCCGACGAGTCCGGCTTCCGGCGACGGCGGCTGCTGCTGATCGGCGTCCCGTACCTGTGGTGGACCACCCTGTACTACGCGGTGTCGATCTTCCACGACCGAAACAGCCAACCGTTCGGCGAGACGCTCGCGGACATGCCGCTGCGCTGGCTGTACCTGGCGGCCACCGGCAACGGCAGCTACCACATGTACTTCCTGCTGGTCACGTTGCAGTACGCGGTGCTGTTCCCGCTGGTGCTGCGGCTGCTGGCGCGGACAAGGGGCCGGCACCGGCTGGTGCTCGGCGTGTCCCTGGTGCTGGAGCTGGCCACCCTGAGCGTCTACCAGTGGTGGTACCTGCCCGACGACGGCTGGCGCGGCCTGCTCGGCGACGCGAGCCTGCCCGCCTACCAGTTCTGGCTGGTGCTCGGCGCGGTCGTGGGGCTGCACCTGGAGCGCTGCCACGAGCTGGCCATGCGGCACCGGCGCTGGGTGCTGGCCGCGTTCCCGGTCGCCGCCGCTGTGCTGATGTGGACCTTCTTCGCGCAGCTGCCCACCCGGGGCGCGCTGGGCGCGAGCAGTCCGCTGCAGCCGATCATGGTGCTGTGGTCGCTGGCCTCGCTCGGCGTGCTGTACCTGCTCGCGGTGCGCATCACCGAGCACGGCTCGCCGGCCCTGCGCGCCACCTTCAGCTACGGCGCGCAGCTGTCCTTCGGCGTGTACCTGGCTCACCCGATGGTGTTGGACGTGGTGCTCTCGGTGCTGCGCCGGGCGGGCCTTGAGACGCCGACCGTGTGGGTGTCACTGGCCTCGCTGGTGCTCACGGTGGCCGGCTCGGTGGCGGTCTGCGCGGCGCTGCACCGCACCCGGTTCAGCCTGGCGCTGATGGGCCGGCCACGACTGGACCCGCAGCGCTCCCCTCGGCTGCGCTGGCCCCGCCCGAGACGGTTCGGCGGCGCGACGCTGGTGCTCACCGTCAGCGTGTTCGCGGTGCTGCTGGTCAGCGGCGACCAGAGCTCACCGGCGGAGAGCGGCACCCCCAGCTGGGAGGAGACCGTCGAGGCCAGCGGCCCACCGCAGGCGGACGACCCGGACGGCGGGATCACGGTCGACTGCGGCAGCGAGTTCGCCGCCCCGCGCAGCTGCCCGCTGCCCTCGGACCCGGACTCGGACCCCGAGCACCATGCCGGGGCGGCCGGTAACTCCGCGGAGCCGGCCGAATTCCCCCGGTGAGACAGGGCCGACATCGAACAGTGGCCGATCATCTGCGACAATGGTTGGTGGTGCGTTGTGTGCGCCCGGTAAAATTTTTCGAGAGAACTGGCGAGACCTATTTCTGTGACCATTGACGTCGCGTCCGAGTCCCCGGTCGCTCCCTCGGCGCGCGCCGCCGAGGTCGAGCCGGTGACACGCTTCGCCGACCTCGCGCTCGATCCGGCCCTGCTGGCCGCGGTCGCGGAGCTCGGCTACGAGCGCCCCAGCCCGATCCAGGCCGAGGCGATTACCCCGCTGCTGGAGGGGCACGACCTGCTCGGCCAGGCGGCGACCGGTACCGGCAAGACCGCTGCCTTCATGTTGCCACTGCTGCAGCGGCTGGTCGACCGCCGTCGGGAGCAGCCGCACCAGGCCGGCGTGCTGGGCCTGGTGCTCGCCCCGACCAGGGAATTGGCCATGCAGGTCAACACCGCGGCCGCCCGCTACGGCGAGAACCTGGGGGTGCGCACGCTCGCGGTGTACGGCGGCGCGCCGATCGGCCCACAGCTGGGCGCACTGCGCCGGGGTGTGGACGTGGTGGTGGCCACCCCGGGCCGGGCCATCGACCTGATCAACCGAGGTGGCCTGAAGCTGGACCAGCTCGAGGTCGCGGTGCTGGACGAGGCCGACGAGATGCTGGACATGGGCTTCGTCGAGGACATCGAGACGATCCTGGACGCCACCCCGGACACCAAGCAGGTGGTGCTGTTCTCGGCCACCATCCCCCGGCGGATCGAGAAGCTCGCGCAGAAGTACCTGCGCGAGCCGGTCACCGTGCGGATCGCCCGCGAAGAGGTGTCCGAAGGCGCGTCGCCGCTGGTCCGCCAGAACGCCTACCTGGTGCCCCGCACGCACACCACGGCCGCGCTCGCCCGGGTGCTGGAGCTGGAGCGGCCCCGCTCCGCGATCGTGTTCTGCCGGACCAGGGCCGACGTGGACTCGGTGACCGAGGCGCTGACCGGCCGCGGCCTGCGCGCCGAGGCGCTGCACGGCGGGATGGACCAGGAGCACCGGGGCCGGGTGGTGGAGCGGCTGCGCAGCGGTCGCACCGAGCTGCTGGTGGCCACCGATGTGGCGGCCCGCGGCCTGGACATCGACCTGCTCACCCACGTGGTGAACCACGACGTGCCGCAGACCCCCGAGGCGTACGTGCACCGGATCGGCCGAGTTGGCCGCGCCGGGCGGGAGGGCACCGCGATCACCCTGGTGCCGCCGTCCAAGCGCTACCTGTTGCGTGCTGTCGAGCAGCTCACCGGGCAGTCGATCACGGTCGCCTCGGTGCCCTCGATCGCCGACCTGCGCGGCGCCCGGCTGGCCCGCACCCGCGCTGAGCTGGTCACCCTGCTGGACAAGGCCGAGGACGAGCCCGCCGCGACCCGGCTGGACCCGACCTCGGACGAGGTTCGTGCCATGGTCAGCGAGCTGGCCTCGGCCTACGACCCGCTGGCCGTCGCCGCTGCCGCGGTGAAGCTGGCACGGGACACCGCCGGTGACGCGGCCGACGACGAAGAGATCCCGGTGATCAGCCCGAACGTGCCGGCCCGCTCGGTCGGACGGGGTGGGCGTACCTCGAAGCCGGAGCGCGGCCCGGCCCGGTCCCGGGGAGCCGGTGGCCGGCCGAAGGTCGGCACCACCCGGTTGTTCGTCGCGGCCGGTCGCGCCGCCGGGATCC
Source organism: Pseudonocardia sp. (assembly GCA_036500625.1). Taxonomy (GTDB): domain Bacteria; phylum Actinomycetota; class Actinomycetes; order Mycobacteriales; family Pseudonocardiaceae; genus Pseudonocardia. The sequence continues at coordinate 9,182 of DASYBQ010000298.1, read as the reverse complement.
GCCCGCAGGACATCGTCGGCGCGCTGGCCAACGAGTCGCAGCTGTCCGGGCGGGACATCGGCACCATCCAGATCCACGAGCGGCACGCGCTGGTGGAGGTCCCGGAGTCCTCGGCCGACGACGTGCTGCGCGAGCTGCGCGGCTCGACGATGCTCAAGGGGCGCAAGGCCAACGTGCGCCGGGACCGGGACTTCCGCGACTGATGTCCGGGTCGGGTGTGCCCGACGACTGGTCGAATTGGCGTGACCAGGTCGACCTGTCCGAGTACGACCGGCGGTGGCAACAGATGGCCGCCGCCGGGCAGAACCCGCACGGTGAGGCCGACCTGGTCGCCGGCTACCGGCCGGCCTCGGTGCTGGATGCCGGTTGCGGCACCGGCCGGGTGGCGATCGAGCTGGCGCGCCGCGGCATCCGGGTGGTCGGCATCGACGCCGACCCGGACATGATCGCCGCCGCCCGCGCCAAAGCCCCCACCCTCACCTGGCAGCACGCCGACCTGGCGACGCTTCCGCGAGTCGGGACTCCTGGCACCCTGAGTCGGGACTCCCCGCACACCGGTTTCGATGTCGTCGTGCTGGCCGGCAACGTAGTCCCGTACGTCGCCCCCGACGCACGCCCCGCCGCCGTAGCCGCCTGTGCCGCCGCCCTCGCCCCGGACGGCCGCCTGATTGCCGGCTTCACCCTGCGCTCCGGCTGGCCCACCGCCGCCGACTACGACCGCTGGTGCACCGAAGCCGGCCTGGTCCCCGAGGCCCGCTACGCCACCTGGGAAGCCACCCCCTACACCGGCGGTAACTACCTGGTCGCCGTCCATACCCGTGAGTGTTGAGGGCGGCTATAACCGCCCGCAACACTCACGGGGTCTGGAGCGGCTGGTCAGGCCGGGGATGCGGGTGGCGGTTGCGGACGGGTCGGGACGCCGAGGGCGCTGTATCCGGCGCTGAACCGGGCCGCCGCGCGGCACGGTGACCTGCGGCTGTTGCTCGGTTGGACGCCGTACCCGGAGCCGGGGCTGGACGCCGCACTGTTCGCCGACGCGCGGACGGTGATGTCCGGGTGGGGGCTGCGGGCGGCGGTCGAGCAGGCGTGGTGACCCCGGTGCCGGCTAGGCTGTCCGCGGTGCCGGCGCTGCTGCGCGGACCGCTGCGCCCGGACCTGCTGCTGGCCACCGTGGTCCGCACTGGCGACGGGTTGCGATTCTCCTCCGAGGTGTCCTGGCTGCGGGCCGCGGTCGAGGCCGGCGTGCCGGTGGCCGCGGTGGTCAGCCGGGTCGGTCCGCACGCCGATGCCGGGCCGCCGCTGCCACCCGACGCGGTCACCGTGCCGGACGAGGTGGACGACCACCCGCGCGAGGTCACCTTCGCCGAGCCGAGCCCCGCACACGAGCGGATCTGTGCGCACGCCTCGAAACTGGTACCCGAGGGTGCCCGGCTGCAGGTCGGGCCGGGTCAGCTGGGCGCGGCGCTGCTGGCCGCGATCCGGGTGCCGGTGCGCATCGACTCCGGCCTGCTGCCTGAGCAGGTGGTCGGCCTGGACAGCCGGGGCCTGCTGATCGGCGATCCGGTGGCCGCCTATCTTGCCGGCGGCCCGAAGCTCTACGCGTGGGCCGACGGCCGGCCGCTGCTGCACCCGCTGGAGGTCACCCACGACCTGGGCCGGCTGTCCAACGGCGTGCCGTTCGTGGCGTTCAACACCGCGATCGAGGTCGACCTGGCCGGCCAGGTGAACGTCGAGGGCACCGCCGCCGCCATTCTCGGTGGCATCGGCGGCCACTCCGACTACGCCGCCGCGGCCACCCGCTCGATCGGCGGGATGAGCATCATCGCGGTCACCAGTACGCACCGGGGCCGCTCCACCTTGGTGCGGACGCTGTCCCGGCCGGTGTCCACGCCGTCGCAGGACGTGGACGTGGTGGTCACCGAACGGGGCGCGGTCGACCTGCGCGGGCAGGGCCGGGCGGAACGGCCTCGGCGCTGCGCGCACTCTGGGGCGACGCCGGCATCCGCGAGTAAGTGAGTACTCACTCACCTGCCGGAGGATTTGCCGGATTGGACCAATTCCACTCGGCGGTGAACGGGTTTGGCTCCGGTCGCTCCGTAACATCCTCATATGTCCACAACGGAGCATCCGCGTACGGGTCTGCGCGTGCTGCTCGACCGGATCGAGGCGGCTGCGCCGGTCGACGCCGTCGCGGTGGCCGAACACGCGCTGGCCACCATGCTCGGCGCCCGCGCGGTCCGGGTGCTGCTGGTGGAGTACGGCGGCCGCGCGATCGTCCGTTTCGACAGGTCGGACTGGGAAGCCCAGAAGAGCCGGCAGCGCGGCATCGAGCACGTGGAGACCATCGAGCTCTCCGGCACCGTGTACGAACGGGTGCTGGGCACTCAGGTCGGTGAGTTGTCCGCGTCCGGGACCGGCACCCAGGTCACCGTCCCGGTCACCGTGCGAGGTGACGCCATCGGCATCATCGAGTTCAGCCTGACCGGCTCGCCCGATGCCCAGTTGCTGGACGACGCGACCGCGATGGGCCGGGCGCTCGGCTATGTCATCGTCGCCTGCCGGCGCTACACGGACCTGTTCGAATGGGGCCAGCGCTGCACGCCGTTCTCGCTCGCGGCGGAAATCCAGCGCCGGCTGTTGCCGAGCGCGCTGGCCTGGCAGGCCGGGCGGCTCAGCCTGGCCGGTTGGCTGGAGCCGGCCGCGACGGTCGCCGGCGACACCTTCGACTACTCACTCGACCGGCACACCCTGCACATCTCCATCTCCGACGCGGTTGGTCACGACGTGCACGCCGCGTTGCTCGCCACCGTGTTCGTCAGCAGCCTGCGCAACGCCCGCCGCCGAGGAGCGACGCTGCTGGAGCAGGCACGCACCGCCAACGACGCGCTCGCCGCGCACTCGGCGCTGGGCGAGTTCGTCACCGGGCAGCTGATCCGGATCGACCTGGAGAGCGGCGCCGCGACCGTGATCAACGCCGGGCACCCGCTGCCGCTGCGGTTGCGCGGTGGCTGTGTCGACGAGCTGGACCTCGACATCGACATCCCGTTCGGGCTCTATCCCGGGCGGGAGTTCCGGCTGCAGCACTTCCAGCTGGAGCCGGACGACAGGGTCCTGTTCGTCACCGACGGTGTGCTGGACCGCAACAGCGACCAGGTGGCGGCTCCGGAGGTGCTGCGCCGCACCGCCCACCGACCCCCGCGCGACGTGGTGCGCCAGTTGGGCGACGCGGTTCTGCACGCCATGCAGGGCAACCTGGCCGACGACTGCACCATGCTCTGCCTGGACTGGTACCCGGCCTGTGGATAAGTCGAGGCCCAAAGTGCTAGGCGGGCCGAGTCGGCAGCGCCGCTACGTGGTCGAGCACGGTGTGGTGCCGGATGACCTGGTACACCGGCTATTGGCCGAGCCTTTCCTCGATCTGCGCCTGGACCTGCTCGTTAGATACCGCGTCAGGGTTCTGCCCGGTGCGCAGAACTGTCGCGGCCTTGTCGAGCATGCGCCGATGCGCCTGCACTCCCTGCTGGCGGGTCAGCCACGCGATGCGATGGTAGGCATGCAGGACGTCCAACACCCGGGTCAAGTCGAGGCTGTCGGTGGCCTCGGCAAGCGCCTGCCGGTAGGCACGCTCGAAACTCCGCACGCTCTTCATCGATCAACGCGTCCCGGATCGCGGCCGGACTGGCGTCCGGCGGCAGCGCGGGCACCGGCGAGTCCTCGAACGGATTCGGCTCGCCACTCACAGCTTGCCACGATAGCGCGTCGACCGGCGACAGCGGTTGCCCTCGGGCAGGTATGCCTCCAGCCTCGTGAGTGAAAAGTCACGCTATGGCGTTACTTTTCACTCACGAGGCTCGGAGGGCCAGGAGGGCCATTTGGCGCAGCAGGGCGGCGGCGTGCTCGGGATCGGCGCGCGGCGCGCTGTGTGGGGTGGAGTTGAGTAGCCCGAAGGCGGCGTGCGCGGCGACCCGGGCGGATTCGACGGGCAGCCCCGGGTTCAGCCGCCGCAGCGTGTCCACCCAGATCTCCACGTAGGCGCGCTGCAGCGCGCGGACCCGCCGGCGTTCCTCGGCCGGCAGACTCGCCAGATCCCGGTCCTGAACGGTGATCAGCTCCGGCTCGCGCACCGAGAACTCCAGCTGGAAGTCGACCAACGCGCCCAGCAGCTCGGCGGGGTCACTGATCCGGGACGCGAGCGCCGTGCCGCCGGCCAGCAGCCGCTCACTGATGCCGACCAGCAGCCGGGCCAGCAGCGCCTCCTTGCTCGGGAAGTGCCGGTACAGCGCTGGGCCACTGATCCCAACCGCGGCGCCAAGCTCGACGATGCTGACGCCGTGGAACCCGCGCTGGGCGAACAGCAGGGCGGCTTCCCGCAGGATCTGGTCCTTCCGGGTGGGCGTCGACGATATCGGCTCGGCAACCACCGACTCAGCCTAGCCGGATTCAGTTAGTGATCGCTAACCTGCACGGTGAATTCGCCTTCGGCGGCGCCGAGCCGGAACGCGTGCCATTCCTTTTCGGTGAAGTGCAGGGTATTTCCGGCGGCTCGCACGTGCCATCGGGTGTGCGCCCGGCGGTCCGGGTAGTCCAGTACCAGCGGGGCGGTGTCGATGTCAGCGACCCCATTTGTCCGGGCGGCGCCGTCCAGCGCGTCGGAGAGGAACCGTTCCCATTCGTCGTGGCTGAACCGGATCAGCGGGCCGGCACCGCGTTGTTTGGTGTCGCCCAGCTCGACGCCGACCGCAGTCAGGCAGGCTTTGACGCAGCCGTTCGACGCGTCCGAGTAGCTGGACTTGCGCCACTCACCGAGCCGCCAGGGTGCGGCAGGCATGGCTCCTCCGCGATCAGGACAGCCGGGCGATGCGCGCCCGGAGGAAATCGATGGTGTCGGCAGGCGAGAGTGCGACGTCCTGCAACTGCTCGACCAGCCGATGATATCCGCGCACCTGCTCCCGGCTGTGCACGTAGACGGCGTTGTCGCTGCCTTCGGCATAGACGACCGACTGGGCGAGCCGGAAGTCGAGCAGGGTGAACGGTCCGCCCGGGATCGCCGGATGCGGTCCGGCGGCAGTCGGCACCACTCGGACCTCGATGGTGGGTCGGGAAGCTGCCGCGAGCGCCTGCTCCAGCTGGCCGCGCAGCAGTGCCCAGCCGCCGTTCTCGCCGTAGCGGGTCGGCGGCCGGTCCACGACCGACTCCTCCAGGAACGAGGTCAGCTCGGTGGGCTGGTCCCTCTGGTAGACCGGCCGCTGTCGTTCCATCCGCAGGGCTACGAGCTGATCCACCCGGTCAGGCCGAACCCGTGGCTGGCCCTCGGTGACGCCGAGCGAGTAGCCCTCGGTCTGCAGCATGGCAGGGAAGACGCTGGTGGAGTACGTCCAGATCTTGCTGGCGAGGCGTTCGAGCCCGATGAGGATGTGCAGCCAGTCTGGCGCGACATCGGCCCACGGTGCGAACCAGCTCTGGTCGTAGTCCGTCCCGGCCAGCGCGACCAGGCGGTTGGTGTCGGCGGTGCTCGCGCCGTAGAACTTCAGCAGCGCCTCGACGACGTCCGGTTGCTGCTGGTTGCGCCCGGCCTCCAGGTGGCTCAGCCGGCCCTGCGAACTGCCGATGTGCTTTGCCGCGGCGCTCGCGGTCCTGCCGGACTGGTTGCGGTAGTGGCTCAGCTCGACGCCGATCAACCACCGCAGGGCGGAGGGCAGCGGACCGCCCACCATGTGCACCGCCCCTCTCCTCGTCCCGTGTCGCCGGACAGTCTCCCGCTGATCGACCGGGCGCATTCCAGCGAGGTACCCGCTGCTATAGACATCTGTAATTGTTTACGACAAGCTTTGCGATGCGGCCCGCCCAGGCCGTGCAGGTCCCGGTCGGGTGGGCGAACGGGAGGGCACGTTCCCCCGATGGCTCACCCGCGCCCGCGTATGTGCGACGTCCGCGGTCGACCCCACCCGGCCGGGCCTGCCCAACGGAGGGGGATTGGTGACCTCATGCGGTGTTGCCGGTGCGGGTTGGATCTGGAACCGCCGACCGGCCCCCGGACCTGGCGGCCGCTGGTCGACCGGGCGCCGGTGGGGCTGGTGCAGTCGGTGGCGATCTGCGGGGTGAACCCGTGGGAGATGCGCTGGGTGTGCACGCCGTCCGGCTGGCTGCGGTTCGGCGTGGCCGTGCCGGCCCGGATGCAGGAGTGGGCCGAGGTCGGCATGTGCCCGGCAGGGGTCTCGCATCCGGTGATCGACACTGCCGTGGTCTGGTGCCCCGGTGCGTGAACCGAGCTCCGAGCTGGTGGCATGGCTCGCCGGCCAGCCCGAGCTGCTGGCCAGCACGCACAACGAACACCAGCCCACCCGCTACCGCACGGCCTGCCTCGCCTGCGGTCGGCCCTGGCCGTGCGGCACCGCCGGCGCGGTCACCGCGGCGTTGATGTTGCCGCTGGCGCTGTGGCGGGTCCGGGTGCAACGCTTCGACACGGTCACGGTGACCGGCTACGTTCCGCTGGGCCCTCGGTTGCTCGGAGTGCGGTCTGCCGGCGATGTGACGTTGTTCTAGTCTGCCGTCGTGAAAATCACCCGTGTGCGGGTCGTGTTGCGTGGTATCGCTCCGGTGGTGGTGCGGGTGCTCGACGTGCCGGCGTCGGTGACGCTGCCCGAGTTGCATGAGCTGCTCCAGGTCGCGCTGGCCTGGCCTCCGGCTGGTTTGCTTTGTTGGCACGAGTTCGTCGTCGGCGGGGTCCACTACGGGGTACCGGATCAGGTGCTCGGGTTCTGCTTGCCCGGTGAGCGGGATGAGCGCGGTGTGCGGCTGGCTGAGCTGCCTGAGCGGTTCGTCTACCGTTGCAACGCTGACCTTTTCGGCCGCGACTGGGACCACGATGTCGACCTGCTCGGACCCGGCGGCGATCAGCCCGGCTGCGTCTACGGCGAGGGCAGGTGTCCGCCGGCGGGCAGCGGTGGCGAATCCGGCTTCTATCCCTACTATCCGTGGCTGTGCGAGGCGCTGGCCGACCCAGCTCACCGACGCCACGCGCAGGCATGCGAATGGGTCGAAAGGCTGTCCGAGTTCGACCAGGCCGACACTGACGCGTGGGTGCGCAGGATGGTGGGCCAGGTCCCGGACAGTGTGGGTCTGGTCCTGCGGTTGGCTGCTGATGGTGTGAAGCTCACCCCTGGCGGGCGTCTGCCCCGAGTGTTCGTACGCCGCGTGCACCAGCAGCGGCCGAACTGGCGCTATGGCGGGGCCGACAACCCGGCCTGGCGTGAGGAGGACCTTTCACCGCTGGCGGCGCTGCACCGCCTGCTGCGCGAGGTCGGGCTGCTTCGCCTGCGCAACGGGGTGCTGGCTCCCACGCGGGCGGCCGGTGACGAGCTGGAGGTGGTGCGCCGGCTGCGGTCCTGGTTCGTACCTGGCACGTTCAGCGCCAGTGTCGCCACGCTCATTGTCGCCGCGGTGGTCACCAGTCGCGACGGCGAGCGCTCGGGTGAGCTTGGTGGTCTGGTCCAGCCCGAGCTTGAGCGCGGCAGTTGGGTCACCAGCGGTGGGAGGCCCATCACCGGTCTAGGCCGGCACTTGACCATCACGACTATCGAGCTGTCGTCGGTGCTACGCGGGCTGGATCTGGTGGAACGCGACTGGAGCGACTGGGACGTGTGGCGCGCCGGACCGTCGGCGACATGCTTCCTTCCGCACGTCACCGCCATGGCCCGACTCTGGTTTCGCACGCCGAGGGGCCGCGACGGAGCTGCTGGTCTCCAAGCCGTCGTGACATAGCTGTCGGCGGAATCTGGCCGAGCTCCAACCCGTGCGGCGTCACACACCATGCACACGTCGGGTTTCCGGGGTGGGGCGGCGGGCTTGGTAGCGTCGGGCGCTTTCCCGGCGACCAGGGGGCGGGCATGGCGGATGTCTGGCAGTTCGACGAGGGTGTGAGCCGGTCGGTCAGCCCGGAGAACTCCACCGGCGCGAAGGGCGCGGGTGGCATGGCCACCGACGGCACCGGCGCTGGCCCGGCCTCCGACCTTGGCCGGGGCTGGAAGGTGTCCCCTTCGATCATCCTCGCCGACGGGGCGACCGCGACACTGGCCGACCTCGAAGGCTCCGGCGTCATCGAGCACATCTGGCTGACCACCGACCACTCGGACCTGCGCCGACTGGTGTTGAGCATGCACTGGGACGACCAGCCGGGCCCTTCGGTCGAGGTGCCGCTCGGCGACTTCTTCTGCACCGGCTGGCCGGGCGAGGTGGCGCTGCTCAGCTCGGAGATGATCGTGGTCGCGCCGGCCTGTGGCCTGAACAGCTACTGGCCGATGCCGTTCCGCCGCCGGGCCCGCATCACGCTGCGCAACCTGACCGGCCACGATGTCCCGGTCTACTACCAGGTGAGCTACGTGTTGCGCGACCTGCCGGGCGAGGTGGGCTACCTGCACGCCACCTGGCGCCGCAGCAACCCGCTCGGCCTGCCGGCCGTGCACACCGTCGCCGACGGCATCTCCGGCCGAGGCCGCTACGTCGGCACCTACCTGGCCATCGAGCCGAGGGCGCCGGGCTGGTGGGGCGAGGGCGAGCTGAAGTTCTACCTGGACGGCGACCAGGAGTTCCCGACCATCTGCGGCACCGGCACCGAGGACTACTTCGGTGGCGCCTGGAACTTCGACATCCGAGGCCAGTACGTCCGGTACGCCACCCCGCACCTCGGGATGCACCAGGTGTCACCGCCGGACGAGGTGTACCAGCCCGGCCAGCGGTTCGGCATGTACCGCTGGCACACCCGCGACCCGATCCGTTTCGACACCGACCTGCGGGTCACCATCCAGGCCCTCGGCTGGGGCCCCGACGGCCGCTATCTCCCGCTGGTGGATGCCGACATCGCCACCACCGCGCTCTGGTACCAGACCGAACCGCACGCCCCCCGCGACCCGCTGCCCACCGGCGCGCTGGCTACCCGGCGCACGAGGTCCCGCCCCGCTGTCGGTCCGCGCGGATTCGGCGCCCGGCTGCGCTCCTTGTTCCGCCCTGGCCCGCATGTATAGCTAATATCGCTTGTGGTCTCTGGGTCCAGGGGGGATGGCATGGCTGGTGGTGAGAACTGGATGACCGGCGCGCGGCAGAGTCCGGTTTTGAGTGAAGATCATTTCCGTAGGCCCTCGCCGGCGCGGATGTGGAACTACGTGCTCGGCGGGAAGGACAACTAC
>DASYBQ010000297.1:0-2206 GCA_036500625.1 Pseudonocardia sp. | reverse complement strand
TGGCCTCGGCGGCGCTGCGCAGGGGTGTGCGCACCCTGGTGGTGGACCTGGACCCGCAGTGCAACTCGACAGCGACGCTGGAACCGGCCGAGACCGAGGCCACCCTGTTCCACGTGCTGCGGAAGCCGACGCCGGAGACGGTGCGCAAGGCCATCGCGCCCAGCGGCTGGGGCGAGGGCGTGGACGTGATGGTCGGCGCCGAGGAGGTGGAGGGGCTCAACCACCCCGACCCCGGCGCCAACAAGCTCAGCCGGCTGGAGAAGGCCCTGGCCACCGTGCACGACATGCTGGAGGAGGACGAGCAGCCCTACCAGCTGGTGCTGCTGGACTGCCCGCCGTCGCTGGGTCAGCTGACCCGCTCGGCGCTGGTGGCGGCGGACCGGGCGCTGCTGGTGACCGAGCCGACGATGTTCGCGGTGTCCGGCGTGCAGCGTGCGTTCGAGGCCGTGCAGAACGAGCGGACCGAGCACAACCCGCGGTTGCAGCCGCTGGGCGTCGTGGTCAACCGGGTACGGCCGCGCTCACACGAGCACCAGTTCCGCGTCGAGGAGCTGCGCGAACTGTTCGGTCCGCTGGTGATGCCGGTGGCATTGCCGGACCGACTCGCCGTGCAGCAGGCGCAGGGCGCCTGCCTGCCGATCCACCAGTGGAACACGCCGGGCGCCCGCGAGGTGTCGCTGGCGTTCAACCTGCTGCTGGCCAGGATCATGCGGGCCAGCCGCGGCCGGGTCGCCCCGACCAGGGAAGAACCGATCGAGGAGTACGAGCCGGTCGAGGAGGAGGCCAACTGACGGCCTCCGGGAGGGTCGGCTCGCCATGACCGCCTCGGCGCTGATCACCTTCACGCTGGTGGCACTGGTTGCTGCGGTGACGCCCGGCCTGGACGCCGTCGCCTTGCTGCGCAACGTGGTGACCGGCGGCCGACGTGGTGGGCTCGCCTCGGGTTGTGGCGCGTCGGCAAGCTGCCTGGTGTGGGGCGCGGCCAGCATCACCGGGTTGACGGCGCTGTTGAGCGCGTCGCGGATCGCGTACGCGGTGGTGCATTTCGCCGGCGCGGCCTACCTGTTGTGGTTGGGCGGGTCCGCTCTGTGGCGCTCGGTTCGGCATCCGGACGCGGCCGGCGCCGAGCCTGCTCCGCCGTCGGTCGGCTCCGGGTCAGTGCTCACCGCGTTTCGCCGAGGGTTGGTGACGAACCTGCTCAATCCCAAGGTGGGCGTGTTCTACCTGAGCCTGTTGCCACAGTTTCTGCCAACCGCACCGGGCGGTTCGGCGGTGTGGGGTGCGCTGCTGGTGGGCATCCACATCGGGTTGAGCCTGCTCTGGTCGACCATCGTGGTGATCTTCGCGGCAAGGGCGTGGACGCTGCGGGCCCGAGGCCGGGTGCTGCGGTGGCTGGACCGGATCACCGCGACCGTGCTGATCGGCATCGGCGTGAGCGGCGCACTGGAGACGGGCTGAGGTGCCCGAAGGCGACTCGGTTTTCCAGACCGCGCATGCACTGACCACGGCGCTTGCCGGGTCGGCGCTGGTCGACGCGGAGATTCGGCACCCGCGCTATGCCACGGTCGACCTGGTCGGACGGACGGTGTTGGAGGTCGCGTCGGTCGGGAAGCACCTGTTCGTGCGGTTCGACAACAGTCTGAGCCTGCACAACCACCTGCGCATGGACGGCAGCTGGCGGATCTCGGCGCCCGGTGAACGGTGGCGGGCGCCCGGACATCAGGTGCGGGTGGTGCTCGGCACGGCGCGCCGGGTGGCGATCGGGGTGCGCGTGCACGACCTGGCGCTGCTGCGCACTGAACGCGAGAGTGAACTGGTCGGGCATCTCGGCCCGGACCTGCTCGACGCGGACTGGGGCGAGGAGTCGGTCGCGGAGGCGGCGCGCAGGTTGAGCGCGGAGCCGGGGCGCGAGATCGGGCTGGCGCTGCTGGACCAGACGATCATGGCCGGGATCGGCAACGTCTACCGGTCGGAGCTGTGCTTTCTGCTGGGAGTTTCGCCCTGGGCGCCGGTCGGGAGCATCGACGCGGAGCGGGCGGTGCGGCTGGCACGCAAGCTGCTGCTGCGCAACGCGATGGTGGCGGCGCGCAACACCACCGGGGATCGGACACCTGGTCGACAACTGTGGGTTTACAGCAGGGCGGGGCGGCCGTGTCTGCGATGCGGGAACCCGGTGCGCTCGGCTGAGCAGGGCAAAGAGGTGCCG
>DASYBQ010000296.1:0-3385 GCA_036500625.1 Pseudonocardia sp. | reverse complement strand
GAGATAACCCTCCAACTCGGCGGGGATCACTCGGACCCGGCTCAGGTAGTCCTGGTACATCACGCCGGTGAACACCCCGGTGTCGCTGCCACGCAGGGACGCCGGATCGATGCCGGCCCTCTCGAACACCTCCCATGCGGTCTCCAGCAGCAGTCGCTGCTGCGGGTCCATCGCCAGTGCCTCGCGCGGGCTGATCCCGAAGAACCCGGCGTCGAAGGTGGTGGCGTCCGCGATGAAGCCGCCCTCGCGGGCGTAGCACGTGCCGGCATTGTCGGGGTCGGGATCGAACAGGTTCGCCAGATCCCAGCCCCGGTCGTCCGGGAACGCCGAGATCACGTCCGTCCCGTCCGCCAGCAGCTGCCACAGTCCCTCCGGTGAGCGCACCCCGCCGGGCAGTCGACAGCCCATCGCGACGATTGCGATCGGTTCACCGGACTTCACCCCTTCGGCGACGACAGCCGGGGTGGGGCGGTCTCCGAACAACACACCGGCCAGGTGCGCGGCCAGCTCGGTGCAGGTCGGATAGTCGAAGACCAAGGTGGCCGGCAGCCGGAGCCCGGCAGCGGCGGTGAGCCGGTTACGAAGCTCGACCGCGGTCAGAGAATCGAAGCCGGCGTCCTTGAACACCAGGTTCGGTGCGATCCGTTCATCTGCCGGGTAGCCGAGCACCACCGAGGCCTCAGTGCGTACGAACTCCAGCAGTTCCCGGTTACGCTCGGGCTCGGGCAGCGACGCCGTTCGATCGCGCAAGGACCCGTGCTCGGTAACGCCGGCCTTGGCGGCAATCCTGGCCGGCCGGACCAACGCACGCATGAGGGGGTGCACCGACCCGTCGGCGAGCGATGCCGAGGTTTCCAGGTGCGCGGCGATCAGGGTCGGCTTGTCGAGGCGGAGCGCGGCGTCGAACAGGGCCATCCCGTCCTCGGCGGACAGCGCTCGTACCCCGGACTCAGTCATCCGGCCTCGGTCGATCTCGGACAGCGCGCCGGTCAGCCCACTGGCCGGCTCCCATAGCCCCCACGCCAGCGATGTGCCGGCAAGGCCCCGCGCCCTGCGCTGCGCGGCGAGCCCGTCGAGATAGCTGTTCGCCGCCGCGTAGTTGCCCTGTCCCAGGCCGCCGAACACCCCAACGGCCGAGGAGAACAGCACGAACATCGCCAGGTCGAGGTCTTTGGTCAGCTCGTGCAGGTGAAGCGCGCCACCCACCTTGGGGCCGAATACCGTTTGCAGCCGCTCCGGGGTCAGTGCGCTGGTCACACCGTCGTCGAGCACAGCGGCCAGATGCACGACGCCAGTCAGCGGGTGCTCGGCCGGGATGCCGGCCACCACCTCGGCGAGAGCGGCGGGGTCGGACACGTCAACCGCCACGACGGTCGCCACCGCCCCGGCAGCGCTCAGCTGCGCCACCAGCTCAGCCGCGCCGGCGGCGGCCGGTCCGCTCCGGCTCGCCAACACCAGCCTGCGCACCTTGTGCCGGGCGACGAGATGGCGTGCCACGATGGCGCCAAGAACCCCGGTGCCGCCGGTGACGAGCACCGTGCCCTTCGGATCGAGCTCGCGCCCGTGCATGTCGGCGCCTGCCGCCGCTCTGCGCAGGCGGGGCAGCCAGACCACCCCGCCGCGGAGGACGAGCTGCGGCTCCGCCTCGTGGGACACCGACCCCAACAGCGCGACTGAGGCCGGATCGTCGTCGACATCCACCAACACGATGCGGCCCGGCTCCTCGGACTGCGCCGACCGGACAAGGCCCCAGACCGCTGATCCGGCCGCGATACCGCCGTCGGGACCGACCGCGCCGCGAGTCAGCACCACCAGCCGGCACCGCCCCAGCCCCGGTTCCTCGACGAACGCCTGCACCGCCGCGAGCACGCGCGACACCAGCTCATGTGCGGTCGCCTCGCCGGACGCATCGATCAGCAGCGCGCCCGGCGTCGAACCGGCCGTGTCGGCGTAAGCTCGAATCTGTTCCGGTGTGGCCACCTCGACAAGCTCGTGACGTTGATTGACCGAGGCAGCGGTGCGTGTCCAGGCAAGCTCGAACAGCGACCGGGAAGCGGGATCGCGCTCAGCCCGAAGTCGGTCGAGGGGCAGCGGCCGGAACACCAACGAGCCCAGGGAGGCCACCGGCTGCCCGGACTCGTCGGCCATGGTCAACGACACAGCTCCCGGCCGTTCGAACGTCGCTCGTACCCGCAGTGACTGCGCGCCGGAGGCGTGCAGGATGACCCCGTTCCAGCTGAACGGCAACAGCGGCCCACCTTCCGGCCGTTCGCCCTGCTCCAAGGTCGCGGTGGCGTGCAGCGCGGCGTCGAGCAGCGCGGGGTGCAGGCCGTATCCGGCCGTTCCCTCGGTCGTCTCCGGCAGCGCAACCTCGGCGAAGATCTCCGTGCCCCGAATCCAACTCCGGCGCAGGCCACGGAAGGCAGGCCCGTACTCGTACCCGTTCTCGGCCTGGCGGCGGTAGAACCCGGTGAGATCGACCTCCCGCGCACCCGGCGGCGGCCACGCCTGCAGCTCCGGGGTCACCGAGGTCACCGGGCCAGCGGAAGCGGCCAGCAGACCCACGCCGTACCGGTTCCACGGTTCGGTGGCCTCCACTCGTGCGTGCAGCGTGACCGGGCGGCGGGCGGTGGTGTCCGTACCGCCGACCCTGATCTGCAGCTGGACCGAGGCCGTCCCGGGAACGACCAGCGGGGTCTCGATCACCAGTTCGTCCAGTACCGGGAATCCGACCTCGTCACCGGCGCGGATCGCCAGCTCCACCCAGCCGGTTCCGGGGAAGAGCACCGTGCCGGAGACCAGGTGGTCGGCCAGCCAGCTGTGCGTGCGCAGCGACAGGCTTCCGGTGAACACCACATCCTCGGCGTCGGCCAGGCATACCACCGCGCCCAACAGTGGATGCTCCACCGAGGTCAGCCCCGCGGAGGCCACCTCACCGACGCGCTCGCGGACGTCCGGCCAGTATCGCTGGCGCTGGAACGGGTAGGTGGGCAACTCCACCCCGCGTCGCTCATCGACGTCGAAGGCGGGTGCCCAGTCGAGCGCGACCCCTCGGGTGGACAGCTCCGCTGACGACAGCAGGAACCGATCCAACCCTCCGTCATCCCTGCGCAGAGTTCCCGTGACGACAGCACGGTCACCGGTGTCCTCCACCGTGTCCTGAATCGCGGTGGTGAGCACCGGATGCGGGCTCACCTCGACGAAGGCCCGGTGCTGATCGGCCAGCAGCGCACGTACCGCCGGTTCGAACCGCACCCGCTCCCGCAGGTTGCGGTACCAGTACTCGCCGTCCAGTTCGGTGCCGGCCAACCACTCACCGGTAACCGTGGACAGGAACGGGATCTCCACCGACCTCGGTCGGATCGAAACCAGACCGGTGAGGACG
>DASYBQ010000295.1:0-24155 GCA_036500625.1 Pseudonocardia sp. | reverse complement strand
CGCCGCGTTCTTCGAGGGTTAACAAGGGCGGGGCCAATAAGGTTGTGCCGTGCAGATATCGGCGAAGGCCGACTACGCGCTGCGGGCGCTGTGCGTGCTGGCCGCCGCGCCGCAGCAGTGCGCGGTGAAGGCGGACGACATTGCCTCGGCGCAGGACATCCCGCGCACGTTCCTGGACGGGATCCTGGTGCAGCTGCGCCGGGCCGGGCTGATCGAGAGCCGCCGCGGCCCCGAGGGTGGGCACCGGCTGGCCCGGCCGGCCTACGCGATCTCGATGGCCGATGTCATCCGGGTCACCGACGGCCCGCTGGCGCTGGTCCGGGGCCAGCGTCCGGAGAGCCACGCCTACGACGGCCCGGCGCGCCACCTGCAGGACGTGTGGGTGGCGGTGCGGGCCAGCCTCCGGGAGATTCTGGAGCTGACCACGGTGGCCCAGGTGGTGGACGGCGCACTGCCGGAGGCGGTGCGTGCCTACACCAGCCAGGACCGGTCCTGGCGCTCCGTGTGGCCTCCCGGTCCCGGCGCTTGACCTAAACAATAGTTCAGCTCCTACGGTTCGGGCATGAACGATGAGCTGTGCGCACAGCGCGAGATCGACACACCCCCCGCCGAGCGAGCCAAGATCCCTCGGGAGATCTGGGCCGCCGCGTCGGTGATGGCGCTGGGCGGCTTCCTCGGCAACATGGACGGCCCGATCGTCGCGGTCGGCCTGCGGACGATGGAGCTGGACCTCGGCGTGAGCCTCGCGGCGATCCAGTGGGTGGCCACGGCGTTTCTGCTCGGGCTGGCGGCGGCGTTGCCGCTCACCCCGTGGTTGGCGCGGCGCCTCGGTGCCGGGCGGCTGTGGCTGTGGGCGCTGGCCGCGTTCATGGCCACCTCGGTGCTGTGCGCGCTGTCGCCCTCGGCGGCGACGCTGATCGGGGCTCGCGCGGTGCAGGGAATGACAGCGGGAGTCCTGGTCGCGGCCGGTCAGACGGTCATCGGGCTGGCGGTGGGGCCGACCCGGCTCGGTCGAGTGATGGGCACACTGGGTCTGGTGGTCGGGCTCGCTCCGATCGTCGGTCCCAGCGTCGGCGGGGTGTTGTTGGCGCGGTTCTCCTGGCCGGCGCTGTTCTGGGTGAACCTGCCGATCGGCGCGCTGGCGTTGCTGCTCGGGCTGCGGTTCGTGCCTCGCGGCGAGCGGCTGCGCCCGCCGCCGATGGACTGGCTCGGCCTTGCCTTGGTCTCGGTCGGCCTGCCGCTGCTGGTCTACGCGCTCGCCGCGCTGGGCGGTGCGGACAGTCGCGCCACGCTGCCCTACCTGATGCTGACCGCCGTCGGCCTCGGCGGGCTCGTGCTGTTCGTGCTGCGCTCGCTCCGGGCACCGAACCCGGTGATACAGGTCCGGCTGGCCGGCCAGCCGCTGATGGCCGCGAGCCTGGTCAGCGTGCTGCTCGCCGGCGCGGGCATGCTGGCCGCCGTGCTGCTGCTTCCGCTGTGGTTCCAGATCGAGTTCGGTCGAGGGCCGGCGGCGACCGGGGTCCTGCTGGCGCCGCTGGCCATCGGGACGCTGCTCATCATGCTCGTCGCGGGCCGGCTCACCGACCGCTACGGCGGTGGCTCGGTCGCGTTCGCCGGCTCGCTGGTGGTGTTGCTGAGCACCGCGCCGCTGCCCTGGCTGGGGCCACACACCCCGATGGCGGTGATCCAGGCGCTGCTGTTCCTGCGGGGCACCGGCCTTGGCCTGACCATGATGCCGGCGATGACCACCGCGTACGCGTCGGTCCGTGCCATCGACCTCGGCGACGCCACCGCGCTGGCGAACGTCGTGATGCGGGTCGGCGGCGCGGTCGGCGGGGCGTTGAGCGTCATCGTGCTCACCCTCGGCATCGCGGCGGGCGGCCCGGCACTGGGTTTCCGCGCCGCGTTCCTGGCACTCACCTGCGGCTGCGTGCTGAACACGCTGGCCGCCGCCTGGCTGCGCAACACCGAACGCCACACCGAGCGTTGCCTCGCCGCACCGCACGGCCCGAACCCACCGCACACAGCGAGTCGTCGCCGCACATAGGCCCGGTCATGTGTGCGGCGCCCACTCGCTGTGCGCCGTCGGGAAGGCTGGATTAGGAGGCGTGTTGCAGGCGGGGCGCGGCGACGGCGTTGCGGTAGCGGATGGCGATCACGTCGGCGATCGAGGGGTCGTCGCCAAGCGGTGCGGCGATGCGGATCGCCGGGTCGACCTGCCGCGCGGACCGGGCCACCCGGGTCGGTAACAGGCCGGGCGCGAGGAACCAGCTGGCCACCGCGATCCGGGCGGCGCCGGCGGCGCGCAGCGTGTCGATCGCCTCCGGGACCGTCGGCGACGCGGTGGCGAAGGCGGCGACGGCGCCGCGCCACGGGTGGCACCGCGCCCAGCCGTCAGCGAGCCGGTGCACCGCGGCGTTGGCGGCCGGGCGGGTCGATCCGGTGGCGGCGAGCAGCACACCGAGGTCCGGGTCGCCCAGCGGACCCGCCACCGAGGCGAGCCGGCGCAGCGCGGCCCCGGTCAACACCGGGTGCGCACCGAGCACGTCGGCGACGGCGACCCGCAGCCAGGGGTGCTGTTGGTTCGCCTCGGCCACCGTGCCCGGTATGTCCACCCGGGCATGGAACGCGCTACCCAGCAGCAGCGGCACCACCACGGCTTCCCGGTGGCCGTCGGCGGCGACCGCCGCGAGCACGTCGGGCAGCCTCGGGGTGTTCAGGTCCAGGAAGCTCAGCCGGACGTCCAGCTCCGGTCGGGCTCGGCGCACCCGCGCCACGAGCGCCGACACCGTGGCGGCCGAGCGCGGATCCCGGCTGCCGTGCGCCACCGCGACCATGGCGGGTGGACGCCCGGCGGCCGTAGGCAGGCGCCTCAACGCTCGGACAGCCGCAACGGCGTACCGACAAGGCCGGCGGCCAGCGTGTTGCCGGTCGACGGATCGATCAACAGGAACGCGCCGGTGGCCCGGCTGGCCGCGTAGTCGTCCACCGGCAGCGGGTCGGCGGTACGGATACTCACCCGGCCGATGTCGTTGATCTGCAACGACTCCGGGACGCTGAGCGTGAGCGTGTCGGTGTCCAGCCGGTCGTGCAGCTCGCCGACGATCGCCTGGGTCACCCGGGTGCCGTGCTTGAGCAGCAGCCGGGCACCGGGGCGCAGCGGCTTCTCCGACAGCCAGCACACCGTGGTCTCCAGCTCGTCGGTCACGGTCGGCGGTGCCGCCGCGTCGACGATCACGCTGCCCCGTGCCACGTCGAGGTCGTCGGTCAGCCGCACCGTGACACTGCGGCCCACGCTGGCCTCGGCCAACTCGCCGTCGGCGGTGTCCACCGCGTAAACCGTGCTGCGCAGACCTTCGGGCAGCACCAGGACCTGCTGGCCGGGGCGCACCGTGCCGGCGGCCACCTGGCCGGCGTAGCCGCGGTAGTCCGGGTACTCCGGGGTGCGCGGCCGGATCACGTACTGCACCGGCATGCGCAGCGGGGCGTCCAGATCGGGGCTGCCCACCGGCACCGACTCCAGGTGCTCCAGCAGCGTCGGCCCGGAGTACCAGGGCGTGTTCGCCGAGCGGGTCGCCACGTTGTCGCCGACCAGTGCGGACACCGGGATGGTCACCACCCGGTCCGCCGGGTAACCCAGCGCGGTGGTCACCCCGTTGAAGTCCTTCGCGATCGCGGTGCACACCGCCTCGTCGTAGTCCACCAGGTCGATCTTGTTCACCGCCAGCACCAAGCGCGGCACCCGCAGCAGCGCCAGCACGGCCGCGTGCCGGCGGGTCTGCTCGACGACGCCGTAGCGGGCGTCGACCAGCAGCACCGCGAGCTCGGCGGTGGACGCACCGGTGACCGTGTTGCGGGTGTACTGCACGTGGCCGGGGGTGTCGGCCAGCACGAACTCCCGGCGCGGGGTACCGAAGTAGCGGTAGGCCACGTCGATGGTGATGCCCTGCTCGCGCTCCGCGCGCAGCCCGTCCACCAGCAGCGACAGATCCGGCGTTGCCAGGCCCTTGTCCACCGAGGCGCGCTGTACCGCCTCGATCTGGTCGGCGAGCACCGACTTGGTGTCGTAGAGCAGTCGGCCGACCAGGGTGGACTTGCCGTCGTCCACACTGCCCGCCGTGGCGAACCGCAGCAGGTCCCTCGGCGTTGCGGACTCCTGGACCTCCGGCTCCTCGAGGCCGGCTTCCTGAACCTCACTCAGCACCTGGGACATCAGAAGTAGCCCTCCCGCTTGCGGTCCTCCATGGCGGCCTCGGACATCCGGTCGTCGGCGCGCGTGGCGCCCCGCTCGGTCAGTCGTGAGGCCGTGACCTCGGCGATCACCTCGTCCAGCGTGGTCGCGGTTGACTCAACCGCGCCGGTGCACGAGCCGTCGCCGACGGTCCGGTAGCGGACCGTCCTGCTCTCCAGCCGCTCGCCGCCGCGCGGGCCGCCCCACGGCCCCTCGGCCAGCCACATGCCGTCGCGGCGGAACACCTCGCGCTGGTGGCTGTAGTAGATCGAGGGCAGCTCGATGTCCTCCCGCTGGATGTAGCGCCAGACGTCGAGCTCGGTCCAGTTGGAGATGGGGAACACCCGCACGTGCTCACCGGGTGCGTGCCGGCCGTTGTAGAGATTCCACAGCTCGGGGCGCTGCTTGCGCGGGTCCCACCGGCCGAAGGCGTCCCGCAGGCTGATGATCCGTTCCTTGGCCCGTGCCCGCTCCTCGTCGCGCCGCCCGCCGCCGAACACCGCGTCGAACCGGTACTCGTTGATCGAGTCCAGCAGCGGCACGGTCTGCAGCGGGTTGCGGGTGCCGTCCGGGCGTTCGGTGAGCCGCCCGTCGTCGATCCAGTCCTGCACGTGCGCGACCACCAGGCGCAGCCCGAGCCGCTCTACCAGGCTGTCCCGGAAGTCGATGACCTCCGGGTAGTTGTGCCCGGTGTCCACGTGCAGCAGCGAGAACGGCACCGGTGCCGGCGCGAATGCCTTCATCGCCAGGTGCACCAGCAGGGTGGAGTCCTTGCCGCCGGAGAACAGGATCACCGGGCGGTCGAACTCGCCGGCCACCTCG
Source organism: Pseudonocardia sp. (assembly GCA_036500625.1). Taxonomy (GTDB): domain Bacteria; phylum Actinomycetota; class Actinomycetes; order Mycobacteriales; family Pseudonocardiaceae; genus Pseudonocardia. The sequence goes on along the minus strand of DASYBQ010000295.1, from coordinate 19,102 downwards.
CGGAAGATGTGGATCGCCTCGGACTCCAGCGCGTCCAGCGCGTCGAAACGCCGTACCGCCGGCGTGCTCACGCGTGCAGCCCGCATTCAGTCTTGGCCTTGCCGGCCCAGCGGCCGGCCCGCTTGTCCTCGCCGGGCGCCGGCTTGCGGGTGCACGGCGCGCAGCCGATCGACGGGTAGCCGACCTCCACCAGCGGGTTCACCAGGATGTTGTGCTCGGCGATGTAGCGGTCCATGTCGTCGTCGCTCCACGCGGCCAACGGGTTGATCTTGACGAGACCGAACTTCTCGTCGTAGCTGACCAGCGGGGTGTTCGCCCTGGTCGGTGCCTCCACCCGGCGCACTCCGGTGACCCAGGCGTCGTACCCGGCCAGGGTGTTCTGCAGCGGCACGACCTTGCGCAACAAGCAGCAGCGGTCCGGCTGGCGGGCGAACAGGTCCTTGCCCTCGGCCGCGTCCTGCTCGGCAACGCTCGCCGCCGCGCGCGCGTTGACGATCCGCACGTCGTAGACCGCCTGCACCGCGTCTCGGGTGCCGATGGTCTCGGCGAAGTGGTAGCCGGTCTCCAGGAACAGCACGTCGACACCGGGCCGGGCGGTCGCCGCCAGCTCGACCAGCACCGCGTCCTGCATGTTCGACGCCACGACGAAGCCGGAGCCGAACGTCTCGGCGGCCCAGTCCAGTACCTGTTCAGCCGTCGCGTCCAGGCCCAGCTCGGCGGCGCCGCGCTCGGCCAGCTCGCGTAGCTCCTGCTCGGTCCGGCTTCGCACCGAAAGACTCATTCCGTAACCGCCCCCTCCGGGACACCGATTCCCACCAACTTGACCGCGAACGTGCGCAGACATCCCGCGCAACGCCACGCGCCGTGTGGTTCTTCCACCGGACGCAGGTCCTCCTCGCCGCAGTAGGGGCAGTAGAACGGCACCGCCCGCTCGCCTCCGGTCACTGCAGGTCCGCCTCGTCCGCGCGGGCCACCCACTGGGCGAACCGCTCGCCGGAGTCGCGCTGCTTGGTGAACTGGCGCACCACCCGGTCGACGTAGTCACCAAGGTCCTTCGACGCCACCTTCAGCCCGCGAAGCTTCCGGCCGAACCCGGCGTCCAGGCCGAGACCTCCACCCAGGTGCACCTGGAAACCGGGTACCTGGTTGCCGTCGGCGTCGGTCATGATCTGGCCCTTGAGGCCGATGTCGGCGGTCTGGGTGCGGGCGCAGGCGTTCGGGCAGCCGTTGAGGTGGATGGCGATGGGGGAGTCCAGGTCCGGGATGTCGGCGAGGCGCTGCTCCAGCTCGGCGACCAGCGTGGCGGCCCGCCCCTTGGTCTCCACGATGGCCAGCTTGCAGAACTCGATGCCGGTGCAGGCCATGGTGAACCGCCGCCACGGCGTCGGGTCGGCGTGCAGGCCCAGCGTCTTGAGCTGGTCAACCAGGCCGTCGACCTTGTCGTCCGCCACGTCCAGCACCAGCAGCTGCTGCTGCACCGTGGTGCGCAGCCGCAGGGACCCGAACTGCTCGGCCGCGTCCGCCACCTTGATCAGTGTGCTGCCGGAGACACGTCCGGCGATCGCGGCGGCACCCACGTAGTTGCGCCCGTCGGTCTGCCTGTGCACGCCGATGTGGTCGCGCGCGCCGGTCCAGGCCTCCGGCGCGGGGCCGTCGACGAGCGTCCGCTTCAGGTACTCCGATTCGAGAACCTCGCGGAACTTTTCGACACCCCAGTCGGCGACCAGGAACTTGATCCGGGCGCGGTGGCGCAGCCGCCGGTAGCCGTAGTCCCGGAACAGCCCGACCACGCCGGCCCACGCGTCGGCGACCTCGTCCAACGGAACCCAGACACCGAGGCGCTGGCCCAGCTTCGGGTTGGTGGAAAGCCCGCCGCCGACCCACAGGTCGAAGCCCGGCCCGTGCTCGGGGTGCCGCACGCCGACGAACGCGATGTCGTTGATCTCGTGCACCACGTCGTGCCGGGGTGAGCCGGAGATCGCGGTCTTGAACTTGCGCGGCAGGTTGGAGAACTCCTCGCTGCCGATGTAGCGGTCCACGATCTGCTGGATCGCCGGAGTGCCGTCGATGATCTCGTCGGCGGCGATGCCGGCCACCGGGGAGCCAAGTACCACGCGGGGGCAGTCACCGCAGGCCTCGGTGGTGTAGAGCCCGACCGCCTCCAGCTTCTCCCAGATCGCCGGCACGTCCTCGATCTGGATCCAGTGCAGCTGGACGTTCTGCCGGTCGGTGATGTCGGCGGTGTCGCGGGCGTGGTCCCTGGACACCTCGCCGATGACCCGCAGCTGCTGCGAGGTCAGCGCACCGGAGTCGATGCGCACCCGCATCATGAAGTATCTGTCGTCCAGCTCCTCGGGCTCCAGCGCGCCCGTCCGGCCACCGTCGATGCCCGGCTTGCGCTGCGTGTAGAGCCCCATCCAGCGGAACCTGCCGCGCAGGTCACCGGGGTCGATCGAGTCGAAGCCGCCCTTCGAGTAGATGTTCTCGATCCGGGCCCGCACGTGCAGTGCATCGTCGTCGCGCTTGCTGCGCTCGTTGGCGTTGAGCGGTTCGCGGTAGCCGAGCGCCCACTGGCCTTCGCCCCGTGGACGTTTCGGTGCGGCCGGTCGCCGCGTCGCCGGCCGGGTCGCCGCGGTGGCGGAGTCTGGTGGAGCCATGCTTGTTTCGGACCTCCAGGTCGTGGCCGGGCTCACCGGGCTCGCTGGGGTCCATGCGAGGACGCCAATTCAGCCCGGATGCCCGGGCCGAGTCACTCGTGGTGCGGAGATAGTTCGGCGCGGGTCAGTGGCAGAGTCGGCACATCGCGCTGGAGACGCGCTGGAAGTCGACGTGGCGGCGAACCACCAGGTGAACCTCGAGCGCGCGGCACATACGTCCAGAGTGCCATCGCGGGGGCCTGGTGACCAGCAGACGACCATATGTTGGGAGGGCAGTCACAATGGAAGCAATGAGCTCCACTCCGACCGCGACCGGTTTCGCGCTGCCCGGGACCGCGCTCGCCGGGCTGGGCAGCCGGGCGTTCGGCGTCTACGTACATGTGCCGTTCTGCGCGTCGCGGTGCGGCTACTGCGACTTCAACACCTACACCGCGTCCGAGCTGGCCGGCTCCGGCGCGTCGCCGGCGGGCTGGCTGGACGCGCTGCGCGTCGAGCTGGACCAGGCCGTGCGGACGCTGGGCCGGCCGCCAGCCGCGGACACCGTGTTCGTCGGCGGCGGCACGCCCTCGCTGCTCGGTGCCTCGGGTCTCGCCGACGTGCTGGCCGCGGTGCGCGGCACGTTCGGCCTTGTCGACGGCGCGGAGGTGACCACGGAGGCGAACCCGGAGTCCACCTCGGCGGAGTTCTTCGCCGGTATCGCCTCGGCCGGCTACACCCGGGTGTCGCTGGGCATGCAGTCCGCCGCGCCCGGCGTGTTGGCGGTGCTCGACCGGCGGCACACCCCCGGTCGCGCGGTGGCCGCGGCGGCCGAGGCGAGGGCCGCCGGGATCGGCCAGGTAAGCCTGGATCTCATCTACGGCACGCCGGGGGAGACCGACGCCGACCTGGAGGCCTCACTGGACGCGGTGCTTGGCGCCGGGGTGGACCACGTCTCGGCGTACTCGCTGATCGTGGAGGACGGCACCGCGCTGGCCCGCAAGGTCCGGCGCGGCGAGCTGGCCGCCCCGGACGACGACGTGGCGGCGGACCGCTACGAGATGCTGGACGCGGCACTCGGCGCGGCGGGCCTGCACTGGTACGAGGTGTCGAACTGGGCGACATCGGAGCGGACCCGCTGCCGGCACAACCTCGGCTACTGGCGCGACGGTGACTGGTGGGGCGCGGGGCCGGGCGCGCACAGCCACGTCGGCGGGGTGCGCTGGTGGAACGTCAAGCACCCGGCCCGCTACGCCTCGGTGCTCGGCTCGGGCGGCTCACCCGCCGCAGGACAGGAGACACTGGGCGACACGGAGCGCCACGAGGAACGGGTGATGTTGGGGCTGCGGCTCGCCGAGGGACTGCCGCTGCGCGAGCTGACCGACGTCGGCGGGCAGGCGGCGCGGCGGGCGGCCAGGGACGGGCTGCTGTCGCCGGTCGAGATAGCTCTCGGCAGGGCGGTGCTGACCCTGCGCGGGCGGCTGCTCGCGGACGCGGTGGTGCGTGCCCTGCTCGGCATCTGAGCCGGGCCGACTCAGACCGGCAGCCGCTGCCGGCGTCCCACCGCCACACCACTGGCGACCAGGCACAACAGCGTGCCCAGCGCGAGCCACGGTTTGCTCACGTCGGCCTTTGTCGTCTGGTAACCCAGCTGCTGGCGCAGCGTGTCGTACACCTGGTGCAGCTGGCTGTTGCTCTGCGCGGGGAAGAAGGAGCCGCCGGAAATCTGCGCGACCTCGGCCAGTGATGCGTCATCGACCGGGACCCCCAGCTGCTGCCCGTCCACGTCGATCTGGCCGTAGCGCGTGCCGAAGGAGATCGTGCTGATCGGGATGTGTCGCTTGGCGGCCTCGGTGGCCACCGCGAACTCGTCCCGCCCGACGGTCTGCTTGCCGTCGCTCATCAGTACGATCTGGGCCGGCGGCGGCCCGCCCTCGCTGCCGGGGACCTGCGCGTTGAATGCATCGATCGCGTTCAGCGCGGTGGCCAGCGCCTCGCCGGTCGCGGTGGACTCGGCCAGCTTCAAGGTCTGGATCTCGTGGACCACCGCGTCCCGGTCCAAGGTGGGCGGCGTAAGCACGGCCGGCGTGCCGGCGAACGACTCCAGCCCCAGGTTGACCGTCGGCGGCATGCCTTCGACGAATCGGGAAGCCGCGTCCTGCGCGGCGGCCAGCCGGGTCGGGGTGACGTCGGTGCATTCCATGGACAGCGAGACGTCCATCACCAGGAAGATGGTCGCCCGGTTGCGCGGGATTTTCGTGATGGCCGTCGGTCCGCCCAGCCCCACGGTCAGCACGATCAGCGCGACCAGCAGCAACGCCGCCGGCACGTGTCGGCGCCAGCCGGGCGACGCGGGCGCGATGCGATCCAGCAGCGCGAGGTTGGCGAAGCGCAGCACCGCCCGCTGGCGGCGCCGCTGTGCCCACAGATATCCGACGACCAGCGCGGCGACCGGTACCAGCAGCCACAACCATTCAGGCGAGGAGAACCCTTCTGGCGGCATCGGCTTAGTGAACAGGGTGGCGCATGTAGCCCCGGTGAACCAGCGAGCGCGGCTACCGGTGCAGGCCGGCCTGCACGCTCAGCACCTCGAACCGGTGCGGGTGCGTCTCGCCGGAGCAGACCGAGTGCCCCTGCACACCCAGCGGCCGGCGAGCCACGATGACCCGGTAGGCGAGCCCGGCCGCGTGTACCTCCACGGCTGCCCGTCCGTCGTCCTCCGCCGGGTCGAGCCGGACCTGGCCGGCCTGTACCTCGTCGAGCCCCAGCAGGCCGGTGCGTTCCCGGATGGCGATCTCGGCCACCTGAGCGAACGAGCTGATCCCGGTCCGCCCGCGCAGGTTCGACAGCGCGATCTCGCCGCGCTGCGCGGCCTTGGCGGCCGGCACGGCGGTCTCCGGCTCCAGTTGGCCGTACATGAAACCGTGCGGCGCGACCAGCAGGTTGCCCGCCCAACGGTCGCCACCGAAGTGGGTGCACTGCCAGGCCTGCTCCGGGTACGAGATGGCCAGTGCGTCGGCCACCGGGCGTCCCCTGATCGCGCAGCAGGCATCTTTGCGTCCGTGTACGCACACCAGCAGCAACGGGTGCTCGACCGGGACACCGAAGCCACCCGCCCCGGTGGCGATGGCCTCCAGGTCCAGGTCGGCGAGCTGGGCGAGGTCGGTGACGGTGATCTTCTCCAGCCAGCGGTGACCGGGCTCCATCCGGCCGGCGAATACCGAAAGCTGCGCGGGCGCGCTGTGCCGGCCGGGCCGACGGATCACCAGAGCGCGCAGCCCCGACCGTATGTGCAGCTCGTCCAGCCGGGCCGGCCCACCTGGACCGAACGCGGCGGTGAGCACCTGCTCGCGCACTTCGCCGGGCCACGTGCCGGGGTGCTCGATGAGCAGCACCGCCTTGTGTCTTGACGCGGTGCCGGTCGGGCGCTCGCCGAGCTGGCGGGCCAGAGCCGCGCAGTGCGGGAGGCCGGTGGTAGTCACCTTTGTAAGGTTAGCCTAACTCGATCGTGGTGTTGTTTCAGGGGGTTGAACATTTTCTTGACGGCGCTAACCATCACTCGCGTAGGTTACAAGCAGCCTGGTTCCCGGGCTTCTTGTGATCGACCGATCGGGGATGTCGGACTCAGAGGAGGTGACCCATGGCTGATCAGGACGCTCTACTCCTCGGAATCGAGGAGGACAGCGCTGTTGCCCGCCGCGAGACGAACGGTGACAACGACGGTAGTGACCGCAACTCGGACTTCGTCTGAGTGAGCTCCGACTGTGCCCGCCCGATGTCGTGTGGCGGGCACAGTCGGCTCGATCCCCCGAGAAAGCGAAGATGTCTGGTGTCCCTTTTCACCGGCCGGTTCGCCGAGCTGGCCGGCCCCGATTTCGCCGGCGATCGGCTCGGGCAGGATTTCGTACACGTGGCCGCCGGTGCCGACCAGGTGGCCGACCTGCTGTCCTGGCCGGCGCTGAACAACCTCCTGAGCACCCACCAGCTCACCGCGCCCCAGCTGCGGCTGTTCCGGGGCGGCACCCAGGTCCCGCCCAGCCGGTACAGCCGCCAGGAACCGGGCACCGATCGGTATACATTGCTGCCCGACGCGCTCTACCGCGAGCTGCGCGACGGCGCCAGTCTGGTGCTGGACTCGATCGACCTGTTGCACCCGCCGGCCGCCCGGGCCGCCGACGACCTGATGCGAATGGTCCATGAGTTGGTCCAGGTCAACCTCTACCTCGTGTGGGGCGCCGGCCAGGGGTTCGACACGCATTGGGACGACCACGACACGGTCATCGTGCAGCTGGCCGGCAGCAAGCGCTGGACGGTGCACGGCCGGGGCCGGCGCTACCCGATGAAGGTGGACAGCGACCACAGCCACCAAGCGCCGGACACCGTGGTCTGGGACGGCACGCTGCGCCCCGGCGACATCATCCACGTGCCGCGAGGCTGGTGGCACACGGTGCGTGGCGCCGGCGAGATGAGCATGCACCTGACCTTCGGCTTCACCCGCCGCACCGGTATCGACTGGGCCAGCTGGGTCGTCGAGCAGCTCTACGACGAGGAGCTGTTCCGCCAGGACCTGTCCCGGTTCGGCTCGGAGCGTGCCAGGGAGCGACACGCCGCCGAGCTGGTCGCCGCGCTGGCCAAGATCAGTGCACAGTGCCCGCCGGCGGATTTCCTCGCCGCGAGGGACCGCCGTTTCCCGCGCCGCCCGGAGATCAACCTGCCGCGGCCGGTGCGCTTCGAGATGCCGGCCGATGGCGCGCTGGTCGAGATAACCGCACTGCTGGACCCGGTGATCGAACAGGCCGACGGCGCCGTGCGGTTCACCGTCTCCGGCAAGACGTTCCGGTTCGCCGAGGTGCTGGCACCGCTGCTGCGGCTGCTGGCACGGCGCCGGTCGGTGAGCATCGGCGAGCTGCGTACCGCCGCCGAGCTGGACGACTCCCAACTGGCGACGGCGCTGGAGCTGCTGATCCAGCAGCACCTAGCGGTCCTCCGCGACTGAGCACCGCTGAGCACCGCCGACCAGTGTGGCCAACACCTCGGAGCAGCCGCCGTCCACCTTCGCCGTGGCCAGCTCGTCGGCCCTGGTGGTGCCGCGGTTGACGATCACCACCGGGATGCCGCGTTGCGCGGCGCGCCGGACGAACCGCAGGCCGGACTGCACGGTCAGCGATGAGCCCGCAACCAGCAGCGCACCCGACTCGACGCCGAGTGACTCGACCATCGCGTGGCACAGTCCCACCCGCTCCGCCGGCACGTTCTCGCCGAAGAACACCACGTCGGGCTTGAGCACCCCGCCGCAGCTGGTGCAGTCGGCGACCACGAAGCCCTGCACGGACTCCAGCGCGGCATCACCGTCCGGGGCACTGGTCACCGCGTCGGCGTCGGCGTGCTCGAAGTCCGGGTTGAGCTCTGCCAACCGGCGCGCCAGTGCGGCGCGGCCACTGACCCGCCGACAGTCGAGGCAGATTACGTCGGACAGCCGCCCGTGCAGGTCGACCACGCGGCGCTGACCGGCGCCGCGGTGCAGCCCGTCGACGTTCTGGGTGATCAGGCCGCGCAGTACGCCGGCCCGCTCCAACCCCACCAGAGCACGGTGCCCGGCGTTCGGCGCCGCGCGGCACACCCGGGTCCAGCCCAGGTGGCTGCGCGCCCAGTAGCGGCGCCGGGCGTGCGCCGAGGAACGGAACTGCTGGTAGGTCATCGGGGTCGCCCGGGGCGAGCCGGGCCCCCGGTAGTCCGGGATGCCGGAGTCGGTGGACAGTCCGGCGCCGGTCAGCGCGACGAGCGGGCGCCCGGCCAGCACCGCGTGCATCCGCTGCAGTTCGACCGTCCCGACCCGCACCTCACCCAGGTTAGCCGGGCGCCCGGCCCGCGCCGCGACACGCGAGCCGGCCGGCGGGGGTGACCAGCGCCGCGACGTTGCCCCGCGGGGTCGAGGGTCGACCGGTTCGCCCGATACGGGCCGTAGACTGGCCTACGACAGCCGGGAGGTGCGTGGGTGAACGCCGAAGAGCGACGGTTCGCGGTACTGCGCGCGATCGTGGCCGACTACGTCTCCACGCAGGAGCCGGTCGGGTCCAAGGCACTGGTGGACCGGCACAACCTCGGGGTGTCCAGCGCCACCGTGCGCAACGACATGGCGGTCCTCGAGGAGGACGGTTACATCGCGCAGCCGCACACCAGCGCGGGCCGGATTCCCACCGACAAGGGCTACCGCCGGTTCGTCGACCGGATCAGCGACGTCAAGCCGCTGTCCTCGGCCGAGCGGCGGGCCATCCAGTCGTTCCTCGGTGGCGCGATGGACCTCGACGATGTGCTGCGCCGCAGTGTCCGGCTGCTGGCCCAGCTCACCCGGCAGGTCGCGGTGGTGCAGTACCCGACGCTGACCCGCTCCACGGTGCGCCACGTCGAGCTGGTCTCGCTCACCCCGGCCCGGCTGATGCTGGTGTTGATCACTGACAGCGGCCGGGTGGACCAGCGCATGGTTGACCTCGGCGAGGTGCTCACCGACGAGGCCGTCGCCCGGCTGCGCACCCAGCTGAACGCAACGATGGTGGGCCGGCGGCTCTCTGATGCCTCGGTGCTGGTCGCCGAGCTGCCCGAGGCCGCGCCAAGCGACCTGCGGGACGTGGCGACGACGCTGAGCATGGTGCTGATCGACGTGCTGGTGGAGCATCCCGAGGAGCGGCTGGTGCTGGGCGGTACCGCCAACCTGACCCGCAATGTCGCCGACTTCCCCGGGTCGCTGCGCCAGGTGTTGGAAGCATTGGAGGAACAGGTCGTGGTACTCAAGCTGCTCGCTTCGGCGCACAGCCCGGGTACCGTGCGGATCAGCATCGGTGAGGAGAACGAGGCCGAGGGGATGCGCTCCACCTCGGTGGTCTCGGTCGGCTACGGGGCGGGGGAGACCCTGCTCGGCGGTATGGGAGTGGTCGGTCCGACCCGGATGGACTACCCGGGCACGATTGCCTCGGTGCACGCCGTGGCCAGGTACGTCGGTGAGATTCTGGCGGGGCGCTAGAGGGTTCGGCAAGGCCGGCGCGGTGACGCGTCTGGGTGGACGAGGACTGTTCGAGGGACATGGGGAACTCAAGGGTGGCCAGGGACTACTACGGGGCTTTGGGCGTGGGCACTGATGCCGGCCCCGATGAGATCAAGCGTGCCTACCGGAGGTTGGCTCGCGAGCTGCACCCCGACGTGAACCCCGATCCCAAGGCGCGGGAACGGTTCACCGAGGTCAAAGCGGCCTACGAGGTGCTCTCCGACCCGGAGAAGCGCCGCATCGTCGACCTGGGCGGCGACCCGCTCGGCAACGGCGGGGGCCGAGGGGGCGGCGGCGCGGGTGATCCGTTCGCCGGCTTCGGCGGGCTCGGCGACATCATGGACGCCTTCTTCGGCTCCGCCACCGGCGGCGCGGGCGGGCGAGGCCCCCGCAGCCGGGTGCAGGCCGGCGCCGACGCGCTGATCCGGATGAAGCTCACGCTCGAGGAGTGCGCGGTCGGGCTCACCAAGGAGCTCACCGTTGACACCGCCGTGCTGTGTTCGGAGTGCACCGGCTCGGGCTGCGCCGCGGGCACGTCACCGGCCATATGCGACATCTGCAACGGCCGGGGCGAGGTGCAGAGCGTGCAGCGCTCGTTCCTCGGCCAGGTGGTGACCAGCCGCCCGTGCCCGAACTGCCGTGGCCTTGGCCAGGTCATTCCGGAGCCGTGCCGCCAGTGCGGCGGGGACGGCCGGGTGCGCGCCCGCCGTTCGGTCACCGTGAAGCTGCCCGCCGGTGTGGGTGACGGCATGCGGGTGCGGCTGGACGGCCAGGGCGAGGTGGGGCCTGGCGGCGGGCCGGCCGGCGACCTGTACGTAGAGGTCGAGGAAGCCCCGCACGAGGTGTTCACCCGGGAAGGCAATGACCTGCACTGCGTGCTGCCGCTGCCGATGACCGCCGCCGCGCTGGGCACCACCGTGCACCTTCCGACGCTCACCGACGACGACGCGCTGGAGCTGGATGTCGAGGCGGGTACCCAGTCCGGCACGATCCGCACGCTGCGCGGCAGGGGCATGCCAAGACTGCGTTCCTCCGGCCGGGTGGAAGGCCGGGGTGACCTGATGGTGCACATCGACGTCGTCACCCCGACCAAGCTCGACGCCCGGCAGACCGAGCTGCTGCGCGAGCTGGCCGCCGTCCGAGGTGACGAGCAGCCCGACCTGGTGGCGAACGGACGCAACGGCGGTGGCCTGTTCTCCCGGCTGCGTGGGAGCAGGAGCCCGCGCTGACCCCGCCGCTCTATCTGGTCGACGAGCTGCCCACCGGTGAGCGGATAGAGCTCACCGGAGCGGAGGGACGGCACGCGGCCACCGTGCGGCGCACCCGGGTGGGTGAACATCTGCTGGTCGGCGACGGACAGGGCCGGCTGGCGGCCGGTGAGGTCGTCGAGACCGGTCGTGATGTGCTGGTGTTGCGCGTCATCGAGCGGTGCCGGGTGCCGGTGCCCAGCCCCAGGGTCACCCTGGCGCAGGCGCTGGTCAAGGGTGACCGCGGCGAGCTGGCGGTCGAGCTGGCCACCGAGGCCGGGGTGGACGCGGTGCTGCCGTGGCGCGCGGCGCGCTGCGTGGCCCGCTGGGACGCCGGGCCGAGGGGGGCCAAGGCGTTGGACCGCTGGCGTAGCGCCGTGCTGGCCGCCGCGAAGCAGTCCCGCCGTGCCTGGTTGCCCGATGTCGCGGAACCGCTGGACACCGCATCGCTCGCGCGTCGCTGTGCGGACGCCGACGTGGCACTGGTGCTGCACGAGTCCGCCGACACGCCGATGGCCGAGCTGGCCGGTGCGCTGTCGGCGGCCGCTGAGGTACTGCTCGTGGTGGGACCGGAAGGAGGGCTCACCGACGACGAGCTGAAGCTCCTGAGCGCCGAAGGGGCCTTCACGGTGCGATTGGGCCCGACAGTGTTACGCGCCTCCAGCGCGGCCGCCGTGGCATTGGGCGCGCTCGGCGCACTCACCGGCCGGTGGAGTACACGTGAGAAAGCCTTGCGGTATCCTGATTTCACGCCACGAGGGTGATCTCCAGTAACTCTCGTGGCGTCGAAATGTTGCACTGTCCGCGCACGGTTCCGGCTCCGCTGAGTCGGGTCACCCCATAGACATCGGGCCTTGTGCCCGATGAAGCCACCGGTTGAGTCCCCCTTTGCCGGTGGTCGCCGTGCCGCGGTAGGCGTCCCCCCACGTCTGCCGCGGCACGGTCTTTCCGCGCGGCTCGCGGAAAGCTGAGTTGGCATGCGGGCATCCGTTACTGAACTGGTTCAGTTTCAGTGTGGCGCCGAAGCTACTCAACCTACTCATCAGCTGATCATGCCCCGACCGGCGCGCATCCCCTGAGCCCGGGGTGTGAAGCTCACCGCCGCCGGTTCGACGCTGCTGGTCATCGATCTGCAACGGCGACCGATGCCGGCGATCAGCGGAGCCGAGACGCCGTTGGCCAACCCGGGCCGGCTCGTCGAGGCGGCCCGGCTGCTCACCACGCGGCAAGGAGCTACCTAACCTACCTGCGCCCGCGTGCGCATCCCGCTACCATTGGCGCGCACACATACTTCAGGGCGCATGGAAGCAGGTCAGCACACCACGTGACCGGTACCCAACCGGAGCAGTCAGCCAGCGGCTCCGCCGCGCAGTCCCGATTGGCCGTGCCCGATTCCGCGCTGCTCGCCCTACTGGGCTCCCGCGACGAGAACCTGCGTACCGCTGAAGATCTGCTGGACGCCGATGTACACGTACGGGGCAACGAGCTCACCCTGACCGGCGCGTCCGCCGATGTGGCATTTGCCGAGCGGGTGTTCGCCGAGTTGGTCGCACTGGCCAGCGGAGGCCAGCAGCTCGGCCCCGACGCGGTGCGGCGCACCGTGGCGATGCTTTCCGATGACGGCGAGGAGGCCAGGGCCGGCGAGTCCCCGGCGGAGGTGCTGAGCCTGGACATCCTGTCCCGGCGTGGGCGCACCATCCGGCCGAAGACGCTCAACCAGAAGCGCTACGTCGACGCCATCGACAAGCACACCATCGTGTTCGGCATCGGCCCGGCCGGCACCGGCAAGACCTACCTGGCGATGGCGAAAGCGGTCCAGGCGCTGCAGGGCAAGCAGGTCACCCGGATCATCCTGACCCGACCGGCCGTGGAGGCCGGTGAGCGGTTGGGCTTCCTGCCCGGCACGCTCTACGAGAAGATCGACCCGTACCTTCGCCCGCTGTACGACGCGCTGCACGACATGCTCGACCCGGAGTCGATCCCGAAGCTGATGTCGGCCGGCACCATCGAGGTGGCGCCGCTGGCCTACATGCGCGGCCGGACGCTCAACGACGCATTCATCATCCTGGACGAGGCGCAGAACACCACGCCGGAACAGATGAAGATGTTCCTGACCCGCCTCGGCTTCGGCTCGCAGATCGTGGTCACCGGGGACACCACCCAGATCGACCTGCCGGGCGGCTCCCGGTCCGGCCTGCTGGTGGTGCGCGACATCCTCGGCGACGTCGACGACGTGCATTTCTCCCAGCTCACCAGCACCGATGTGGTGCGCCACCGGCTGGTCTCGGACATCGTGGACGCCTACGCGCGGTGGGACGCCAACCAGCCGAGCGACAACCGACAGGTACCCAACCGGTCGGACCGCCGCCGGCGCCGCTAGCGCGCCCGCTTCAAACCTTTCGAACCTGACGAGTGGCATGAGCATCGAAATCTGCAATGAGTCCGGCGTCCCGGTGGACGAGTCGGCGATCGCCTCGGTGGCGCGTTTCGCGCTGGACGCGATGCGGGTCAACCCGCTGGCCGAGCTGAGCGTGCTGCTGGTCGAGCTGGAGGTGATGGCCGAGCTGCACCAGCGTTGGATGGAGCTGCCCGGCCCGACCGACGTGATGTCGTTCCCGATGGACGAGCTGGACGCGAGCCGCCGGCCGGACTCGCTCGACGATCCGGAGTCCATCCTCGGCGATATCGTGCTCTGCCCGGAGTTCGCAAGGGACCAGGCTCGCGGCGCCGGCCACGGGCTGGCCGACGAGCTGCACCTGCTCACCGTGCACGGCGTGCTGCACCTGCTCGGCTACGACCACGCCGAGCCGGACGAGGAACGCGAGATGTTCGGCCTGCAGAACGAGCTGTTGGCGCGCTGGCAGCGGGCCCGCGCCGCGGCGGACGAGCGCGAGCGGCAGCATCGGGCCGACTCGCACGTGTTGGGCACCGTCGGGCTTGAGGAACCCGGCGGCCGGGGCGAGCGGCGGTGAGTCGATGAGCACGACCGTGGTGTGGGAGATCGTGCTCGCCGTCCTGCTGGTGCCGCTCGCCGGGTTGTTCGCCGCCGCCGACGCCTCGCTCGGCACGGTGTCCAGGGCCAGGGTCGAGGCGCTGGTCCGGTCCGGCCGCGGCGGCGCGCGCCAGCTTGCCGCGGTGGTCGCGGACCGGCCGCGCTACATCAACCTGTTGCTGCTGCTGCGGTTGGCCTGCGAGACAGTGGCCACCGTGCTGGCCACCATTGTGGCGCTGCACCTGGTCCGGCCGGTGTGGCTGGGCGCGGTGCTGGCCGGGGTGGTCATGCTGGTGGTGAACTACGTGCTGATCGGGGTCGGGCCGCGCACCGTCGGCCGCCAGCACCCCTACGGCATCGGGCTGCTGCTTGCCGCGCCGGTGCGTGCGATGGCCACCTTGCTCGGCCCGCTGACCCGGTTCCTCATCGTGGTCGGCAACGCGATCACGCCGGGGCGCGGGTTCCGGGAAGGCCCGTTCTCCTCCGAGGTCGAGCTGCGCGAGGCGGTCGACCTTGCCGGCGCGCGCGGGGTGGTCGCCGAGGACGAGCGGCAGATGATCCACTCGGTTTTCGAGCTGGGGGACACCCCGACCAGGGACGTGATGGTGCCGCGCACCGAGCTGATCTGGATCGAGCGGGAGCACAACGTGCAGGACGGGCTCAAGCTCGCGCTGCGCAGCGGGTACTCCCGCATCCCGGTGCTCGGTGAAGGCGTGGACGACGTCATCGGGGTGGCCTACCTCAAGGACCTGGCGGCCAGCGTGGACAGCGGCGGACAGGACCGGCCGATCTCCGACGTGATGCGCCTGCCGACCTTCGTACCCGACTCCAAGGCGGCCGCCGAGCTGCTCAAGGAGATGCAGCGCAGCCGTCACCACATGGCGATTGTGGTCGACGAGTACGGCGGCACCGCGGGCGTGGTGACCATCGAGGACATCCTGGAGGAGATCGTCGGCGAGATCACCGACGAGTACGACACCCAGGAGGTCCCGCCGGTGCAGGAGCTGGACGAGCACACCATGCGGGTGTCGGCCCGGCTGCCGGTCGCCGACCTTGGGGAGTTGTTCGGCAGGGAAACCGACTACGAGCTGGCCGAGACGGACGTGGACACGGTCGGCGGCCTGCTCGCGCAGCGGCTCGGCCGGGTCCCGCTGCCCGGGGCGAGGGCCGACGTGGCCGGTTTGAGCCTGCTGGCCGAAGGCGGCAAGGACGCCAGGGGCAGAATCCGGATCACCACCATTCTGGTCACCGCCGTCGGCGAGCAGCCGCCGGACGCGGACCAAGCCGCCGGTGAGGCCGCGCGGCGGGAAGGAAGCGATGTCTCAGGCTGACCCCGGCGCACCGTCCACGGAGCTGGACCCGGAGGACCGCAAGATCGTCGTGCTCGCCCGGTCCACCCGTGCCAGGACCGGTGCCGCCGAAGGTGCCGCGGTGCGTGACACCGACGGCCGGACCTACGCGGCGGCCACCGTCGCGTTGTCCTCCCTGCGACTGTCCGCGCTGCAGGCGGCGGTGGCCGCCGCGGTGTCCAGCGGGGCACCCGGCCTCGAGGCGGCAGCCGTGGTGAGCGCGGACGGGGCGGAACCGGACGCGGAGTCGCTGGCCGCGGTACGCGAGCTGACCGCCAAGGGCCCTGTTGTGCTGGCCGACGCCAAGGGCGAGGTACGCGCGGTGCTCACTCCGTGACGCCCCGCTATGACGTGGTTGTGGTGGGCGCGGGCATCGTGGGCCTTGCCACCGCGCTCGAGCTGCGCCGGTCCGGTCGTTCGGTTGCCGTCGTGGAGGCGGAGGACCGGGTCGCCGCGCACCAGAGCGGGCACAACTCCAACGTGATCCATTCCGGCCTCTACTACCGGCAGGGCAGCGTGAAAGCCCGGCTGGCGGTCGCGGGGCGGGACGAGACGGTGGCGTTCTGCCGGGCGCATGACCTACCGCACCGGGTGGCCGGCAAGCTGGTGGTGGCCACCGAGCCCGACGAGCTGCCCCGGCTGGCCGAGCTGGCCCGACGCGGCGCGGCGAACGGGGTCGAGTGCCACGAGTTGGACGGTGCGCAGGCCCGCCGGTACGAGCCCTCGGTGCGCGCATTGGCCGCGCTGCGGGTGCCCGGCACGGGGGTGTGCGACTTCCGGCTGGTCACCGAGAAGCTGGCCGAGCTGCTGGTCGCCGAGGGTGGCGAGCTGCTGCTGGGCCGGGCGGTGCACCGGCTGGTGCGGCGGCGCGACGATGTGGTGGTGCGCACCGGGTCCGGGGAGCTGCTGGCCCGTTCGGTGGTGGCCTGCGCCGGCTTGCGGTCCGACCACCTGGCGTTGCGTGGTGGCGTGCACCCTGGGGTCCGGGTGTTGCCCTTCCGGGGCGAGTACGCCGGGCTGCGCGGGTCGGCCGCCGGGCTGGTGCGTGAGCTGGTCTATCCGGTGCCCGACCCGGTGCTGCCGTTCCTGGGCGTGCACGCAACCCGAGGAGTAGGTGACGAGGTGCATGTCGGGCCGAACGCGGTACTCGCGCTGGCCAGGGAGGGCTACGACTGGGCTACCGTGGCGCCCCGCGAGCTGGCCGAGTCGCTGCTCTACCCGGGACTGGCCCGGCTGGCCCGCCGGTACTGGCGCTACGGGCTGGCCGAGGTGCGCGGCTCGCTGTCCCGTTCGGTCATGGCCGCCCGGGTGCGCCGCATGCTGCCCGATGTCCGAGCGGAGGACCTGGAGCCGGCCGGCGCGGGGGTGCGCGCGCAGGCGGTACGCCCGGACGGTTCGCTGGTCGACGACTTCCTGTTCGTCCCCGACGGGCCGGTGCTGCACGTGCTGAACGCGCCGTCCCCGGCGGCCACCGCGGCGCTGCCGATCGCCAGGGAGATCACCGCCCGGCTGACCGGGCAGCGGCGTGTCCCGGCGGTGGCCCGATGACCGAGCACCGGTCCGGCTTCGCCTGCTTCGTCGGGCGGCCCAACGCGGGCAAGTCCACCCTGACCAATGCGCTGGTCGGCGGCAAGGTGGCGATCACTTCCAGCCGGCCGCAGACCACCCGCCACGCGATCCGAGGCATCCTGAGCAGGCCGGACGCGCAACTGGTCGTGGTGGACACCCCGGGGCTGCACAAGCCGCGCACCCTGCTGGGCAGCCGGCTCAACGACATCGTCCGTGAAACCTGGGCGGAGGTCGACGTGATCGGCTTCTGCGTGCCGGCCGACGTGCCGGTCGGGCGGGGCGACGAGTTCATCGTGTCCGAGCTGCGCGCGGTGTCCCGGCGTACCCCGGTGCTCGGCGTCGTCACCAAGACCGACCTGGCGGCGCCGCCGGTGGTGGCCAGGCGGCTCACCGAGCTGTCCGCCCTGATGGACTTCGCCGAGATCGTGCCGTGCTCGGCGGTGGACGGCTTCCAGGTCTGCACGGTGGCGGATCTGTTGGTGGCGCGGCTGCCGGAAGGCGCGGCGCTGTACCCGGACGGGGAGCTGACCGACGAGCCGGAGACCACCCTGGTCGCTGAGCTGGTCCGCGAGGCGGCGTTGGAAGGTGTGCGCGACGAGCTGCCGCACTCGCTGGCTGTGCTGGTCGAGGAGATGATCCCGCACGAGGGCCGCGACGACATGCTCGATGTGCACGTGTTGATCTTCGTGGAGCGGCCCAGCCAGAAGGGCATCATCATCGGCAAGGGCGGCGCCCGGCTCAAGGAGGTCGGCACCGCCGCCCGTAAGCAGATCGAGGCGCTGCTCGGCACCAAGATCTTTCTCGAGCTGCACGTCAAGGTCGCCAAGGACTGGCAACGCGACCCCCGCCAGCTGCGCAAACTGGGCTTTTAGTCCCAGGGAATCCATCACCGCGGCCAAACAGTCGGGCCGCGCCCGCGCTCGGCCACGAGAGGCTGGCGACACCCGTCGCGGTGCATGGTGTCAGCGTCCGAGAGCGCGGTGCAGGTGTGCAAGCTCGGCGGTCAGAGTTTGGTGTTCGTGTACTGGATTCCGCAGACCGTGTCCCTCGTCGGCGAAGGTCAGCAGCGTGGCGTACGAGCCGATCGAGCCGATCGAGGCGGCGAGCTGTCGGGCATCGGCGATGGGCGTTACTGTATCCCGCTCGCCGTGCACGATCAGCGTCGGCGCGGTGATGGCATCCCTGGTGTGCGGCACTGAACGTTGTAACCCGGTCGCGCCATCGATCAGCAGGTCGGCGTGGTGCGCCTGGAACTTCGGTGCGGCGCGGCTCCATCCGACTGGATCGACAATCGCGTGCCGAACCGGCGCGGCGGCGAAAGTGTCGGTTGTCGCGACGGCCCGAAGGGCGGTGTAACCGCCGGCGCTGGAGCCGCAGATGGCGACACGTGCCGCGTCGACTCGTCCGGATTCCACCAGGTAGCGGACGGCATCGACGCAGTCCGCGACATCGCGGATGCCCCAGGTCCCGCGCAAGGCATTGCGGTAGGCGCGGCCGTAACCGGTGCTTCCCCCGGTAGTCGACGTCGAGTACGGCGAATCCGTGGCCAGTGAAGAACGCCACCCACGGGTCGAACCTCAGCGGGGCATTGGCGGTGGGACCTGGGTGTGCGCGGACCAACAGCGGGAGCAGCGCGGTTCCGAACGAGCCCGGCGGGAGATGCATTATTGCGTAGGCGTGGGTGTTGTCCCGGGTAGGGAACTGGATGAGCTCGGGCTCTGTGCACTCACGCGCCGGGAGTGGGAGTCGCGCTCCGGCCCACAAAACTCACACTCAGCACCACACATCACCCGTCCCATGAGTCTGTTCCGATGGGTGACCTCGCTGGCCACGTTCACCGAGCAGAGCCGGCAGGAGACGGGCGGAGATACAGTAGTTGCGTAGGAAATCGATTTCCTTCGTCTTGTCCCTCGAGGACTAGCACTACAGGGCCTGTTCTCGCGCGAGAACTTCCGGTCGGGGACCCTTCGGGCCCGCCTCCGCAAGTTCGCCTTCGGCCGAAAGAGCGCGCTTGTGCTCACCCTGGGGTGCCGCCACCAGGGGTTCGGCGCCCTGGTTGCCGACATTCACAGCGCCGGCCTTCGCCGGAACTCCTCCGGAGCCTCGCAGGGGCGACTCGCCTTACCGGCCCTGCAGTACCAGGAGCGTGAGCCGGTCGCTCAGCGGCGCCACCAGCGGCGACGCCTCGGCGTCGGTGACGGCGGCACGGCGGCGGGCTCCGGTGGGTCGGTTTCGGCCTCGCGGTCGCGCCGCCACTGTTCCAGAACCTGCTC
>DASYBQ010000294.1:0-108885 GCA_036500625.1 Pseudonocardia sp. | reverse complement strand
CCGGCTCGGTGAGCCCGAAGCCGATGCGTCTCTCCTTGGCCGGCTGGCAGCGCTACGGGCTGCCCAAGTCGGTCGGCCAAGGAGAGACGCATCGGCTTCGGGCTCACCGAGCCGGAGCACGGCAGCGACGCCACCTGGATGGAGTCCACCGGCGTGCGCGACGGTGACGACTGGATCCTCAACGGCGCGAAGCCGTTCAACTCCGGCATGCACTCGGCGACCGAGGACGTGATCTTCGCGCGAACCTCGGGAGAGGACGGCGACGCACGCGGCATTCATCACGCCAACCGATCTGGCCGGGTTCTCGGTGGACTTTCACTGGTGGACGTTGAACACGCCGACCGACCACGCCGAGGTCACGCTGCGCGACGTGCGGATACCGGACAGCGCCATCCTCGGCGAGGAGGGCGGCGGGCTGGCCGTGGCGCAGACTTTCGTGCACGAGAACCGGATCCGCCAAGCCGCCTCCGGAGTCGGCGCCGCCCAGTTCTGCATCGACCGCAGCGTCGAGTACGCCCGCAAGCGCAACACGTTCGGCCAGCCGCTTGCCACCCGCCAGGCCATCCAGTGGCCGCTGGTGGAGCTGCAGACCGAAGCGGAGCTGGTGCGCGGGCTGGTGCGCAAGACGGCGTGGGAGCTGGATCGGGTGCCGCACATGCAGATCAGCGACAAGGTATCGATGTGCAACTACCGGGCCAACCGGCTGGTGTGCGAGGCGGCCGACTGGGCGATGCAGGTGCACGGCGGCCTCGGCTACAGCCGGCACACCCCGTTCGAGCACATCTACCGCCACCACCGCCGCTACCGGATCACCGAAGGCTCCGAAGAGGTGCAGATGCGCAAGGTCGCGGCCTACCTGTTCGGCTTCGCCGGCCCGCAAGCCCAGCAGCTCGTGAGTGATTAGGCCAGGAGGGCCTAATCACTCACGAGGCCGAAGGGTATATGCGTCAGATGCGCTCGAAGATGGTGGCGTTGGCCTGGCCGCCGCCCTCACACATGGACTGCAGGCCGTACCGACCACCGGTGCGATGCAGCTCGTACAGCAGCTTGGTGGCCAGGATCACCCCGGTGGCACCGAGCGGGTGGCCCAGCGCGATCGCGCCGCCGTTGACGTTCGTCTTGTCCAGCGACGCGCCGGTCTCCCTCGACCAGGCCAGCACCACCGGCGCGAACGCCTCGTTGATCTCGAAAAGGTCGATGTCGTCGATGCTCAGCCCGGCCCGCTTGAGCGCCATCTGAGTGGCCGGAATCGGCCCGGTGAGCATGTACACCGGGTCGTCGCCCACCACCGACAGGGTGCGCACCTTGGCAAGCGGGGTCAGGTTGTACTGCTGCACCGCCTGCTCGGAGGCGACCAGTACGGCACCGGCGCCGATCGAGATCTGGCTGGCCACCCCCGCTGTGATCGCCCAGCCCTCCCGCAACGGCTTCAACCCGGCCAGCTTCTCCAGCGAGGTGTCCCGCCGGGCGCCCTCATCGGCGGACAGCTCGTCCAGGGGCGCGATCTGCTCGGTGAACCGGCCCTCGTCGATCGCCCGCACCGCGAGCTGGTGGCTCCGCAGCGCGAACTGCTCCAGCTCCGCGCGCTCGATGCCCCACTTCTCGCAGATCAGCTGGGCGCCGCGGAACTGGGTGATCTCCTGGTCGCCGTAGCGCTGCTTCCAACCGGACCCGTACGGCGAGGCGCCGAGCTCCTTGATCATGGTCCGGTTCGCGTCGATCGGCACCATCGCCATGTTCTCCACGCCTGCGGCGACCACCAGGTCCTGGGTGCCGGACATGACGCCCTGCGCGGCGAAGTGCAGTGCCTGCTGTGAGCTTCCGCACTGCCGGTCGATCGTCACCCCGGGCACGCTCTGCGGCAGCCCCGCGGACAGCCATGCGGTGCGGGCGATGTCCCCGGCCTGCGGGCCCATCGCGTTCACACAGCCCATGACGACGTCCTCGACGGCCGACGGGTCGACCCCGGTGCGGTCCATCAGCTCGCGGAGCACGTGTGCACCCAGGTCAGCGGGGTGGCTGCCGGCCAGCGCGCCCTTGCGGGTGCCTACCGGGGTGCGCACCGCCCCGACGATGTATGCGTCTGCCATGGGAGCCTCCAGTTCGGTCCCGAATCGACGGTAACTTAACGATCGTACGCTAAATGCTTGACTACTAGAGTATTTAACCACCGACGTCGGTGCGGTACCCCGGGTCGTGGTGGGCGATGCGCAACGCGATCTCGGTGTAGCGCTCGACCAGCTCCGGGAGCCGGATCGGGCCGCTCGGGTCGTACCACTGGGAGATCGCGTTGCAGGCGGCTTGGATGGCCCGGCGCGCGTCGGCCGGGTGCGCACACCGGAACGAACTGTCGGCGACGCCGGCCTCGACGGTGTCGCTCCACAGCCGGGTGGCCGACCGGCGGAAGCCGACCAGACGCTCCTGCTGGGCCGGTTCCAGGTTGCGCCACTCCCGCGCGGTGATGTTGCTCTCGACGCGGTGCCGGACCCGGTACTCCACGGTGGCCCGCACCAACGCGCACAGCCGGTCGACCGGGTCGTTGCCCGCCTCGGCCAGCGCGGCGTGGCAGGCCGTGATGTAGGCCTGGGTGCTGTCCTCGATCAACGCGGCGAGCAGGTCCTGCTTGCTGGAGTGCCAGTGGTAGAGCGCCGAAAGGCTCAGCCCGGCGCGCCGCGCGATGTCCCGGATGGACGCGCCGTGGTAGCCGCGCTCGGCGAAAATCTGGCCAGCGGCAACCGCGATGGCCTCCCGGCCGGCACCGCGCGCGGTCACCACCGCGCCGGCCTCCGGTGCGCTGTCCACCCGCTCAGCATATGAGCGCCGGGGCCATTCCGGATGCCGGGCAAGCTCGACCGGGTGCGTGGCATGCTCGATCAGCAGTTGAGCCGGGTGACCAACAGGCTCGACATCGGACCGAGAGGATCCAGATGGCCGACGAGGAGCCCCTGCTGACCCAGCGCAAGGACGGCGTCCTGACCGTCACGATCAACCGCCCACATCGCAAGAACGCCGTGGACGGCGCGACGTGGGACGGGCTGCGCGAGGCGTTCCGCAATGCCGGGCAGGACCCGGACGTCCGGGTGCTGGTGCTGACCGGCGCCGGCGGGAACTTCTGCGCCGGCGCTGACCTTTCCAGCGACCGGGTACAGCTGCATCCGCTGCACCGGATGCGGGGGATCAACGAGGTTGCCCAGCTGCTGTATCAGCTGCCGATGCCCACCATCGCGAAGGTGTCCGGGGTGGCCGTTGGCGCGGGATGGAACATGGCGTTGGGCTGTGACCTGGTGGTTGCCTCGACGGACGCGCGGTTCTCCCAGATATTCGCTCGCCGGGGGCTGTCACTGGACTTCGGCGGGTCCTGGCTGCTGCCCAAGATCGTCGGCCTGCAGCAGGCGAAGCGGCTGGCCATGCTCGCCGAGATCATCGACGCCGCCGAGGCACAGCGGCTGGGTCTGGTGACGTACCTGGTCGAGCCGGACGAGCTGGCGGACAAGGTGGCGTCGCTGGCCGAGCAGCTCTGCGCCGGGCCGCCGATCGCGCTGGCCCAGACCAAGGCACTGTTGAACGAGAGCAACGGCAGGACTCTGATCGAGGCGCTGGACGCCGAGGCCCGGACCCAGTCGGTCAACTTCGCCACCGAGGACACCGCGGTTGCGTTCCAGGCCTTCAGGGACAAGACGGAGGCGTCCTTCACCGGTAACTGGGCGGTCCGCAAACCATGACCGACGGCAACCTCGACGGCCCTGGCTACGACTACTCGCCGATCATCCGTCGCCCGGTGCTCGAACTGCCCGAGGGTAAGCGCCTCGCGGTGTGGATCGGTGTGGCAACCGAGCACTACAGCTACGGCACCCCGGCGCTGAGCCTCGCGAGCTTCACCTCGCACCTGACCCCGGACCCGCTCAACCACGGCTGGCGGGACTACGGCCCCCGGGTGGGCATGTGGCGGCTGGTCGACATCCTGGAACGTTTCGAAATCCCGGTGACCAGCCTGCTCAACAGCGAGGTCGTCGAGCGCTACCCGCAGATCGTCGAGGAGGGCCGCGAGCGCGGCTGGTGCTGGGTCGGCCACGGCGGCAACAACTCGAACTTCATGACTGGCCTGGACCGCCAGGCGGAGCGGGACCATCTCCAGCGGGTCACCGACGCCATCGCCGCCGCGACCGGTGCCCGACCACGTGGCTGGATAGGGCCGGCGCTGACCGAGAGCCAGCACACCAACGAAATCCTGGCCGAGCTCGGCTACACCTACACGCTGAACTGGGGCATCGACGACGAGCCGATCCCGCTGCGCGCGGGCGCCCGGCAGCTGATCTCGGTGCCCTACTCGGCCGAGCTGAACGATCTCCCGTTGTTCGTGCTGCACGGCCAGACCGGTCCGGACTTCCGCGATGCGCTGATCGACCAGTTCGACCAGCTGCTCGCCGAGGGGGCGCAACGGCCCCGGATCATGGGCTTCGGGGTGCATCCGTTCCTGACCGGCCAGCCCTACCGCGCGAAACACTTCATCACCGCGCTCGAGCACATGGTCGCGCACCGCCGCGACGTCTGGTTCACCACCAGCGACGAGATAGCGGCGTGGCACGCCGCCACGAGCGGGTCGCGGTCGACCGGGGCGAGCTGAGCGGGCGCTTCAGACCCAGGCCGGCTTGCCGCCAGGCGACCACGCCACCCACGTCCCGGCCACCTTGTCGCCGAGTCGGGTGTGGTCGCGGCTGTCGCGGCGCTGCTCACCGGCCGAGGTTGGCCACCGCGACCGGGGGAGTCCTCCCCGGAAATGGGCTGACCGGCCGCATCCGGTCAGGTGATACGCGGCATCGACCGCCCGGAGCGCACCGCCCACGGGAACACCGCCAGCGCCACCAGCCCAACCACGATCGAGTCGTACGGGCTGGTCAGGTACGCCACGCCGCCGAAGCTGCCCAGCCAGGACAACAGGGTGAGCAGCACCAGGTAGGCCACCAGCCAGGCGCCCCGGCACAGCTCGGTGCCCAGCGGCGTGGTGCGGTCGGTGCGCCACAGGCAGACGAACAGCGGGACACCGACCAGGGTGAGCGGCAGCGCCAACCGAAGGTCGTGCCAGCCCGACCAGTAGACGAACTCGGTGGCGACCAGGAAGCTGACCGGCGCGATCACCCGCAGGCCGGGTACCCAGCCGGAGAGCCGGTCCGGTTCCACCGCGAGGAACACCGCCGCCGCGACGGCGGCTGCGGCGTAGAGCAGCAGGTACAGATCGCCCATCACGCTGACGATGTCCTTCCAGCCGCCGAACGGCAGCAGGAACACCACGATGATGACGAGGTTGAGCGCCAACGCCCGGCGCGGGATGCCGGAGGCGGCGTGCACCGTCATGAAGAACCGGGGCAACAGGTTGTTCTTGCCCAGCGCGTAGCTGTGTCGCCCGTCGATGGCCACGCCGACGAACGCCGAACCACCGGGGGAGACCACCGCGTCCGCGTAGAGCACGGTGGACAACCAGTGCAGGTTCAGCAGCAGCGCCAGCTCGCCGAACGGCGAGTCGAAGTTGACCCCCTGCCAGCCGTGCAGCAACGCGGACTCGGGCACGGTGTAGAGGAATGCCAGCTGCAGCCCCAGGTAGAGCAGTACCGCCAGCCCGATGCTGCCGAGCACCGCCAGCGGCACGCTGCGCCGGGGGTTGCGTGCCTCCCCGGAGAAGTCCACCGGCGCCTGGAACCCGTTGACCGAGTAGATGATGCCGCCGCCTGCCAGCGCGCTGAGCACCGCGCCGTAACCGTACGGGGCGAAGCCACCGTGCTCGCTCAGCCGTCCGGGGTGGAAGCCCGACGCCAGTAACGCCGCGACGGTGAGCACCGGCACCGCGATCTTCACCACGGTCACCAGGTTGTTGACCCGGCCGAACAGCCGCACCCCGTACCAGTTCAGCGCGGTGAGCACCACACACAACAGCACGGCGGTCAACACGCCGGCCCAGGTGAGCGTCTTGTCGTGGTATAGCCAGGGCAGGTAGTGCCCGGCGTACTGGATGATCGCGGTCAGCTCGGCGCTGGTCGCCCCGACCGACAGCAGCACCGACCAGCCGATCACCGAGCCGACCAGCCGGCCGCTGGCGTAGCGCGGCCAGCGGACCGTGCCGCCGCCCTCCGGCCGGGAGGCGCCCAGCTCCACCATCACCAACGACACCAGCGCGCAGAGCACCCCCGCGCCGACCCAGGCCAACAGCGCGGCCGGCCCGGCGATCTGAGCGGCGTACATCGCGGCGAACAGCCAGCCGGATCCGACGATGTTGGAGAAGCCGATCGCGGTCAGACCACCAACGCCGAGGTGTCGGCGCAGCCGCCGCTCCTGCTCCTGGACGATCTCCGCGCCCGGACCGGACTCACCCACCACAGCTGTCACGTCGATCCCCTCACCGCCGGTTCGTTCGTCCCGCAGCATTATCAACTCAGCGGTCGGGAGTACCTAGTGCCCTCCTGGGGCACCGGCGGGCCTGCCCGGGCCCGAGGCCGGATGACCTCGGCTCCGTTTGCGTGCAGCGGGGTCGCCGGGCCCGCTCGCCGACGATCACGGAGACTGGGAACGTGTGGCCGCCCGTTACCATTCCGCCCCCCGCCGGTGCGTCACTGTTGCGCGGCGTCTTGCCGGGCGAGGTTGCCTGGTCGGAGGCTTTCGACGACCCGCAGGACGTGGTCACCTTCCCCGCCGAGGAGGCGGCGATCAGCCGTGCCGTGCCGCGCCGGCGGCGGGAGTACCAGACGGTGCGCCACTGTGCCCGGGAGGCGTTGGCCTCACTCGGGCTCCCGCCGGTGCCGATCCTGTCCGGGGAGAAGCGGGAACCCCTGTGGCCGGAAGGCATCGTGGGCAGCATGACGCACTGCCAGGGCTACCGGGGCGCGGTGGTGGCGGCGGGGAACCGGGTGCGCTCGCTCGGCATCGACGCCGAGCCGCACGAGCCGCTACCGGCGGGGGTGCTGGAGCAGGTGGCCACCGACCAGGAGCACGGCGAGCTGGTTCGGCTGGCTGACTCGGTCCCGGGGGTGCACTGGGACCGGCTGCTGTTCTGCGCGAAGGAAGCCACCTACAAAGCGTGGTTCCCGTTGACCGGGGCATGGCTCGGCTTCTCCGACGCCAACATCACCATCGACCCGGTCGACGGGTGCTTCGCCTCGACCCTGCTGGTGGAGGGCCCAGTGGTGGACGGGGAACGGCTGCGGCGGATGCACGGCCGCTGGGTTGTCCGACACGGCCTGGCGCTCACCGCGATCGCGGTCGTGGCACGCCTGGGCGAGGCCTGACCTACCCGCCGGAGGCGCGGCTAACCGCCCGAGGCGGCGATCCGGGCGCGCACCTCGGGTCGGCGCAGCGGCGGCACGGTGGCGGGCGGCTGGCGTCGCGCGGGCAACTCGGTGAGCAACCGGGCGGTGACCGCCGCGATCTCGGCCACGGCGGCCTCGAACGGATCCCGGCTCGTGGCGGAGGCGTTCTGCACGCCGCTGACCTTGCGGACGTACTGCCGCGCGGCCGCCTCGATCTCCTGCGGTGTCGCCGCCGGGTCGAGGCCGCGCAGCGTGGTGATGTTCCGGCACATGCCGACCACGTTATCCGCACCGCCGGTCCCGGCGGGTAGCCATTCCCTGGCGGGTAATTGCCCAGCGGTCCAGGGTAGGGCACCGTCCACCCATGACACAGCGGAACGGAGCGGTCGCCGAGGACCTCGAGGCCACCAATTTCTTCCATTCGGTGATGCCCTACACCCAGCTGCTCGACGTGCGGGTGCTGTGCAACAGCCTGGAGCAGGTGCGGGCCCGGCTGGCGTGGGCCGAGCGGTTGTGCACCACCGGCGGGGTGCTGCACGGCGGGGTGATCATGTCGCTGGCGGACAGCGTGGGCGCGGCCTGTGCGTTGCTCAACCTGCCACCGGGCGCCACGGGCACCACCACGGTCGAGTCGAAGACCAACTTCCTGCGCGCGGCGGGCCACGGGTATGTCGAGGCGGTGGCCACGCCGGTGCACTGTGGCCGCACGCTGATCGTGGTGGAGACCGTGGTACGGGACGAGCGGGACCGCCTGGTCGCCAAGGTCACCCAGACCCAGCTGGTGATCGGTGACTGAGGAGTTATCGAGTGCCGAGCGGGCGGCCCGCTCGATCGTCGCGGGTCCAGCGCCGGGTCAGTACGGTGACGACCAGGGCCGCGATCGGGATCCCGAGCAGCGCCCCGATGCCGGCCGCGCGCGCCCGGTTCGGAGCCGCCGGCGCGCTCAACGAGTACGCCGGCGCGACGATGTCGGCGTTGTTGCGCGAGATCGCCTCGGTGTCGAGCTGGTTCTGCAGCATGGCCACCCTGGCCTGCAGCGCCGGCTGCTCGGCGGGAGGCGCGAGGGCCAATGAGCCGCGCGCGTTGTCGAGCTGCTTCTGGATGGCGGCGCTCGGGCTGGTGGTCCGGGACACCGTGAGGTACTGCTCGGCTATCGCGTTGGCCAGGTTCATCCCGGTCTGTCGATCCGGGTTCAGCACCTGCACCTCGATGATCTCGCTGTTGTTCAGGATCGTCGCGCTCGCCTGCTTGGCCAGCTCGTCCGGGGTCATGCCGTTCGAGGCCGCCACCGGGTCGAGCACCGCGCGGTCGGTCAGCAGCTCGGTCTGCGTGGTCATGTTGCGGTCGGTGCGCAGGAAGTAGCTCGCGTTCTCCACCCGCAGGTTGTACTGGACGTCGATCCGCGCGGCGTACAGCGTGGGCGAACCTAGGGTGAGCGCGGCGCCGATGAGCGCACCGAGCAGCGTCACGAGCACACCGGCCAGTACCGCTCGGCCGACCTGTGCCGGGGACAGCCGGGGCGCCGAGGGCACCACCGGGGGTCTGCCCATCACCACAGGACGAGTCATGTCCTCACCTTCATGCCGCGCGGTGCCACCGTGACAACACCGAGCCTAGACGATGCACCTTCGGCGCTCGTGAGTGATTAGTAGCGCTATAGCGGTACTAATCACTCACGACGGTGGACCCTCCTAGTGCTGGAACAGGCCGGTTGGCTGGGTGGTGACCACTGGGGCGGTGCGCAGGTCGGCGAGCCTCTGCAGCACCGGCGCGGCGGCGAGTAACAGGGCTACCTCATCGGGCGGCATGTCGGCCAGCAGCTCGACGAGTACCTCGGCCTGTCCCCGCGCGATCGACTGCAGGGTGCGCAGGCCCTCCTCGGTGGGTACCACGTGGGTGGCCCGGCCATCGGTCGGATCCGGCTCGCGGCGGACCAGGCCGTCGGACTGCATGCTGGCGACCACCGTGGTGGCGGTTGGCTGCGAACAGGGGATGCGGGTTGCCAGCGCGCCGATACGCAGTGCGCCGTGCTGGTTGAGCAGCGCGAGGACGATGAGTTGGGTGGGCGGTACGGCGTCTGCGTCGCTGGCCCTGCGCAGGCCGCGCAGCAGGCGGTGCATGGAGATCACTACCTGTAGCGCGTCCTCGCTACTCACCGTCCTCGCGGTCACGCTCAGTACAATTTCAGGGTTGGCTGGTACATGTCCAGCCAGAGCGCGAGGTCGAGTGTCCGCTCCAACCCCTTCCTGGATGCCTGGGTGATCTGCGGGGTGTCCACCTCGACCGCTCTGGCCAGCCATTCTCGGCTGACCAGGTCGAACACCTGGTGCCCTTGACGGGACAGGTACTCGCGCGCGTTCTGCTGCAGCTTCACCGCGTACTTCGGATCCTGCGTCGACGGGTAGGGCGACTTCACCCGCTGCACGACCGACTGGGGCAGCACGTCCTTGGCGGCACCGCGCAGCAGCGACTTCTCCCTGCCGTCGTAGGTCTTGAGCGACCAGGGCGTGTTGTAGACGTACTCGACGAGGCGATGGTCGCAGAACGGCACCCGGACCTCCAGCCCGACCGCCATGGACGCGCGGTCCTTGCGGTCCAGCAGGATGCGCACGAAGTGGGTCAGGTGCAGATAGCAGATCTTGCGCATCTGCCACTCGAAGTCCGACTCGCCGTCCAGCCGCTCGATCTGCCCGACCGCGGTGTCGTAGGCGTCCTGGATGTACTGGTCCAGTCGCAGCGACCGGGCCAGCTCGGGGGTGAGGATGGCGTTGTCGTCACCGAAGTGCTCGTCGTAGCGCACCAGCCACGGGAAGGTGTTCGCCTCGCGGGCCTTGGGGTCGAAGAACTGCTTGTAGCCGCCGAACACCTCGTCGGCGGACTCCCCGGAAAGCGCCACCGTGGAGTGGCTCCGGATGGCCTTGAACAGCAGGTAGAGCGACGCGTCCATGTCGCCGAGCCCGGTCGGCATGTCCCTGGCCCTGATGACCTTGGACCGCACCTGGGGGTCGGCCAGCTCGTCGGAGTTGAGCACGATGTCCTGGTGCTCGGTCCTGGACTTCTCCGCGACATCGTGCACGTACGGCGTGTCCGGCGTGCCGCGCAGCTCGTCGGGCACGAAGTTCTCGGTCTGGCCGACGAAGTCCACCGCGAAGCTGCGCACCGTCTCGCCGACCTCGGCGAGCTGCTGGGCGGCGATGGCGGTCATCGCCGAGGAGTCGAGCCCGCCGGAGAGCAGCGTGCAGCGGGGTACGTCGGCGATCAGCTGGCGGCGCACGATGTCGTCGAGCAGCTCCCGGACGTGGCCTACCGAGGTGGTCCGGTCGTCGGTGTGCTCGCGGGTCTGCAGGGTCCAGTAGCGGGTGGTGCGCAGGCCCTGCGCGGTCACCGTGACGATGGTGCCCGGCTCGACCTCGTGCATGCCGTTCCAGATCGCGTGGCCGGGCGTCTTGATGAACGCGAACAGCTCACGGATCCCGTCCAGGGTCACGGTGTGCTCGGCGTCCGGGTTGGCCAGGATGGCCTTGGGCTCGGAGCCGAACAGCACGCCGTCGTTGGTCGGGTAGTAGTAGAAGGGCTTGATGCCCATCCGGTCGCGGATCATCACCAGCTTGTCGACCCGGGAGTCCCAGATGGCGAAGGCGTACATGCCGTTGAACCGTTCGGCGGCCGCCTCGCCCCACTCCAGGTAGGCGTGCAGTACCACCTCGGTGTCCGACTCGGTCTCGAACCGGTGGCTGCGCCCGGCCAGCTCCTCGCGCAGCTCGGTGAAGTTGTAGGTCTCGCCGGAGTAGACCATGGCCACCGGCCCGTCCGGGGTCTGCACGCTCATCGGCTGCCTGCCCCCGGGCAGGTCGATGATCGCAAGGCGGCGGTGCCCCAGCGCCGCGTGCTCGGCCAGCCAGGTTCCGCTGTCGTCCGGCCCTCGGCAGGACATCGTTTCGGTCATCGCATCGACTGTCGCCTGTTGCGAGCGCAGATCACGCCCGAACGAGACCCACCCGGTGATTCCACACATGTGCACCTCCAAGGTTTGTTCGTCTGGCGGCACGTGGGCTCATGGACACGCACCGTGTAGATGCATTCAACGCCTATGTAAATGTGCCGTTTCTCAGGTGTGACGCACAGATAAACTGGCACGGATGGGATTCTTGGTACTGATGGGGCATCGCTCCTGGCCACAGCTCCATCACGGCGTTATATGATTTCTGTCACACGGTGCTGGCTGTGCCAGTGGCTGAGACCCGCGTTGCGCCATCGGTGTGGCGAGGCCGGCTGACGGGCTCGCCTACCCTGAGCGGCATGACTGGCCTGAACACTGTCGGCGTGCTCGCGCTGCAGGGCGACGTCCGTGAGCACCTCGCCGCGCTGACCGCCTGCGGGGTGCGGGCGGTCCCGGTGCGGCGTCCCGCCGAGCTCGACGCGGTGGACGCGCTGGTGTTGCCCGGCGGCGAGTCCACCACGATGAGCAGGCTGCTGGAGACCTTCGAACTCCTCGAGCCGCTGCGCCGCCGGATCGCCGACGGCATGCCCACCTACGGCTCCTGCGCCGGCATGATCCTGTTGGCCCGCGAGGTACTCGACGGGCGGCCGGACCAGCGCCAGCTCGGCGGCCTTGACGTGGTGGTGCGACGCAACGCTTTCGGCCGCCAGGTGGACTCCTTCGAGACCGACCTGGAGCTGGCCGGGCTGCCCGACGGCCCGGTGCACGCCGTATTCATCAGGGCGCCGTGGGTGGAGTCGGCCGGCAGCGGGGTCGAAGTGCTGGCCACCGTGCCGCGCCGCCCGGAGGCGGGCGCCGCCGAGGGTAGGATCGTTGCGGTTCGGCAGGGCATGGTGCTGGCTACCGCGTTCCATCCCGAGCTTACCGGTGACGGGCGGGTGCACCGCCTGTTCTGCGATCTGGTCCGAGGCGCCGCGCGACCCACTAGAGCGGTCGGCTAGCCCGGACGTAGGGAAGGCATACGCCTGGAGAAGGGGCATCCATGAGCGGTCACTCCAAATGGGCGACCACGAAGCACAAAAAGGCCGCCATCGACGCCAAGCGCGGCAAGATGTTCGCCAAGCTGATCAAGAACGTCGAAGTGGCCGCGCGCAACGGCGGCGGGGACCCGGCCGGTAACCCGACGCTCTACGACGCGATCCAGAAGGCCAAGAAGAGCTCGGTGCCCAACGACAACATCGACCGCGCGGTGAAGCGCGCGTCCGGTGCCGACGGCTCCGCCAACGACTACCAGGCGATCACCTACGAGGGCTACGGCCCGAACGGCGTCGCGGTGCTGGTGGAGTGCCTGACCGACAACCGCAACCGGGCGGCGTCCGAGGTGCGCACCGCGATGACCCGCAACGGCGGCACCATGGCCGACCCGGGCTCGGTCGCCTACCTGTTCACCCGCAAGGGCGTGGTCATCGTGTCGAAGGAGGAGGGCGCCACCGAGACCGTCTCGGAGGACGACATCCTGCTCGCCGTGCTGGAGGCAGGCGCAGAGGAGGTCAACGACCTCGGCGAGAGCTTCGAGGTCGTCTCGGAGGCCACCGACCTGGTGGCGGTGCGCACCGCGCTGCAGAACGCCGGCATCGACTACGACTCCGCGGACCTGACCTTCGTGCCCTCGGTCTCGGTGCCGCTGGACGCGGACACCGCGCGCAAGGTCTTCAAGCTGATCGACGCGCTGGAGGACAGCGACGAGGTGCAGAACGTCTACGCGAACTTCGATGTGTCCGACGAGGTGCTTGCCGAAGTCGGCTGACGTCTCGAATCGCCACAACATGACGACTGTGCCGCGCCGCCTTGGCGGCGCGTGGTGACCGCTCGGCGCAGCGGTGTGCTGTGTGTCGGGCTGAGCACCCTCGACGTCGTGCACCACGTCGACGGCCCGCCCCGGTGGGGTGTCAAGCTGCGCTCGGTCGGCGGTGAGCTGGTGGCCGGCGGCCCGGCGGCGAACGCGGCGGTCGCCGCGGCTCGGCTGCTCGGCGGCGCGCGCCTGCTCACCGCGATCGGCGACGGCCCGGCCTCGGCCGGAGTGCACGCCGACCTCGCCGCGCACCGGGTCCGGGTGACCGACCTGGCGCCGCCCGGTTGGCAGGTGCCGGTGGCCAGCGCGCTGGTCGACGTGCACACCGGGGAGCGGACCGTGGTCTCACCAGGCGCCCTGGGCGGCGGTGGAATGGCGGCACCGGCGAGCGGGATGTCCGACCTGCTCACCGGCATCGGCGCGGTGCTGCTGGACGGCCACCACCCTGCCTTCGCCGCGCGGGTGGCCGCCACGGCCGCGGCTGCCCGCATCCCGGTGGTACTGGACGCGGGCAGCTGGAAGGACGAGATCGCCGGCGTGCTGCCGAGGGTCGGCGTGGCGGCCTGCTCGGCGGACTTCACACCGCCCGGCGGCCGGCGCGCCGGTGAGGACCCGGTCACGGCGGCCACCGCGCTGCACCGGCGGGGCGTGCCGACCGTGCTGGTCACCGACGGCCCCCGGCCGGTGGTCTGGAGCACGCTCGACGGCCAGCGCGGGACGGT
Organism: Pseudonocardia sp.; assembly: GCA_036500625.1. Classification (GTDB taxonomy): domain Bacteria; phylum Actinomycetota; class Actinomycetes; order Mycobacteriales; family Pseudonocardiaceae; genus Pseudonocardia. The sequence continues at coordinate 95,076 of DASYBQ010000294.1, read as the reverse complement.
GCAGGTGCCCGAGGTCCGTGCGGTGGACACGCTGGGCGCCGGCGATGTGTTCCACGGCGCTCTCGTGGCCGCGCTGGCGCTCGGCCTTGGCCTCATCGCGGCGACCGAGGTGGCTGCCTGGGTCGCCGCGCTGCGTTGCCGACGGCTCGGCAGTCGGGCGTGGCTGACCGACCCCGAACTGGACTCCGTACTGCGCCGGTCGGGTAGCGCGGCCAGCCGGGGATGAGCACCGGCGGACCGGGCCTGGTGATAGCCGAGGAGCACCTGCGTCGCGCCGGTCGGCTCGCCGAGCGGGGCCGGGCGCTGCTGGGCATCACCGGCGCGCCGGGTGCCGGCAAGTCGACCCTGGCGGGCGCGCTGCTGGCTGGACTGCGGGCCCGGGGTGTGCCGGCCGCGCTGGTCGGTATGGATGGCTTCCACATCGCCGACCGGGCGCTGCGCGAGTTGGGGCTCGAGCCGGTCAAGGGCGCCCCGGAGACGTTCGACGTGGCCGGCTACGTTGCCCTGCTGCGCCGGCTGCGGGACCCCTCGGAGCGGGTGGTGTGGGCTCCGGAGTTCCGCAGGGATATCGACGATGCCATCCAGTCTTCGGTGCCGATCGGCCCCGAGGTCGACCTGGTGGTGACCGAGGGGAACTACCTGTTGCTGGACGGGCCGTGGCGTCCGGTCCGTGACCTGCTCGATGAGGTCTGGTACGTCGACGTCCCGGCCGAGTCGCGCCGGGCCCGGCTGGCCGCCCGGCACGAGCTCTACGGCCGGAGCCAGGCCCAGGCGTGGGAGCGGACGCTGGGCTCGGACGAACGCAACGCCCGCACGGTGGCGGTAACCCGGGAGCTGGCTGACCTGGTCATAACGCTGTAGCTCCGGCGCGTCGGTGGCCGGGACTGTCCGACCCACCCGGTAACCTCGGGCTCGAACAGGTGTTCGTGACTGTGTGGAGGAGGTCAGGCGGGTGCGGGTGCTCGGCGTCGACCCTGGGCTGACCCGGTGCGGCCTCGGCGTGGTGGACGGCCTCGGTGGCCGCCAGGTGCGCTGCGTGAGCTTCGGGGTGGTGCGCACGCCGGCCGACCGCGCGCTGGAGCAGCGGCTGCTCGGGGTCGCCGACGCGGTCCGCGAGGCGATCGCCGAGCACCGCCCGCAGGTGGTTGCGGTGGAGCGGGTGTTCAGCCAGACCAACGTGCGCACCGTGATGGGCACGGCACAGGCCAGCGGGGCCGTCGCGCTGGTCGCCGCGCAGGCCGGGTTGCGCGTGGTGTTCCATACCCCGAGCGAGGTGAAGGCCGCCGTGACCGGGTCCGGCCGGGCGGACAAGGAGCAGGTGACCGCCATGGTGGCCCGGCTGCTCGGGTTGGCCGACAAACCTCGCCCCGCGGACGCGGCGGACGCATTGGCCCTGGCCATCTGCCACTGCTGGCGGGGCCCCATGCTGGACCGGATGGCAGAGGCGAAGGCCGCCTCGGAGAAGCTGGCCAAGGCGCACCGGCTGCGGCTGGCCGAGGCCGCGGCCAAGGGACGGTGATCAGCAGTGATCTCTTCGGTGCGCGGCCCGGTGTTGTCCGTCGGGCTGGACCACGCGGTGGTCGAGGTGGGTGGTGTCGGCCTCGCGGTGCACGCCACCCCTGGCACGCTGGCCACGCTTCGCCGCGGCGACGAGGCCCGGTTGATGACCGCGCTGGTGGTCCGGGAGGACTCGCTGACCCTCTACGGGTTTGCCGACGCCCAGACCAGCGAGCTGTTCGGCCTGCTGCAGACCGTCAGCGGTGTCGGGCCCCGGCTGGCGCTGGCCACCTTGGCGGTCCTCGAGCCCGACGCGCTGTGCAGGGCGTTGGCCGACGGCGACCTCAAGTCGCTGATGCGGGTGCCGGGCATCGGGCGCAAGGGTGCCGAGCGGCTGGTGCTGGAGCTGCGGGACAAGGTGGCCGCCGCGCCGTCCGGTGCCGGCTCCACCGCCTCGGCCGCGCCGGCCTCCGGGCGGGACCACGTGGTGGAGGCGCTGGTCGGTCTCGGCTTCGCCGCCCGGCAGGCCGAACAGGCGGTGGATGCGGTGCTTGCCGGCAACGGCGACGGCCCGGTGGACACCGCTGCGGCGCTGCGCTCCGCACTGAGTCTGCTCGGCCGGTCCCGGTGACGGGCCGACTGCCGGTGGCGCCCCGATGACGGAGCCGACGATGTCCGCGAACGTCGAGCCGGAGGATCTGGCGGCCGAGGCCAGCCTGCGCCCGGCGCGGCTTACGGAGTTCATCGGCCAGCCCAGGGTGCGCGAACAGCTGGAGCTGGTGCTGGAAGGTGCCCGCCGCCGGGGCGACCCGCCTGACCATGTGCTGTTGTCCGGGCCCCCCGGGCTGGGCAAGACCAGCCTGGCGATGATCATCGCAACCGAGCTTGGCGCGGCGCTGCGGATCACCTCGGGCCCGGCCCTGGAGCGGGCCGGTGACCTGGCTTCGATGCTGTCCAACCTGCTGCCCGGTGAGGTGCTGTTCATCGACGAGATCCACCGCATCGCCCGGCCGGCCGAGGAGATGCTGTACCTCGCGATGGAAGACTTCCGGGTCGACGTGATGGTCGGCAAGGGTCCGGGCGCAACCAGCATCCCGCTCGACATCGCGCCGTTCACCCTGGTCGGCGCCACCACCCGGGCCGGTGCGCTGACCGGTCCGCTGCGCGACCGGTTCGGCTTCACCGGGCACATGGAGTTCTACGAGCCGGTCGAGCTGGAGCTGGTGCTGCGCCGTGCAGCCACCATCCTGCGGGTCGACCTGCGTCCGGACGGCGCGGAGGAGATCGCCGGACGCTCCCGAGGCACGCCCCGGATCGCGAACCGGCTGCTGCGCCGGGTGCGGGACTACGCCGAGGTACGCGCGGACGGTGCGGTGACCCGCGAGGTGGCGCACGCCGCGCTGGCCGTCTACGACGTCGACGAGCTCGGGCTGGACCGGTTGGACCGTGCCGTGCTGCACGCCCTGGTGCGTTCGTTCGGCGGCGGGCCGGTCGGCGTGGCGACGCTAGCCGTGGCGGTCGGCGAAGAACCCGCTACCGTGGAGGAGGTTTGCGAGCCTTACCTGGTTCGCGCCGGCATGCTGGCACGCACCCCACGCGGGCGGGTCGCCACCGCCGGTGCGTGGCGGCACCTGCGGATGGAGCCGCCACCGAACGCGGTGGCGGAGCACGGGGAACCACCCCCCGCGCTGTTCGGGGTGTGAGGCTTGCGGGCCCGACGGCCCACACGGAAGTTCGGAGACTATGAATACCAACCTGCTGTTCCTGTTCATCATCGTCCTGCTGTTCATCCCGATGTTCTTCAACCAGCGCCGGCAGAAGCGACAGGCGCAGGAGATGCAGACCCTGCAGAACTCGATCACCGAGGGCGACGTGGTGGTGACGACGTCAGGCCTGCGCGGCACCGTTGTCGACAGCAGCTACGAGGAGACCATCGACCTGGAGATCGCTCCCGGCGTGGTGACCACCTGGGTCCGGGCCGCCGTCCGGGACAAGGTCAAGCCCGAGGCGGACACCACCGACGCCCACCCCGTCGACGGCGCGGCACCGGACTCGACCGACGCAGCCACCCCGCGACCGGTCGAGTCGTCCTCGAGCGCGGAGCCGCGTCCGGCCTCCGAGGCGAACAGCTCGGCCAGCGACACGACCAGCGGCCGCGGCGGCCCCTTCAGCTGAGCCGACCGCGGATCCATCGGCAGTCACGAGCACCGCGCCTCGGGTGCCGAGAGGAACCGGGTGCGAAGCCGGTACCAGGGCCTGCACCGGGCCAGCTTGTAGGGGGCGGCAGCACGCGGGGGCGGCGTCGGTAACATCGGTGCCGCCCCTCACGTCTCGGCCTGCCGAGGCGGCGCGTCCCTAGGAGATCGATCGCAGTGGCACCACCAGCGCAGCGGACCCGCCCAGGGCGGTACCTGGCAACGTTCCTCGGCATCGTTGTCGTTCTCTACGCGCTGGTGTTCCTCACCGGTGACCGCAAGCCGACCCCGAAACTCGGTATCGACCTGGAGGGCGGCACCCAGGTCACTTTGACCGCCCGCTCGGCGGACGGCAAGCCGCCGAGCAAAGAGCAGCTCGTGCAGGCCCGCCAGATCATCGACCAGCGGGTCAACGGCCTCGGGGTCACCGGCGCCGAGGTCGTGCAGGACGGTAACAACCTGATCATCACGGTGCCTGGTGATCAGGGAGAAAAGGCGAAGGACCTGGCGCAGACGGCGCAGCTGAGAATTCGGCCGGTGCTTGCTGGGCCGTTCAGCGCCACCCCCCCGGCGCCTGCTGGCCAGGCGCAGCCCGGGCAGCCGCAACCTGGGCAGTCACAATCTGGGCAGCCGCAGCCGGGGCAGCAGGACTCCACGAAGCCGACGAAGGCCCCGGGGCCGGGTTCCTCCGCACCGGATCGGGTGTTCACCGTCGAGAGCAGCCCACCGAGGACACCGCACCCGACGCCCAGCCCGCATGCGGAGTCGTCCCAGTCGGCGTCACACCATGTTTTGGATCGCGGGGCCGCGCAACATCAGGCCGCGCCGCCCCCGCCACCCGCCCCGCCGCCGGCCCCGTCGCCCGGCTCGGGCAACACGGCGACCGATCCCGATCAAGTCAAGCAGATCGCGCTGGCTCAGGCCCAGCGCCAAAGCCTGGACCCCGCTGTTCAGCAGCTGGCGCTGCAGAATCTGCAGTGCACCGGCAACGATGTCCTGCGCGGCTACGACGATCCGGCCAAGCCTCTTGTCGCCTGTGATCCGACAACGTCGCAGAAGTACCTGCTGGGTCCCACAATCATCGAGGGAACCCAGATCGCCAGTGCTGGGTCGGGGCGCGATCAGCAAGGTGCCGGTTACATCGTCACGCTCAACTTCAATGCCGAGGGTTCTCGGATATGGGCCGACTTCACCACCAAGAACGTCAACAAGCAGGCGGCCTTCGTGCTGGACGCCGCGGTCGTCTCCTCGCCGAACATCACCGAGCCCATCCTGGGCGGTAACACCCAGATTCAAGGCAACTTCTCCCAGGCGTCGGCGGCACAGCTGGCTGGGATCCTGAAGTACGGGTCGCTGCCGTTGTCGTTCGCCACCTCGGACGCGCAGACGGTGTCCGCCACGCTCGGGTTGGCCTCGCTGCAGGCCGGCCTGATCGCGGGTGCCATCGGGCTGGGGCTGGTGTTCATCTACTGCCTGTTCTACTACCGGGCGCTCGGCGTGCTGACCATCCTGTCGCTTGGGTTGTCCGGGCTGGTGGTCTACGCGGTGCTGGTGCTGCTCGGTCGGTCCCTCGGGTTCACCCTGGACCTGGCCGGCGTGGCGGGCTTCATCGTCTCGATCGGTATCACCGCGGACTCGTTCGTCATCTACTTCGAACGGCTCAAGGACGAGGTCCGGGAGGGTCGCAGCTTCCGGGCCGCGGTACCGCGCGGGTGGGAGCGGGCGCGGCGGACCATCCTGTCCGCCGACGCGGTGAGCTTCCTGGCCTCGGCGGTGCTCTACCTGCTGGCCGTCGGCCAGGTGCGGGGCTTTGCGTTCACCCTGGGTATGTCCACCATCCTGGACCTGTTGGTGGTCTTCCTGGTCACTCATCCGCTGCTGATCCTGGCCAGCAGGTCCCGGCTGTTCAGCAGCCCCACCTGGTCAGGCATGGGCGCGGTGGCCCGGATCGGCGCCATGCGCAGGCGAGCCGCCGCGGCGAAGGGAGCCTGACATGGCGTCTGACAGGGCACAGCCTCGTTCCGCACGAGAGTCCGGGCTGCCCGAGCCGCCGGTGCGCAAGAGCGTGTTGAGCGGGCTCTACACCGGCACCGGCGCGTTCGACATCGTCGGCCGGCGCAAGGCCTTCTACCTGGTGTTCGGCCTGCTCGTGCTGGTCTGCCTCGGTTCCATGGTGTTCCGAGGGTTCAACCTGAGCATCGACTTCGTGGGCGGCACCAACGTGCAGTTCCCCACCGCGGGGGCCACCGGTGACGTGTCCACCGACCATGTCGCCCGGGTTGCCGGCGACACACTGGGGTCCAAGCCCGAGTCGGTCCAGTTGGCCGGCAGCGGCAAGGCGCAGACCGTCCAGATTCGCACCGCGGTGCTCACCGGGGCGCAGCAGCAGCAGCTCAAGCAGGCGCTGTTCGACACCTTCGCGCCGAGGGGCCCCACCGGTCAGCCGGACGCGAACACGATCAGCGAGACCGCCGTGTCCGGCAACTGGGGCGGGGAGATCACCCGGCAGGCGCTGATCGCGCTGGTGGTGTTCCTGGCGTTGGTCATGGTGTTCCTGTGGTTCTACTTCGAACGCTCCATGGCCATCGCCGCGCTGATCGCGCTGGTCCACGACCTGGTGGTCACCGCGGGGGTGTACTCGCTGGTCGGCTTCGAGGTCAGCCCATCCACGGTGATCGGACTGCTGACCATCCTGGGGTACTCGCTCTACGACACCGTCGTGGTGTTCGACAAGGTCAAGGAGAACAGCCGTGGTCTGCTGGGTCTGACCAGACGCGACTACGCGGAGACGGCGAACCTGGCGCTGAACCAGACGTTGATGCGCTCGATCAACACCTCGCTGTTCGCGCTGCTGCCGGTGGCCGGCCTGCTGGTCGTCGGTGTCGGCGTGCTCGGGGTGGGCACGCTTGCCGACCTGGCGTTGGTGCAGCTGGTCGGCATGATCGCCGGCGCGCTGTCCTCCATCCTGCTGGCCACGCCCATCCTGGTGGACCTCAAGATGCGCGACCCTCGGTTCCGGCAGCAGGCGAGCCGGGTGGCTACCCGCAAGGCCAAGGGCAGCGCCGCCGCACAGGCGCGGGAGTCCGAGGTCGACGTGTCCGACGACAGCACGCTGGACAGCGAGCTGCGCCGGGAGCGTGCCCTGGCGGCCGCCGCGGGTGTGCCGGCGCGCAACCGGGTCGAGCGGCGCGACTCGGGTAGCCGGTCGACCCGAGGTGCGCGACCCGCCACCCGACCGACGGGCAAGCGTCACCGGTGACGGTGACCGCCGACGAGCTGGCGTACGCCTTCGGGCTGATCCGCGATATCCCGGACTATCCCGAGCCGGGGGTGTTGTTCCGGGACATCACCCCGATGCTCGCCGACGGGACCGCCTTCGCCACCGTGGTCGAGGCGTTGGCCGAGCCGGTCCGGTCGGCCGCTGACGTGGTGATCGGTGTGGAGGCGCGTGGTTTCCTGGTAGGCGCCGCCGTTGCGCTCGCGGCCGGCGTCGGGGTGGTACCGGTCCGCAAGGCGGGCAAGCTGCCCCGGGTGGCGGCGTCGCGCAGCTACCAGCTGGAGTACGGCTCGGCAACGTTGGAACTGCCCGAGGGCGGTGTCGCTCCGGGCACCCGGGCGTTTCTGGTGGACGACGTGTTGGCCACCGGCGGAACTTTGCGGGCCAGCTGCGAGTTGGTGGAACAGGTGGGCGGTTCGATAGCCGGGATAGCCGTACTACTGGAGCTCGGCGCGCTGGGTGGAAGGGCCCGGTTGACCGGCCACCAGGTACACGCCCTGCTATCCAGCTGATCGCGGGCGCCGCCTAGCGCCTGGTTGGCGCGGCGGGCCGTGTGCGGCGACCCGCGTCGTTATCCTCGATACGTGGAGCGCGTGTGAGCACGGCCGAGCGCCGGCCAGCCCCGCCGACGGAGTCTTCCCCGCCGGCCATCCCGACCCGTTCCGCTCCGGTGAGCGGCACGCCGGTTCGCCCGTCGGCCACCCGCCGGGTCCGGGCTCGGATTGCCCGCCGAATCTCCTCGCCGCGCGCCGGTGCGGTCAAGCCGGTGCTCGAGCCGTTGGCCGCGGTGCACCGCCAGCTGCACCCGAACGCCGACCTGGCCCTGCTGCAGCAGGCCTACGACGTTGCCGATGAGCGGCACGCCGGCCAGCTGCGCAAGTCCGGCGACCCGTACATCACCCACCCGCTGGCGGTGGCGACCATCCTCGCCGAGTTGGGTATGGACACCACCACGCTGGTCGCCGCGCTGCTGCACGACACCGTGGAGGACACCGGCTACAGCCTGGCCGAGCTGGGCCACGACTTCGGCGAAGAGGTCGCGCATCTTGTCGACGGCGTGACCAAGCTGGACAAGGTGAAGCTGGGCGACGCCGCCGAGGCCGAGACCATCCGCAAGATGGTCGTCGCGATGGCCAGGGACCCTCGGGTACTGGTCATCAAGCTTTCCGACCGGCTGCACAACATGCGCACCATGCGCTTCCTGCCGCCGGAGAAGCAGGCACGCAAGGCCCGCGAGACGCTGGAGGTGTTCGCGCCGCTGGCGCACCGCCTCGGCATGGCCACGGTCAAGTGGGAGCTGGAGGACCTGGCCTTCGCGCTGCTGCACCCGAAGAAGTACGACGAGATCGTCCGGCTGGTGGCCGACCGCGCACCCTCGCGGGACACCTACCTGCGCCAGGTGATCGACGAGGTGAACGCCCAGCTGGACGGCGCCCGGATCGGGGCGAAGGTCGAGGGCCGCCCCAAGCAGTACTACTCGATCTACCGGAAGATGATCGTCAAGGGCAAGGACTTCGACGACATCCACGACCTGGTCGGCGTCCGCATCCTGGTCGACGAGGTGCGTGACTGCTACGCCGCGATGGGCATGGTGCACGCGTTGTGGCAGCCGATGCCCGGCCGGTTCAAGGACTATGTCGCGCAGCCCCGCTTCGGGGTCTACCAGTCGCTGCACACCACGGTGATCGGCCCGGACGGCAAGCCGCTCGAGGTGCAGATCCGCACCCACGACATGCACCGCACCGCCGAGTTCGGCATCGCGGCGCACTGGCGCTACAAGGAGACCCGCGGCACCCACACCGGCCAAGCCGTGGACGTCGACGAGATGGCCTGGATGCGCCAACTGCTGGACTGGCAGCGGGAGGCCGCCGACCCCGGTGAGTTCCTCGAGTCGCTGCGCTTCGACCTGGCCACCCGCGAGATCTTCGTGTTCACCCCGAAGGGCGACGTGGTCACGCTGCCCTTCGGCTCCACCCCGGTCGACTTCGCCTATGCGGTGCACACCGAGGTCGGGCGCCGCTGCATCGGCTCCCGGGTGAACGGCCGGCTGGTCGCCCTGGAGCGCAAGCTGGAGAACGGTGAGGTCATCGAGATCTTCACCTCGAAGGCGGACGGCGCCGGACCCAGCCGGGACTGGCTGTCATTCGTGGCCTCGCCGAGGGCCAAGGCGAAGATCCGGCACTGGTTCGCCAAGGAACGCCGGGAAGAGGCGATCGAGGCCGGCAAGGAGGCCATCACCCGGGAAGCCCGCCGGACCGGGATGCCGCTGCAGCGACTCGCCTCCGCCGACTCGATGGCCGCGCTGTCCCGCGAGCTGCACTACCCGGACCTTTCCGGGCTGTACGCGGCGGTGGGGGAGAGTCACGCCTCGGCAAAGCACGTGGTTTCCCGGCTGGTCGCGCTGCTCGGCGGCGTCGAGGACGCCGAAGAGGAACTGGCCGAGCGCGGCACCCCGTCGACCGTGCAGCGCCGCCGGGCCTCCGGCGACTCCGGCGTAGCGGTGGTCGGCGCGGCCGGCGGCATGTCCGACGTGTGGGTCAAGCTCGCGCGATGTTGCACCCCGGTGCCCGGCGACGAGATCCTGGGCTTCGTCACCCGGGGCGGCGCGGTCAGCGTGCACCGGTCGGACTGCACCAACTCGACCTCGCTGCGCGGGCAGAGCGAGCGGCTGGTCGAGGTCGAATGGGTCACCTCGCCGAGCGCCATGTTCCTGGTCAGCATCCAGGTGGAGGCGCTGGACCGGCACCGGCTGCTCTCGGACGTGACCAACGTGCTGGCCGATGAGAAGGTCAACATCCTGTCCGCGTCGGTCACCACGTCCCGGGACCGGGTGGCGGTGTCCCGGTTCACCTTCGAGATGGGGGCCCCGAAGCACCTGGGTCACCTGCTGCGGGTGGTGCGCAACGTGGAGGGTGTCTACGACGTCTACCGGCTGACCTCGGCCCGGTAGCGCGGCGCGCCGGCCCTCGGCTCAGCTCAGCGGGATCGCCGCGTCCGGCTCGGTCACCCGGAACGTGAAGCTTTCCTCCAGGTACAGGTACACGCTGTCCGCGTCGTAATGGCTGTAACCGACGGACAGGTCCTGGCCAACGGTCAGGTGGAAGTCGTCGCCACGCTGACTGAGCACCGCCGCGTCCTCCAACCCCGGGGTCCACACCACGGAGCCGCCCAGGATCTGGGTGAGGTGGTTGAGCAGCAGTTGACCGGTCTCCTCGGTGGCCTCCATGATCCGGGTGTAGCCGGTCGGGCCGATCGCCAGCGCGTAGGGGCCTTCGACACCGGCGAGGCGCAGCCGCTCCACCGCGTGCGCGATGACACCCGGGTAGCGGGCCGCGTCGGTGCCGAGGCTCAGCGCCTCGTGCGGGGAAGCGGGCACGATGCCCTCGATGCCGGCGGCCGGCCAGCCGTGGAACACCGCGCAGTTCTCCAGCCGGGCCATCTCACGGGCGGCCCGTTCGAGGTCGTCGAGCTCGAGGTCCTTGGCGCCGCGCTCGGCGTCCTCCAGCTCCGTGCGGGCCACCGTGAAGGGCACCCGCACCTCGGCCAGCGGCAGCACCGTGCGCCGCCGGGCCACCACCGCGCCGGCATCGGTGCCGGTCGGCCCGTCCACCCGCTCGGTGCGGCCGAGGCTGACCGAGGAGTGACCCCAGCCGGCCGGGCCGGTGAAGTCGGCGATCCGGCGGGCGCCCAGCTGCGGCACCAACCGTTCCTTCGCCTCTTCGTCGACCCGCGACCAGGCGGTGTCCGAGATCGGCGCGATACCGCGCAGCAGGTGGTCCATGTCAGTGATCGCCCCTCAATCCGCCGATACCGAGCGAGGAGTCCCCGCCTGCGGAGGTGCCGGCGGCCGCCTGCTGCTCGTCCCGAACGTACTGCTCCGGGTCACGGTCGGAACTGTCGATGTCCTCGGGATTCGGGCGGGCCTCCTTGAAACGCAGGAAGCCGCGGCCCAGCGACTCCCGCAACTCCTTCGGCGAGTTGCGCCGGAAATCCGCGAGGGCCTCGCGTTCCTCCTCGGCCATGTGCTCGTCGTTGGCCACCCTGGCCTTTCCAACCGACTCCCACCATCCTGAGCTGGCCACCGGCCGCTGCCCGGCATCACGCACCGCGTCCCGGATGTCGTTGTGGTCGCCGACCGCGTCGAGTGTCTCCTCCTCGGCGTCGTCGCCCCGGCGCAGCAGCTGCGGGTAGAAGATTTCCTCCTCGGCCTGGGCGTGCAGGTCCAGCAGCGCCGCGAGCGGGTCCCACACCTGGGACAGCTCGCTCTCGGTCGCGTTCGGGCTGGCCTGCAGCTCGTCGAGCTCGGCGAAGGCCCGCCGGAACCGCTCATGATCGTCCAGGATCAGCGCGGTGATATCGGTGGTGGTGTTCACGTCATCGTTGCCGGGCACGGCGCGGACGGTACGCCGAGGGCGATCGGTCGGCTCGTCCTGCTCGCTCATGTCACCCTCCTGGTGGCGAGGTGTGCGCTGTTACTGGCCGGCGGACACCGTCTGGATGGTGGTCGCCAGCTTGGGCTTGCCGCCGCCGGCGGAGGAGGCCATCGAGCCATCGTCGCCGGCGGCCGCGATCTTTTGCAGCACCTTGAGCCCGGGCTCGCCGATCGTGCCGAACACCGTGTAGGTCGGCGGGAGTTGGGAGTCGGCGTACACCAGGAAGAACTGGCTTCCGCCACTGTTCGGCGCGTCGGTCTTGGCCATCGCGATCGTCCCGGCGGGGTAGATGGCGCTGCCGTCGCTGCCCGGCACGGGCTTCAGATTGGTCGGAGGCTCGTCGGGCACCGTGTAGCCGGGCCCGCCGCTGCCAGTGCCGGTCGGGTCACCGCACTGCAGTGCCTTGAGGGTGTCCAGGTCGACCAGCCGGTGGCACGGTGTGTTGTTGAAGAAGCCGGCCTGCGCGAGCCCCAGGAAGCTCTCCACCGTGCACGGGGCTGCCGCCCGGTCGAGGGTGAGCGGCAGAACCCCTTGGCTGGTGGTCATCGTGACCGCCACGGTGCCCTGCCTCGGCGGGTTCGTGTCGGTGGGTGCCGTGACCGGGCGGGCCGCCGGCTGGTCCGGCGTGGCGGGGAACGAACAGGGGCCGGCCGGCGGTGTCGCGGCGGTCGAGGATGGCGGCGCGGCCGAGCTCGGCGCGGACGAACCGCCGCCGGCGCTGATCAGGGTGAACGCGGCCGTCGCCGCGACGACGGCCACGACCACCACGGCCGCGGTGATGGCCACAACCCGCTTGCGGCGCTGTGCCTGCTGCACCCGGCGGGCCTGCTGGCGCTCCAGCTTCCGCTTCGCGGCTTCCCGGCGCTGCTGGTTCGTCGACACCCTTGACGTCCTCTCCTGCCTGCGTTGGCTGTCCCGCTCGGCCCGCAGTGCACGGTGACCGGCGGGAGCTACTCACGATCCGGCGCCGACGGCGGGGCCGGGGACTCGCCCTGGTGGCCGGCGCAGCGAGAACGGGCAGCCGGTCGGCCCAGGGCGGTTGGTGAACAGCCGCGGTTGAATCAGGGACAGACTAACCAGTGTGTTCCGGCGGCCGCGCCGAGGCTGGGCTACCCGCCGAACTGCTCCCGCAGGTGCGTGGCCGCCTCGGGGATCGGCACCCGCCGTTGGTCGCCGCTGTGCATGTCGCGAACCGTAACGACGTTGTCTGCCTGCTCGCGGGCGCCGAGCAGCACGGCGAACCGGGCCCGCTGGTCGTTGGCCCACTTCAGCTGCTTGGCCATCTTCCCCGACGACCCCAGGTAGACGCCGACCCGCAGGCCGCCCGCGCGCAGCTCGCCGGCCAGAGCCAGCAGTGTGGGCTCGGACTCCTCGCTGAGCACCGGGATGGCCACGTCCAGGCCGGCGCCGCCCTGCTCTGCGTCGTCACGCTGGGACAGGATGCGTTCGATGCCGATCGAGCCGCCGCAGGCCGGCAGGTCCGGGCCGCCCAGGGCGCCGACCAGGCCGTCGTAGCGTCCGCCGGAGGCGATCGAGCCGGTGAAACCCGCCGAGGTGACCTCGAAGATCGGGCCGGTGTAGTAGTCGAGGCCCCGCACCATCCGGGGCACGAACGCGACCCGGCCCGGCGGCATCGAGGCGGTGAGTCGCAGCAGCCGGTCGACCTCCGCCAACCCGGCCCGGCCCCGCTCGGTGGCGTCCAGCTGTTTGCGGACCCGGTCCGGGTCGTCGGCGGCGAGGTCGGCGACCAGGCCGGTGGCGATGTCGCGCGCCAGTCCTCGGTCGACCAGTTCGGCGGCCACCGCGTCCGGGGCGATCTTGTCCAGTTTGTCCAGGGTGATCAGCACCCGGCCGCCGAGTTGTTCGGGCACGTTGTAGGCGTCCAGCAGCCCGTGCAGCGCCTGCCGGGAGTTGATCTCGAAGCGGAACTGTGGCACGCCCAGCGCGACCAGGCCGTCGTTGACCGCCAGCAGCGTCTCCGCGTCGGCCAGCGGGGACGTCGAGCCCACGGTGTCGATGTCGCACTGGGTGAACTCGCGGAACCGGCCCTTGCCCGGCCGGTCCGCCCGCCACACCGAGCCGATGGCATAGCGGCGGTAGGGCATCGGCAGCCGGTTGCCGTGCGTGGCGACCACCCGGGCCAGCGGCACCGTCAGGTCGTAGCGCAGCGCCATGTCGGCTTCGCCGCTGGCCGCGTGCTCGCCGCGCCGCAGGATCTTGAAGATCAGCTTGTCGCCCTCGTCGCCGTACTTGCCGCTGAGCACTTCGAGCCGCTCGAAAGCGGGGGTCTGCAGCGGCTCGAAGCCGTAGCGCTCGAACGCGGCGCGCACCGAGGCGAACGCGTGCTCGCGGCGGCGCACCTCGGCGGCGAGGAAGTCGCGCGTCCCTGAGGGCGGCTCGGCGGTCTGCGCCATGGAGGTGATCCCCAAACTGTCGGTAGGCGGTCCGACCAGCTTACGAGCTGGCCGCGGCGACCGGTGTGCGGCCGGCCGCGCGGTGTGGCCACCCTGCCGAGACGGACCGGGTGTATCGGCCATCCGCCGGTCCGCCTGGCCGGTGATCGGCGGCCTTGTGGCCGCGGCCGTTCTGGTGGTTGTCGTCCGCTGGCCGTGGCCGGAGCGAGCGGTCGTCGGTGGCCGCGATCTCGCGGCGGGCGGTCGGCCGCCGGCGCGGGCCAGGCAGGTAGTCGGCCGACGCGGGCAGGTAGTCGGTCGCGGCGGAGAGTCGTTGCGGCCTACCCGGGGTCACCGAGCGCCGCCGCCAAGGCCGGATGACGCGCGCCCGGCGGCCCGTGCGGCGGGCAGCCGTCGACGTGTCCCGCGAGTCGGGCCTCTGGGCACGCTGAGTCGGGGCTCTCAGCACATGGCCTGGAATCCCAACTGGGTGCTGATACGCCCGATTCGATGGGCCGGGAAGCCTGATCGGCGGGCGTGGTTCGGCGTGGCGAGCTCGGCACCCCTCGATGCCGGGGCTGAAAGATCCTTTCTCGGGCCGCGACCCGCAGTGCGCTGTTGACGTGCCCGCTCGGCTGGCACTATTCTGCAAAACGCAGGCTATTTGCGTCTCGGTGTGGTCCTGTCCGCCGACCCGCTCATTGCCCGCCGGTTAGGTCTCGGTGTGAAGTGACCGCGGAGACCAGGTGGTTCCTTCCCTGGCTTGCCGCTGTGCTCGTTTCACACATTCGAGTCTCGCGCCCCGAAGCCGACGCCTGTCCTCAGGCCCCTCGGTCGATCCGGGCGCGACGCCCGACGCTGTGTCCGTGGGTGGCGGCCCGCACGAAATGGCTGACCACATCATGAACATCTGTCTGCGTTTCATTACCGATGGCATCCGCGACACCGTCGCCCACTACCAGCGCGACGATCTGCCGCTCTACCGGCTGTGCTGGGAGCTGCACAACCGGATCGACACCCTGGTACCGCATGCCCCTGCGGTGTGGGTCGACCAGTTGCGCGATCTGCAACGTCGCGTCGCCGAGTTCGAGAACAGCCGGGCAACCGGCGTGCACAGCCGGCTCAGCGATGCTGAGGAACGCCGGCTGGATGACTCACTGCGCCAACTGCACGCCGTGCTGGAGCTCGCCCACTGACCCAGCTCAACGATCGGTCTGGCAACTGGCCGGGGCGCGAACTCCACCCGCCCACTGGCCAACGACCTCCCCCCGACCGACCCGGCCAACCGGGGATTTGGCTAGACGGGGCCTGGCCGCGTGACCGCGGCCTCGGCCACCGGCGGCGAACTCCACCCGCCCAGCGGCCACCGGCCCGACTGGCCACCACTCGGTCGACACCGGCTGCCTGACCGGTCATTGGCTCCTTCATGACGGCAGCTGTCGCGGCGGCGAACACCACCCGCCGTGGTCCAATGACCAGGAATCGCGCCAGCCCGTCGACAACCCGGCGCGAGCGCGGGACGCGCCCATGCAGGGCGGGCCTCCCGTGGCGGAGTTGTCGTTTCGGGACGATGACGGCCGCACCGGCCGGCGCCGCGGTGGCGGGTGTCTTGCGCATGAGGCGAACATGTGTTCGAATATAGCCGTGCGTTGGGGTAATCAAAAGGTTAGTGCGGACGGAGTCGGCTCCGACGCGGCGCTGCCCGGTATGGGCGGCCTGCTGCGTTCGGTGCGCACGCCCGAGTTCGCCGGCATGGTCTTCCACGAGGTGGAGGCCAAGTCCGTGCTGAACAAGGTGCCGGGCGGGCCGATGCCGTTCGGTTGGACGGTCAACCCGTACCGAGGGTGCAGCCATGCGTGCACCTACTGCGCGGTGGGTGAGACGCCGGTGCTGCTCGGTGACGGGCGCATCGGCGAGCTCGCGGGGCTGCGGGTCGGCGACGCGGTCTACGGCACCCTGCGGGACAGGCTGGGTCGGCGGTTCGTGCGTACCCGGGTACTGGCGCACTGGTCGACGGTGCGGGCCGCCGTTCGGGTCACGCTGGCCGACGGAGGGGAGTTGGTCACCAGCGGTGATCACCGGCTGCTGACCCCGGCTGGCTGGAAGCATGTCGCACCCGGGGCGCACGGCGATGGTTGCCCTCGTCCGTACCTGCGGCCCGGCGACGTGCTGGTGGGCACCGGGCGGTTCGCGGCCGGCGCGCACGGCGGCGAGTCCTACCGTCGGGGCTACCTGCGCGCCGCGCGCCGGGCGTCCGCGAGCCTCGCCGAGGGCACCATCGGCATCGGTGTGCCGGGTCGGATGCGCACGTACCTGCCCTCGATGGCTGCCGCCACTGGTCGGACCGCGCTGGTCTCGGGTGCGCCCCGGCCGGTGGTATCGACCGTGCCGTCCGGCGGGTCAGCGGCCGCAAACGCGACGGCGCTGCCGGGCGAGGAGTGGCAGCGGGGTGTGCTTGCCGGCGCGCTGGACTTCGGCGGCACCAGTTCGGGCGGGGTGGTGCGGTTCCGCGTCGCCGACACCCAGCTGGCCGGGTGGATCGGCCGGGCGCTGTCCAGCCTCGGATTCGAGTGGCGCGAGGAGCCACCTCGCGCGGACGGGGTCCGGGTGCTACGGCTGGGTGGCGGCCAGGGTGAGCGGGTGCGGTTCTTCCACACCGTCGACCCGTCGACCGAGCTGGTGCTCGATGGTGAGGCGGTGGCCGACCCGGCGGTGACGGTCACTGGGATCGAGCCGCTCGGCGTCACGCTGCCGATGTACGACATCACCACCGGCACCGGCGACTTCGTGACGAACGGGGTGATCAGCCACAACTGCTTCGCTCGCAACACGCACACCTATCTCGACCTTGACCCGGGGGAGGACTTCAACCGCCAGGTCGTGGTGAAGGTCAATGTGGCACGGGTGCTGGAACGTGAGTTGCGGTCAAGGCGCTGGGCGCGCGAGCACGTCGCAATGGGCACCAATACAGACCCTTACCAGCGCGCGGAAGGGCGGTACCGGCTGATGCCCGGCGTGCTGACGGCGCTGGCCCGCTCGGGTACGCCGTTCTCGGTGTTGACCAAGGGCACGCTGCTCGCGCGCGATCTGCCGCTGCTGCGGGCCGCCTCGGCGGACGTCGCGGTGGGTGTCGGGGTATCCATCGCGCTGGCCGACCGTGCGCTGCAGGCCAGCCTCGAGCCAGGTACGCCCACGCCGGACGCCCGGCTCGACCTGGTGCGTCGGATCGCCGATGCCGGGCTGTCCTGTGGCGTGATGGTGGCCCCGGTACTGCCGTTGCTCACCGACTCGGTGGAGGCCCTCGACGCACTGCTGAGCCGGGTGGCCGCCGCCGGGGCCACCGGGGCGACGGTGCTGGCATTGCACCTGCGGCCCGGTACCCGCGAATGGTTCATGAGCTGGCTGGCCAGGGAGCACACCGCCCTGGTCGGGCCTTACCAGCGGCTCTACCGCCGGGGTGCGTATGTGGACGCGCGCTATCGGGAGGCACTGGCCGCCCGGGTCCGGCCGCTGCTGCGTCGGTACGGGCTCGCGGGTGGGGCGGAGCAGCGCGGCTCGCCAGATGAGAGGTCAGCGGAGCAACCGGCTGGCTGGCCTCGGGGCAGTCTGCCGGAACTACCCGGCCCGGCGCGCGCGGCCCAGGGGGGTGATCAGCTGTCACTGCTCTGAGTGGCCGCACAGCACTGCGCCGTACTGCCTACCCGGACACCGTGGCGCCCCGGCTGCCAGGAAATTTACCGGATCGAAGCACGTCGACCGTTGCCTGCGCGGGTCGAGTTGCTCAGGGTTGTCAGTCATGGTCAGCACCGGTGCCGTGGACGCGGCCGTACTGCTCGCGGTGGCGATCGAAGAGGCCAAGGCCGGGCTCGCCGAGGGAGGCGTGCCCATCGGTGCGGCGCTCTTCGACCGCTCGGGCACCGTGCTCGGCCGAGGGCGCAACCGCCGGGTGCAGGACGGCGACCCGTCGATGCACGCCGAGACGTCGGCCTTCCGGGCGGCCGGCCGCCGCCCCGGCTACGCCGACACGATCATGGTGACGACGCTCTCGCCTTGCTGGTACTGCAGCGGCCTGGTTCGCCAGTTCGGCATCGGCGAGCTGATCGTGGGGGAGAACCGGACCTTCCACGGCGGCCAGGACTGGCTGGCGGAGCACGGCGTGCGGGTCACCACGGTGGACGACCCGGTCTGCGTCGCGATGATGACCGAGTTCGTCGCGGCCCGGCCGGAGCTGTGGTTCGAGGACATCGGCGGCGAGCCGGCATGACCGGCTCGAGCTACGTCCCGGTGATCGATCTGACACCCTGGTTCACCCGTGACGACCTCGCCCGGCGGGAGCTGGCCAGCCGGGTCGACCATGCGCTGCGCACCTCCGGCTTCCTGCTCGTCACCGGGCATGGGGTGCCGGGACGGCTGCGCGATCGGGTGCGTGCCTCGGCGTACGAGTTCTTCGCGCTGCCCCGCGAGGTCAAGGCCCGCTACACCGTCGGCGTGGGTGGCCGGGGGTGGATTCCACCCGAGGCGGAGGCGAACGGCTACGCGGAGGGCACCGAGACACCACCCGACCTGAAGGAGTCCTACTCACTGGCCTCGGACCAGCCGACCGGCGACCCCGAAGTGGACCAGCGGTGGTACCGACCGAACGTGTGGCCGGCCGAGACGCCGTCGCTGCGGCCGGTGCTCACCGACTACCTGGCTCAGATGCGCACCCTCGCCGACGAGCTGATGGCCATCTGCGCGGTGGCTCTCGGCCTGCCCGCCGACCACTTCGCCGGCTACCTGACCCACCCGACCTTCGGGCTCAACGTCAACTGGTACCCGCCGCTGCGCCACACCGGCCGGCCCGAGTCCGGCCAGTTCCGGATCGGGCCGCACACCGACTTCGGCACGGTCACGGTGCTGGACAGGGAGCCGGGCCTCGGCGGGCTGCAGGTGTACACCGAGCAGGGCCGGTGGGTGGACGCGCCGTACCACCCGCACGCGTTCACGGTGAACCTTGGCGACCTGATGGCCCGCTGGACCGGTGATCGCTGGCGCGCCACCCGGCACCGGGTGCTCGCACCGCCCCAGGACGCCCCCGATGAGCAGCTGCTCTCGCTCATCTACTTCTACGAGGCCAACCATGACGCGGTGATCGAGTCGATGCCGCCGCCGATCGGTGCGACCAGCTACCCACCTGTGGTGTGGGGCGACTACCTACGAGAGAAATTGGCGGCGATCTCCGTTGGCTGACCTCACAACCGGGCCGACCAACCCGGCGACACCCAGCGGCGCCGTCACCGGCGAACCGGTACGGCCAGGGAGCTACGGCGACCGGATCGCCGCGGTGGAACCGGGCGGGGTGGAGTTCATCCCCGCCGGCGACCGGCACGGCCGGCCGGTCCAGCTGCTGTGGACCTGGGCGTCGCCGAACCTGGAGTTCGCCACGATCTTCCTCGGCATCCTGGCCGTGGGGGTCTTCGGGCTGGGTTTCTGGCCGGTGGTGCTGGCGCTGTTGATCGGCAACCTGCTGGGCGCGGTGTCGCACAGCGTGCTCTCCGCGCGCGGGCCGAGGCACGGTGTGCCGCAGATGGTGCTCAGCCGGGTCGGCTTCGGTTACCGGGGCAACGCCCTGCCGGCCGGTTTGAACGCGGTCTGCGCGGGCGTCGGCTGGTTCGCGGTCAACAGTGTGAGCGGCTCGTTCGCGCTGAGCACGCTGACCGGCATGCCGACTCTGCTGTGCCTGGTCGTCGTGGTGCTGGCGCAGGTGCTCATCGCCTTCTTCGGGCACAACCTGGTACAGGCCTTCGAGAAGTACGCCCTGGTCTTTCTCGGACTGGTGTTCCTGGCGACCTCGGTTGTGCTGTTCGCCAAGGCGCACCCGGGTGCGCCCACCAAGCCGGTACCGGGTGCCTTCCTGCTGACGGTCGGGGCGGCATTCGGCTACGCCGCCGGCTGGAACCCCTATGCCGCCGACTACACCCGATATCTGCCGGCCACCGTCAGCGCCAAGATGACCGGTCTGTGGGCGGGGCTCGGTGTGTTCGTCTCCTGCATGGTGCTCGAGGCCGTGGGCGCGGCGTCGGTGACCGGTGGTGGTGTGTCGGCGGACAACCCCACGGCGGCGTTCACCGCGCAACTGCCCGGCTGGTTGGCCGCGCTGACCCTGCTGGGTATCGTCGTCGGCGCTGTCTCGGCCAACGTGCTGAACATCTACTCCGGGGCGATGTCCTTCCTGACAATGGGCATCGAGCTGCCACTGGTGTTCCGCCGTGCGCTGGTGGCCGTGGCGTTCGGCTTCGTCGGGTTCCTGCTGGCCTGGTCCGGGCTGCACGACGCGGGCAGCAAGTACGAGAGCTTCCTGCTGGTCATCGCCTACTGGATCGGCCCGTGGCTGGGCGTGGTGCTCACCGACCAGTACCTGCGCCGGGGCGAGTCGATCGACGGGCTGCTCTATGCGGTGCGCTATCGCAACTGGGCCGGCCCGGTTGCGATGCTGGTCGGTATCGCGGTCTCCGTAACGCTGTTCTCGAACCAGACCGCGTTCACCGGCCTGGTCGCGCGCCACCTGCCCGGGCTGGGCGACGTCGCATTCCTGGTCGGCTTCCTGTTGGCCGCCGCGCTCTACGCGGCACTGCAAGGCCGCGCTCGGGAGCGTTGAGCGGGGCGTGGGGCGCCGGTTGGGCGTTCGAGGGTCTGATACCGCCCACCTCTCCCGATGCGCGTTCGGGGACCCGGACCGCGCGGACACCGTGGCAGCCGGTATCAGCCTCACGCGGGTGAACCGGTGTCGAGGGAGGAGGAGACCACGAATGGGCCCCAACGATGTCTGCGGCGAGCAGGCTGTGAGTCGCTGCTCGCCGTCGCCGTCGCCGTCGCCGTCGCCGTCGCCGAGGCCCGCCACTACCGGGTGTGGCGCATGCAGCGCGCCGACCTGCATCAGGCGGGCATGGTCGGGCTGCTCGTCGCCGCCGACCGATTCGATCCCGGCCGTGGTGTGCCATTTCGTGCCTTCGCCCGACACTGGGTACGGAAAGAGGTTTAACGCGCCATCGCCGATCAGGAATTCGCTTCCACGGTGCCGGCCACCCTGACCGGGCCGCTGGTGGCTGCTCCGACCACACCGTCCGCGACATGGTCGAGCTCGGGCAGCGACACCTCCGCGCCGCGATGGAGTGAATCGATCGGCTGTCACAGGGTCGCTCAACGAACCGGAACCTTGGGCGCGGAACCTCTTGAGGACGAAGTTCGCCGGGCGTGAACAACGGTGGTGCTCCCTGTGGCCGGGTGCCAGGCTGAGGGCCGTGCGTGACTTCCGCTTCTCCACCAACGTGTTCAGCGTCGAGTCGCGGCAGCGGTTCGTGTCGACCTGTCGCCGGGCCGAGGAGCTCGGCTACGACGTGCTCTTCGCCGCCGACCACCTCGGCACCGTGGCGCCGTTTCCCTTGCTGGTCGCGGCGGCCGACGCGACCAGCCGGATGCGGCTGGGCACCTTGGTGCTCAACGCGGAGTTCTGGAACCCGGCGCTGCTGGCCAGGGAGATAGCCACCACCGACCTGCTCGTCGACGGCCGGCTGGAGGTCGGCCTAGGCGCGGGGCACATGAAGTGGGAGTTCGACACCGCCGGCATCGAATGGCGGCCGTTGCGCACCCGGGCAAGCCACCTCGAAGAGCTGGTCGTGCAGCTACAGCGGTTCCTCACCATGGACTTCGAACGGCTGCCCGAAGGAGTCAACGCGCCGAGGCCGGTGCAGCACGTGGGGTTCGGTGGGTCAGGTCCGCCACTGCTCATCGGTGGCACCGGGCACGCCCTCCTGGAGATCGCGGCGCGTCATGCGGACAGCGTCGGAGTCGCCGGCGTCTTCCAGGTGAAAGGCCGGCCACCGGGCACGTTCCGTCTCGCCACCGCCGCCGAGGCCGACGAACGGGTCGGCTTCGCTCGGGACCGGCTCGGCGCGCGGGCGGAGCAGGTCGAGTGGCACCTGTTGGTGCAGGCAGTGGTGGTGACCGACGAGCGGCGAGCGGCGGGGGAGGACCTGCTGCAGCGGTTCGGCGCGACCATGTCGCTCGACGAGCTGCTGGAGACGCCCTATGTGCTGATCGGCACCCTCGGCGAGATGGCCGACCAGCTCCGGGCGCACCGGCGGCGCTACGGCTACTCCCACGTCACGGTGCACGGCCCCTACCTGGAGACGTTCGCACCGGTGATGTCCGCGCTGCGCCGGGCGTAGGTTTGGCCGCATGGACCTCGACGACGCCCGCGCGGTCATCCGCGAGCAGAGCCACGCCGTGCTGACCACGCTCAAGGCGGACGGCAGCCCGCAGATGTCGCCGGTCACCGTCGGGGTGCACGACGACGGTCACCTGCTGGTCAGCAGCCGGGAGACCGCGTACAAGGTGCGTCACCTGCGCCGCGACCCGAGGGTGTGGCTGTGCGTATTCCCCGACGAGTTCTACGGCCGATGGGTGCAGGTGGCCGGCCGCGCCGAGGTCGTCCCGCTGCCTGAGGCGATGCCCGGTCTGGAGGACTACTACCGCCGGCTGTCCGGCGAACACCCCGACTGGGACGACTACCGCGAGGCGATGCGCCGCGACCAGCGGGTTCTGCTGCGCATCGAGGTGGAGCGAGCCGGCCCGGACCGATCGGGCTGACCCGCGCCCAGTGAAACCTGGTGGCCGTGCCCCCGGGGCGGCCAGCTAACCTCAATCCCCGTGATTCGTACTCACCCCGCCGGCGCGTTGCGCGCCAAGGACGCTGGTAGCACCGTGACCATGGCCGGCTGGGTCGCCCGCCGCCGCGATCACGGCGGGGTGATCTTCATCGATCTGCGGGACGCCTCCGGGGTGTCGCAGGTGGTGTTCCGCGAGGGCGAGATGGCGCAGCGCGCGCACCGGCTGCGCGCCGAGTTCTGCGTGCGGGTCGTCGGCGAGGTCTCGACCCGGCCGGAGGGCAACGAGAACCCGGAGCTGCCCACCGGCGCCATCGAGGTCACCGCCACCGACCTCACCGTGCTTTCCGAGTCCGCGCCGCTGCCGTTCCCGCTGGACGAGCACACTGAGGTGGGCGAGGAAATCCGGCTCAAGCACCGCTACCTGGACCTGCGCCGGGCCGCGCCGGCCGCCGCGCTGCGGTTGCGCAGCGAGGCGAACCGGATCGCGCGCGCGGTGTTGCACGAGCGGGACTTCGTCGAGGTGGAGACCCCGACCCTTACCCGCTCCACCCCGGAGGGCGCCCGTGACTTCCTGGTGCCGGCCCGGCTGCGGCCGGGCTCCTGGTACGCGCTGCCGCAGAGCCCGCAGCTGTTCAAGCAGCTGCTCATGGTGGCGGGCACCGAGCGCTACTACCAGATTGCCCGCTGTTACCGGGACGAGGACTTCCGCGCCGACCGCCAGCCCGAGTTCACCCAGCTCGACATCGAGATGAGCTTCGTCGAGCAGGCCGACGTGATCGAGCTCGGCGAGACGATCACCGCCGCGCTGTGGCGGGAGCTCGCCGGCTACGAAATCCCCCGGCCGATTCCGTGGCTGACCTACGCCGAGTCGATGGCCCGCTACGGTTCGGACAAGCCCGACCTGCGCTTCGACATCGAGCTCACCGAGCTGACCGACTACTTCGCCGACACCAGCTTCCGGGTGTTCCAGAACTCGTACGTCGGCGCCGTGGTGATGCCCGGCGGGGCGTCCCAGGCCCGCCGGCAGCTCGACGGCTGGCAGGAGTGGGCCAAGCAGCGCGGCGCGCGGGGGCTGGCCTACGTGCTCATCGGCGAGGACGGCACCGTCGACGAGCGTGGTCCGGTGGTCAAGAACCTGTCCGAAACCGAGCGCGACGGGCTGGCCAAGGCGGTCGGCGCCGGGCCCGGTGACTGCATCTTCTTCGCAGCGGGGCACCCCTCCGACGCCCGGGCCCTGCTCGGCGCGGCGCGCGGTGAGATCGCCCGTCGGTGCGGGCTGCTGGACGAGGGCGCCTGGTCGTTCGTCTGGGTGGTGGACGCCCCGATGTTCGAGCGGATCCGGGACGAGAAGGGCACCGAACTGGGCTGGACGGCCGTGCACCACCCGTTCACCGCACCGAACGCGGACTGGACGGACCGCTTCGAGCAGGCCCCGGACCAGGCGCTCGCCTTCGCCTACGACATCGTGTGCAACGGCAACGAGATCGGCGGCGGGTCCATCCGTATCCATCGCTCCGACGTGCAGGAGCGGGTGTTCGCGCTGCTCGGCATGGACGAGGCGGAGCAGCGGGAGAAGTTCGGGTTCCTGCTCGACGCGTTCGCCTACGGCCCGCCGCCGCACGGCGGCATCGCGTTCGGGTGGGATCGGATCTGCATGCTGCTGGCCGGCGCGGACTCGCTGCGTGAGGTGATCGCGTTCCCGAAGACCGGCGGAGGCTACGACCCGCTCACCTCGGCGCCCGCGCCGATCACGGCGGAGCAGCGCAAGGAGACCGGCATCGATTCGAGACCAGCGAAGCCGGAGCCAGCCAAGGCGGCGCAGGGCGAGGCGCCCCAGGTCAAGCCGGCCGAGGCGGTGGCCCAGCCTGATGGCCGGGTCGGTTAACGGCCGCCGTGCTGCACCTGAGGGTGCTGTGCCCTGCCGAGCGGTCCGAGCAAGTTCGCGAGCTACTGGCGGCCGAGCCGGGCGCGGCACACCTGACCGCGCTGCCGGGCGCGGCCTTCGCGCCGGCCGGTGACGTGTTCGAGGCGGCGCTGACCCGCGAGTGCGCCGACCGGGTGCTGTGCGGTCTGACCGACCTGGGGCTCCAGCACAGCGGCGGGATCACGCTGGAGGAGCTCGACACCGTGCTCTCCGATGCCGCCGACGAGGCTGAACGCGCCGTCCCCGGTGACCCGGCGGACGCGGTGATCTGGGACGAGCTGATCGCCCGCACCGGCGACGACTCCAGACTGACCATGAACTTCCTCGCGTTTCTCACCATCGCCTGCCTGTTGGCCGCGATTGGCGTGATCACCGACTCTCCGGTGACGGTGGTGGGCGCGATGGTGCTCGGGCCGGAGTTCGGTCCGTTGGCGGCGCTGGCTGTAGGAGTGGTGCGCAGGCGTCGAGACCTGTTGCGAAAGTCGGGCACCGCCCTGGCCGTTGGCTTCCCGGTGGCCATGGCGATCACTTTTCTCGCCGATCTGTTGTTCCGAGCCACCGGCCTGCTCGCTGAGGTTAACCTGCGTCACCTGAGCCAGGTCGACTTCGTCTACCGGGTAGGACCGTTCTCGTTCATCATCGCGTTGCTGGCCGGCGCTGCCGGCATGCTTGCATTGACCTCGGCCAAGTCCAGCTCGCTGGTCGGGGTGTTCATCTCGGTGACGACCGTGCCGGCGGCCGCTTTCGCCACGGTGGCAGCGGTCGTTGGCGAGTGGGACCGGGTGATCTCCTCGGTGGTCCAGCTGGTCGTCAACCTGGTTGGTGTGGCACTGTCCGCCGCCGCGGTGCTCTGGCTCTCGCCAGCTACCCGGCGATAGACAGCGGTGGGTAGTGGGCCGTCCGGCGAGTAGGGTCAGTTGGGATGATGTGTCCCTCAGTCGGCAGCGGGTCGGCTGATCTGTACTCGCGCGACTCCGTGGTCCGTGCCCTCAACCTGGCTGAGCAGCTGCTGACCCGCAGGCACGGCGCTTCGGTGACGCTGGCCGACCCGGAGGATCTCGGCGGCAGCAAGCGGTCCGTGGTGCTGCGCGCGCGCGTCGCGACGAACCCGTTCGGGCTGCCCCGCGCCCTGGTGATCAAGCACTACCAGCGCAGTCCCACCCCTGGCCGGGCCGATCGTTTCCGCTACGAGGCCGCCAGCTGCCAGCTGTTCACCGCGTTGCCCGGCGAGTGCCGGCCCAGCCCCGAGCTGGTCGCTCACGACCCGGAGAACCGGCTGCTGGTGCTGGAGGACCTCGGCCGCTCCTCCACCCTTGCGGACAAGCTGTTCGGCAGCGACGCGAGTGCCGCGGAGCGCTGCCTGTTGAACTGGGCACACGCGCTGGGTCGGCTGCACGCGGTCACCGCCGGGCGGGAGAACGACTTCGGGGCGCTGCTGCGCCGCCTGGGCGAGCGCAGCTGGCGGGACCCGATCGCGGACGAGGCGCGCACGGCGTTCGCCGGGCTGCCCGAGCTGTTGGAGAGCCGGCTCGACGTACGGGTCAGCGCGGCCGCGGTGCAGGAGGCCACGGCTACCGCGCGGCTGCTCGGCGGCACCCGGTACCGCGCGTTCAGCCCATCCGATACGTGCCCAGACAACAACTTGGTCACCAGCAAGGGCGTCCGGTTCGTCGACTTCGAGTGGGGCTGCTTCCGGGACGTGATGCTGGACGCCGCGTACACCCGGGTGCCGTTCCCGGCCTGTGAGAGCAGCTTCGCGCTGCCCGCCGGCCTGCCCGAGGCAATGCTCGCGGCCTGGCGCTCGGAGGTGGTCGCGGTGTGGCCGGACCTGGATGACCCGGTCCGGGTCGCCGCGCGCCTGCTCGACGCGCAACTGCTCTGGGTGTGGGTGTGCACCTTGTTGCTGCTGCCGAAGGGCCTCTCCGAGGACAGCCTGATCGGCGACGACGTGACCCGTTCGCCGAAGGCGCTGCTCGCACTGGCGCACTACTGGAACCGGCTCGGCAAGGACGCCACCAGTGCCGGTCGGCACGCCACGGTGGAGCTGGCCGACGCGATCGTGCACGCACTGGGCAAGCGCCTCGGCGAGGGCAGCCCCGTCGAGCTCCCGCTCTACCCCGCCTTCCGGCACTCGACGCGCAAATAGCCCAACGTCCGGCGGCTACCGGCAGGGCTGGGCGCACCAAGCGTTCCGCAACAGGTTCACGACGCGTCACCCGGTTCTTACCGCTGGTGAGCCGAGGTTCGTGATCGTGGGCACCCGTGACCGCTGAGATCCTCGATGCCTCGTCGTTCGCGGCCCCGGTGCGCGCGGTGCGCAGCCTGGTTCTGTTGGGCGACTCCACGCCGGTAGGGATTGGTGACCCACTGCCCGGGGGCGGCTGGCGGGGCTTCGGCCTGCTGCTGCTCGACTCGCTGGGGGAGCGCGGCCTGGTGCGCTACGCCAACACCTCGTTCCCAGGTGCCCGGATGTCAGACGTGCACCGGCGCCAGTTGCCCGGCGCGGTGCGGCACCGCCCGGATGTGGCGGTGCTGATGGTGGGCATGAACGACACCCTGCGCTCGGACTTCGACCCGGTCGCGCTCGGCCAGGACTATGACGCGGTGGTGGCCGGGCTGCGCGACGCCGGAGCCGCCGTGCTGACCGTGCGCTTCCATGACCACAGTCGGGTCTTCTGGCTGCCCGGCCCGCTGCGTCGCAGGCTGCGACAGCGGATCGAGCAGCTCAACGAGGTGACCGACGACCTGGTGCGCCGGCACGGCATCGGCTGCCTCGACCTGCACGCACTGCCCGGGGGCTACGACCGCGCCGCCTGGAGTGTGGACCGGCTGCATCCTTCCGAGCGAGGGCACCGCATGCTCGCGGTCGGGTTCGGGGAGCTACTGGTGCAAGCCGGGTTCGCGGTGCCGAGCCCGGTCCCGCTGACGCTCGGCGGCGGCCGCCGGGTGACCGCGGCGCACCATATGCTCTGGCTGGTGTTCAAGGGGCTGCCGTGGTTGGGGCGCCGGGGCCGGGACCTGGTGCCCTACGCCGCGGCGATCGTCTTGCAGGAGCTGCGCGGCGTTCCTGTCAGGTCAGTGCCCGCCGATCACGCTGAGTTCTGAGTCGAAACCGTCCGAATCCTGCTGCGCCCGGCGGTTGACCAGCTCCCGGGCCTGGCCGAGCAGTCGGCGCCCGGTGCGTGCCGCCACGTCGATCTGCAGCAGCTGCCCGACCATCTCACCGGTGATCTCTTCGGCGTCCTCCGCGTTGGCGAGATGGTTGGCGAGCTGGACAACTCGAGGGTCGACCGGGCGTTGCGAGGTGTTGCTCTCCACCTCACCGGCCGACGGCCCCGGTTCGCCGGTTCCTTGAGCGGCCGGCCGCCGTGCCGGGGGCGCCGACCGCCGTGCCGGCCCGGATGCCGCGCGCCCCACCACGGCAGGAGCTGGCTCGGCCGGCTGGACCTGCCCGGTTCGCGCCGCTCGAGCCGAGGCTGGTTCGGGTCGCCGGGAGTTGCGCTCGGCCGCCGGCGCGCTCGGGACGGCCGAAGACACTGGGCGCACGGTGCCGTTCCGGGTGTTCGCCTCCGGCGGCCGACCGCGATCGGCCGGTTCGGTAGCGGACCGGCTGTCCGGTGCCGGGTCGCGGCCGGCTGTCTGGGCCGGGGTAACTGCCGGCGCATGCGCGCCAGTCGCCTTCGGCCGGGTGCGGCTCGCCGAGACCTCGCTCGCCGAAACCTCCGGCCACAGGGATGCTGCCCTGGCTGCCTGGCCCGGGCTGGCCGACGGCTCCGCACCGGCCAACGGGTGGCTCGAGGTGGCCATACGGTCCGGACCGGCCAACTGGCCCGGACCGGCCAACTGGCCCGAGGCTGCCAACGAGTCCCTCGCGGCGAACGAGCCCGGGCCGGCCACTGGCATCGACGGATCAGGTCCGGACACCGATGTGGCGAGTGGCGCCGGTGTCATCGGCCGGGTAGGGAGGCTCGGCGCGGTGAAGGTGGGGGTACCCGAGTGGGCGACCGGCTCGGCGACCGCCGCCCACTCCGGCGCGGCGGTCGGTGGCCGGACCGGCCACGGGCCTCGGTCGGGCTCCGGCGTCCCGACCTGGACCGGACGCTGCGGGTCGGGCACCTGGGACCGGTACGGCTCCTCGGCCGGCCGGGAGGGCGCGTGTGGGCGGGGCGCCACGGTGTACTCCATCGCGGTCAGCTCGAGCACCAACGCCCGCCAGGTGCGCATGGTCTGCCACGGGGCGAGGAACAGCCGGACCAGCCGGGGGTAGGGCACCGCGACCGGCGGCGGTAGGCCGCGGCGGCGCTGCACCTGGCGGCGCAGCTCGGCCAGCAGTACTTCGAAAGCCAGGTTCGCCGCGATCGGTACCGCCACGCCGAGCACCACGGTGACCAGGTCGTGGTTTGCCCGCAGGTAGGCCCACACGCCGTTGCTGGACGACGAGGCGCCGACCGCGAGCACGGTGGCCAGCCGGGCCGGGATGGCGGGCCGGGCATCCAGCGACGCGGCCCAGGACACGCCGGCCATGGAGACGGCGAAGCCGTCGATCACCAGCGGCAGCAGGTGTGGGAAGGCGAATCCCTTGGCGAACGCGAAGGCACTCTGCTCCTGGTAGGACCAGATACAGCCGAGCGCCCAGACCACACCTACCGCGATCAGCGCGGTGCGCATGGGCAACGAGGCACTGAACCGCCGCCACCAGCCCATCCGCTCTACCGGCTGCCTGTTCCAGGCAGCGTCAGGATGCGACATGGAGAGGTCCCCCGTCCCCGCTGTGTCCGCTGACGATCCGTAGTAGCCCGCTCACCGTAGGGTGCGACCGGTCGCTCCCCCCAGTCATCGAGCGCCTCGCCAATGAGGCTAACGACACTCCTCGTGGCTAGTGACATTCCGCGAGAAACCGGGCCATCCGCTCGAGCGCCTCCTCCAGAAGCGGCAGAGCGGTGGCGTAAGAGCAACGGACGTGTCCCTCCCCGGGTGCGCCGAACACGTTACCCGGAACCACCGCGACCCCGTGGGAGTGGAGCAGCCGCTCGGCGAACGTCTCGGAGTCCAGCCCGGATGACCTGATCGAGGGAAACGCGTAGAACGCGCCGCCGGGCTCGGGACAGTCCAGGCCGATCTCGCGCAGCCCCTTGACGAACACCCGCCGCCGCCGGTCGTAGTCGGCGACCATGTCGTCCACCTCGCCGCCGGCGCCGAGCAGCGCCTCCACGGCGGCCAGCTGGGACACGTGCGGCGCACACAACATCGTGTACTGGTGCATGCGCAGTGCCAGCTCGGCGACCGGGCGGGGCGCGCACAGGTAGCCGACCCGCCAGCCGGTCATCGCCTGCGCCTTGGAGAAGCCGCCGAGCAGCACGGTGCGTTCGTGCGCGCCGGGCAGCGCGGACAGGCAGGTGTGCACCCCGGTGTAGGTCAACCGGTCGTAGATCTCGTCGGAGATCAGGTACAGGTCGTGCCGGCGGGCCAGCGCCACCAGCTCGGTGAGCACCTCCCGGTTCTGCACCGCGCCGGTCGGGTTGGCCGGCGACCCGATCAGGATCGCCTTGGTGGCACCGGTGACCGCGGCCTCGATCGCATCGAGGCGCAGCCGGAAGCCGTCCTCCGCGCTGGTCGGCACCGGCACCGGCACACCACCGGCGAACGAGACGCACGGCTGGTACGCGACGTAGCAGGGCTCCGGGACGATGACCTCTTCGCCCGGCTCCAGCAGCACCCGCAGGGTCAGATCCAGCCCCTCCGACACACCGGCGGTGATCACGCATTCACTGCCGGGGTCGTACTCGACCTGGTAGCGGGATGCCAGCTCCGCGCCGATCAGCTCGCGCAGCTGCAGCAGCCCGGCATTGGAGGTATAGGTGGTGGCCCCGCGCTCGAGGGCGTAGATACCCGCCTCGCGCACCCGCCACGGCGTGACGAAGTCCGGCTCACCGACACCGAGGGAGATCACGTCCGCGCGCTGCGCCGCGATGTCGAAGAACCGGCGGATACCCGACGGCGGACAGGCTGAGATGACACTGTTGAGCGGCTTCACGGCACCACCGGCAGCCGGTGGTCGACCTCGGGCTCGATGAACGCGTCCCCGTCGCGCTTGTAGGTCTTGAGCACGAAGTAGGTCGCCGTGGAGTGCACCCGGTCGATGGGGGACAGCTTCTGCGCGACGAAGTCGCTGACCTCGCGCAGCGTGCGGCCGGTGACCGTGCAGCGCAGATCCTGGGTGCCGGAGACCAGGTACACCGAGCGCACTTCGGGGAACCGGGAGATGCGCTCGGCCACGTCGTCGAATCCCACCCCGCGCGCCGGGCCGATGGAAAGGTCGATGAACGCGGTGATCTGTTCCGGCTGGTCGGTGTGCGACACCCGGTCGAACCGGTCCCAGTCGACGACCGCCTTGTACCGGCGGATGACGCCGGTCGACTCCCACTCGGCGATCTGGTCCCGCACCGCCTGTTCGGGCAGGTCGGTCATTGTGGCGATCCGCTCGGGGGTCGCGCTGCCATCGCGGGCAAGTATTTCCAGAATCTCGCGCACGGTCCGACCTTAACCACCACCGGAAGCCTTGCCGGCCGTCGAGGCCGAGACCTCTGCCGGCGGCCCATCGCGGGCGCCGGCCCGAGTTCGCGGGTCGGGTAGCGGGGTAGCGTTCCGGCGGTGAGCGACGGCCTGTTCGATCTGGAAACCGAGGCGGGCGGGGTGGGCGGCGAGGCCGGCCAGGGGTTCGCGCCGGAGCCCTCCGCTACCGCCCCGCTTGCGGTGCGGATGCGGCCCCTCGGCCTGGACGAGGTGGTCGGCCAGGCCCATCTGCTGGCGGCCGGTGCCCCGCTGCGCCGGCTGGTTGAGGGCGCCGCGCCGGCGTCGGTGCTGCTCTACGGCCCGCCCGGCACCGGGAAGACCACCATCGCCCGGCTGATGGCCGGGCACGGCGAACGCCATTTCGTCGCGCTGTCGGCGTTGTCCTCCGGGGTCAAGGAGCTGCGCGCGGTGATCGAGGAGGCCAGGCGGCGGCGCGAGCGCACCGGCCAGACCACCGTGCTGTTCATCGACGAGGTGCACCGCTTCTCCAAGACCCAGCAGGACGCTCTGCTCGGCGCGGTGGAGGATCGGCTGGTACTGCTGGTAGGGGCCACCACGGAGAACCCGTCGTTCTCCGTGGTCACGCCGCTGTTGTCCCGCTCGCTGGTGCTGCGGCTGGAGTCGCTGGCCGATGACGACATCGGGGTGGTGCTGGACCGCGCCCGTACCGACCCTCGGGGCCTCAACGGGCGTTTCGGGCTGGCCGAGCAGGCCCGTGAGCAGCTGGTACGGCTCGCCGCGGGCGATGCCCGGCGGGCGCTCACCGCGCTGGAGGCGGCCGCCGACGCCGCCACCGCGCTGGCGGCCGAGGAGATCGACACGCAGATCGTGCGCACCGTGGTCGAGGAGGCCTCGGTGCGCTACGACCGGGCCGGTGACCAGCACTACGACGTGATCAGCGCGTTCATCAAGTCCATCCGGGGCTCCGACGTGGATGCCGCGCTGCACTACCTGGCTCGGATGATCGTGGCGGGGGAGGACCCCCGGTTCATCGCCCGCCGGCTGATGGTGCACGCCAGCGAGGACGTGGGCATGGCGGACCCGACCGCGCTGCCGGTCGCGGTGGCCGCCGCGCAGACCGTCGCGCTGATCGGCATGCCGGAGGCGCGGCTGGCGCTGGCGCAGGCCACCGTGCACCTGGCCACCGCGCCCAAGTCCAATGCGGTGATCAGGGCGGTGGACGCGGCGATGGCGGATGTCCGGGGCGGCGCGGTCGGCGCGGTACCGCCACACCTGCGCGACGGCCACTACTCCGGCGCGGCCCGCCTCGGCAACGCGATCGGCTACCGCTACCCGCACGATGTGCCCGACGGCGTGCTCACCCAGCAGTACCCGCCGGACGAGCTGGTCGGGCGGGACTACTACCAGCCGGGCGAGCACGGCGCGGAACGGGCGCTGGCCGAGCGGGTACCCAAGCTGCGCAGGGTGATCCGCGGCGACCGAGGGTAGCTCTCAGACGTTGCGGGCGTGTGCCGGTACCTGGTGCGGCTCCAGTTCCAGGTCCCGCTTGTCCAACGCGAGGCTGATGATTCGCTTCGGCCGGATTCGCACGATGGCACCGGGCATGGGGTACACCGAGTCGGTGGGTTCGGTGATTGCCTCAGCGTCGCCCCTGACCTCAAGGAACCGCACCCGCCACGGGTCGGTGGACACCACGTCGTCGACCACCAGCGCGACTCGGCCGTTGTCCGCGACGTTGCGGTACTTGCGGCTGCGCTGCATGCGGTAGCCGCCGATGTCGATGGTGCCCAGCTCGGTGTTGACCGCGAAGCCGACCGGGTTGACCTGCAGGGTTCCGTCCGGCTGGCTGGTGGCCACCCGCCCGATCGGTTGGCGGGACAGGTACTCGATCTCGATGTCGGTGAACATGGCTCCGACGATAGATTCTCAACCAACGTTGAGGTCAAGGCTCCACTGGTGGGTGTGCGGCCCAGCAACGCCAGCGCCCGGTGCCAGTCGTCGGCGGGGCGCTCGGCGAGGGCGGGGGCGAACGCCGCGCTGCGCGAACGGCCGGCGAACACCCAGGCCCGGCTGGCGGCCGCGACCGGCAGGGACAAGACCCGTCTCATCCCGATACTGGACCGGTTGGAGCAGCGCGGGCTGCTGCGCCGCGGCACCGACCCGGCGGACCGGCGCAACCGGACTGTCGATTTGGCCGAGTCGGGCCGAGCGCTGGTCGCACAGTGTCAGGACGGCATCCGCCGGATGGAGCGCGACCTGCTCGCCGACCTGCCGGATGCCGACCGTGACTCGTTCATCGGGCTGCTGGAACGGGTCGCGGAGCTGGTCGCGCGGCGGCGCCCCGGACCGTAGGGACGATCAGGGTGTGGCCGGCGCGATCGTCACACCGAGTGCCGGCACGTGCTCCCCGTCGCCGGAGGAGAAGCGCCGCCAGCTGCTCTGGTTCTGCTCGTCGACGGCGCGCAGCATGACTGTGCCGGTAGCGGCCCCGGACTGTGCCCAGGAACGGACCAGTCCGGTGAGGTCGAGGGTGAACCAGCCCGGTCCGCAGCCGGCCGGGCCCTTGGCGGCGGTGCTGGTGGCCCAGAGCTTTTCGGCCGGCGGCTGGTTGCCCCACCGGGTGTCCGGCCCGACCGGCGGGGTGGACCAGACCTGCCAGGCCTGTGGTTGAGCCTGGGACTGCCCCTGCGGCGGGCAGGAGGCCGCCCATTCCGAGTACAGCCGCAAACTGGCCTGTTGCACCTGGCCGGGTGGCGCCGCGTGCAGCGGACCCAGGTCCCAGGTGATCCACGACCGGGCCACCGTGTTGCCGTCGTAGCTGCCGATGCGCAGGTCGGGATCCGCCCACAGCACGCCGGTCGGGGCGTTGTTCTGCACCGTGGTGTCGAACGGCGCTCGGGTCGGCGCCACGGCGCTGGCCGCGACCCGGCCGGCCACCGCGACGTCGGCGAGCGTGCCCACCGGACCGGTCAACGGGGCCGACGAGGACAGCAGCTCAGATCCGGCACCCTCGCCGGTGAGCCGCAGCCGCAGCGGTACGTCCGCGCTGAGCGTGGCCGCGGCCTGGCCGGTCGGGGCCAGGTAGCCGATGAAGCCGGTGCGGGTGGCCCGCACCACCAGGTTGGCTCCCGGCCGGGCGTTCGGGTAGGTGGCGGTGCTGCCTTGCAACGTGGGAGCGGGCAGGGCGGTGTCCCAGGCCAGTGCGGTATTCGCGCCGCCGGGGCCGCGCACCGCCGCCGCGTCGGGTGTGGCGCCGCCGCCGGAGAGCCACACGGGGTAGGGCGCGGCGGCCGGCCGCACGCCACCGTCCGGGTCGCGGTGCAGGGTGAGGTCCAGCGGGGTCCACTGCGCGCCGTGTCGCGCCCGGATCGGCCCGCTGGACAGCACCACGGTGCGCGCGCCGTTCGGGTGTTGGAATGTGGTGGAGAAGTCGGTGCGCTGGTCGCGCAGCTCAACCGGTGCGTTCGGGTGCCCGGGCGGCGGCGCGGGCGGCGGTGTGTGCGGCCCGGGGGTGAGCAGCGCGGTCACCAGGGACACCGCCAGTCCGACCACCGCGCCGGGACGTCCGATCATGGTCGGCAGAGTGCGTCCGGACACGCTCTGCCACAAGATCATGCCGGCGTGGCGCCCACATCGGTCGCGTTGATCCACTCTATCGGGTGGTTATCTCTCGCTGTGTCATCGGTCTTGGCCGGTGGCGCCTCGTCCGGGTGTGGTGGGCAGGACGAACGGGGCCAGCTCGATCACCGGGGAGTCCGCGCGGGTGCCGCCGGGCACCAGCCGCAGCCGCAGCGAGTTGCCGGTGTGCTCCGCCGAGGGTTGCAGTGCCACACCGTCGGAGTTGGTCGGCCACGGGCGTCCGAGATGCCGCCCCACCTCGCGTTGCAGCTGCGCGAGCAGCAGAACCGCCAGCTCGGAAGGCGGTGTGGCCCGGCTGGTCGGCGGCTGTGCGGAGAACCGGCGGACAGTGCGGGGGGCGCCGTCGGGGCCACGCCGCACCAGTGCGACCTCGAGCCCAGCCGTCATCAGGGCCAGTCCCGAGGGCAGCAGCCCGCGTACCGACTCGCTCAGGTGGCGGAGCAACGCGGTGAGTAGTCCGGTGGACCAGGAGTCCGGCGTCGTTGTCATAGCTGGAAGATCACGCCTTCAGGGTAGACACCGGGCGGGTTGGCCACTCGTTGAATAGCCGAGGCGGTAGCCTTTGCCCATTCCATCCGTACTTCCGCTCATTCGACGACAGGAGGCGCCATGTCGGCTGGTCAGATCGCTGCGGTGATCGCTGCCGGTGCCTTCGTGGTGCTGGTCCTACTGCTTTCGGTTCCGCTGATCAAACTGGGTCGCACCCTGGACGAGGCGACCGTCGCGATCCGCAAGGCGCACGAGGGCAGCTCTCCGTTGTTTGAGGGGGCAAGTACTACTATTACCCAGGTGAACACCCAGCTCGAGCGGGTCGACGGCATCACCACCAACGCGCGCGCTGTGACCGGCAATGTCTCGGCGCTCACTTCGCTGTTCACCGCGACCATGGGTGGCCCGATGGTCAAGACCGCCGCGTTCTCCTACGGCCTCTCCAAGGCCATCAGGGCCCGCCGCGCCGGCAAGGACGCCGGCGAGCACTCGAAGGGCAAGCGAGGCAAGCGCGGGTCGCGGCGATGAAGAGGCTGTTCTGGCTGGGGCTCGGCGTGGCGACCGGGGTGATGGCGACGCGCAAGGCCGTCGAGGCCGCCCAGCGGTTCACGCCGTCCGGCGTGGGTGAACAGGTCGGCGACGGCCTGCGCGAGCTCGCCTCGGCCCTCGGTGCGTTCGGCGCCGAGGTGCGAGCTGGCATGGTGGAACGGGAGCACGAGCTTTCTGACATGGTCGAGCGGCGTACCGGGCAGTCGATGCCCGGTACAGCGGCCGGAGCAGTCTCCGTGGCGCCGCGAGCGCGCGGGGCGGAGGAGCGAGCCTAGTCTCGTCTTCCGCCGTACCGCGTAACCGTCGGTCAGTGTCAGCCGCTGTCAGCTGCTGCCAGCCCGCGATACCTCACGACTAGAGAGTGCCCACGTGGAGACCCACGAGATCATCCAACGTTTCACTGACCATTTCGTCCGAGCCGGCCACACCCGGGTGTCGAGCGCTTCGCTGATCCTGGACGACCCCACCCTGCTGTTCGTCAATGCGGGCATGGTGCAGTTCAAGCCCTACCTGCTCGGCGAGGTGCCGCCGCCCTACCCGAGGGCCACCTCGATCCAGAAATGTGTGCGAACCGGGGACATCGACGAGGTCGGCAAGACCACCCGGCACAACACGTTCTTCCAGATGGCCGGCAACTTCTCCTTCGGCGACTACTTCAAGGCCGGCGCCATCGAGCACGCCTGGAGCCTGGTCACCGGCTCGCAGGAAGCCGGCGGCTTCGGTTTCGACCCGGAGCGGATCTGGGTGACCGTCTACCAGGACGACGACGAGGCGCTGCAACTGTGGCAGCGGATCGCCGGCCTGCCGGTCGAGCGGATCCAGCGCCGGGACGGCAAGGACAACTACTGGGACATGGGTGTGCCCGGGCCGGGCGGCCCGTGCTCGGAGATCTACTACGACCGGGGCCCCGAGCACGGCCGCGACGGCGGCCCGGTCGTCGACGAGGACCGCTACCTGGAAATCTGGAACCTGGTCTTCATGCAGGATGTGCGCGGTGAGCTGAGCCCGAAGCTGGGCCACCCGCCGATCGGTGAGCTGCCCAGCAAGAACATCGACACCGGCATGGGCGTGGAGCGGGTCGCCTACCTGCTGCAGGGCGTGGCCAACGTCTACGAGACCGACCTGGTGCGCCCGGTCATCGCGCGCGCCGAGCAGCTGTCCGGGCACCGTTACGGCGCCGACCCGGTCGACGACGTGCGGTTCCGGGTGATCGCGGACCACGCCCGGTCCGGCGTGATGATCATCGGTGACGGGGTGACCCCTTCCAACGAGGGCCGGGGCTATGTGCTGCGCCGGCTGCTGCGCCGGATCGTGCGCTCGGCCCGGCTGCTCGGTGTGCACGAACCGGTGCTCGGCGCGTTCGCCGAAGTGGTCCGGGACGCCATGGCGCCGTCCTACCCGGAGCTGGTCACCGACTTCGAGCGGATCCAGGCGGTGGCCCGCGCCGAGGAGGACGCGTTCCTGCAGACGCTCAGCTCCGGCTCGCGCATCTTCGACACCGCCGTCGCGCAGACCAAGCGGGGTGGCTCCGACACGCTGCCCGGCGACCAGGTGTTCGCGCTGCACGACACCTACGGATTCCCGATCGACCTGACCCTGGAGATGGCGTCCGAGGCCGGCCTGCGGGTGGACGAGGACGAGTTCCGCCGCCTGATGAACGAGCAGCGTTCCAGGGCCAAGGCGGACGCCGCCGCCCGCAAGACCGGGCACGGCGACATGAGCGCCTACCGCGCCGTACTGGACAACCACGGCGGTACCGACTTCCTCGGCTACACCGAGCTGGCCGCAGAGGCCACCGTGGTGGGCCTGCTGGTGGACGGGCGACCGTCCGCCGCGGCCTCGAAGGGCTCCTCGGTCGAGATCGTGCTGGACCGCACGCCGTTCTACGCCGAGGCCGGTGGCCAGCAGGCCGACACCGGCATGTTGCGCGGCGCCTCGTTCACTGTGCGGGTCGACGACGTGCAGTCTCCGGTCGCCGGGCTGCGGGTGCACCGGGGAGAGGTCACCGACGGCATCGCCACCGTGGACGCGGCCGTGATCGCCGAGGTGGACCCGATCCGCCGCGCCGCCGTGTCCCGCGCGCACACCGCGACCCACCTGGTGCACGCCGGGGTACGCAACGCGCTGGGCAGCTCCGCCGCGCAGGCCGGATCCCTGAACGCGCCGGGCCGGCTGCGGTTCGACTTCACCTCGCCGAGCGGCGCGGTGGCCCCGGCCGCGCTGACCGAGATCGAGGACGAGGTCAACTCGGTGCTGCTGGAGAACCGCGAGGTCTCCTCGTACGAGACGTCGATGGACGAGGCCCGCAAGCTCGGCGCGATGATGCTGTTCGGGGAGAAGTACGGCAACCGGGTCCGGGTGGTGGACATGGGCGACTACTCCCGCGAGCTGTGCGGTGGCACGCACGTGGCCCGCACCGGCGAGCTCGGCCTGGTCAAGGTGCTCTCGGAGGGGTCGATCGGCTCCGGGATCCGCCGGGTGGAGGCACTGGTCGGGCTGGACGCGTTCCGGCACATGTCCAAGGAGCACCTGCTCGTCTCGCAGCTGGCCGAGCAGCTCAAGGCCCGGCCGGAGGACCTGCCTGAGCGCGTCTCCGGGCTGGTCGAGCGGCTGCGCGCCGCCGAGCGGGACGTGGAGCGCCACCGCGCCGAGGCGGTGCTGGCCTCCGCCGGTTCGCTGGCCGAGCACGCCGAGGATCTCGACGGGGTCGCCCTGGTCGCGGTTGCCGCGCCCGACGGCCTGAACGGCAACGACCTGCGCGCGCTGGCCACCGACGTGCGTGCCCGGCTGGGCAGCCGGCCAGGTGTGGTCGCGCTGTTCAGCCCGGGGCAGGACAAGGTCTCGTTCGTGGTGGCCACCACCGAGGCCGCCCGGGGTCGTGGGTTCGCCGCGGGCAAGCTGGTGCCCTCCTTCGCGTCCGCGATCGGTGGCCGGGGCGGTGGCAAGGCCGAGCTGGCGCAGGGTGGCGGGGCCAACCCGGCGGGTGTGCCCGACGCGGTGGTTGCGCTGCGTGCCGCCGTGCGGGATGGCGCCGGTAAGAAAGCCTCGGGGTGAGTGCACCGCCTCGCCCGGGTGGTCGGCGGCTGGGCGTTGATGTCGGCACGGTGCGGGTCGGGGTGGCGATCAGTGACCCGAGCGGGGTACTCGCGACGCCGCTGGTTACCCTCCGACGTGACGAGTGTGAAAGTTCGGACCTGCGCGCGCTGGCCGAGCTCGTCGCCGAATACGAGGTGGTAGAGGTGGTCGTCGGGCTGCCCCGCACGCTGGCGGGCCGCGAAGGCGTGGCGGCCGAGGCGGTCCGACACTACGCGTCCGCCCTGGCCGCCCTGCTGACCGTGCCGATCCAGCTGTCCGATGAACGACTGACCACGGTGGTGGCCAGCCGGATCCTTTCCGAGCGCGGGGTGCGAGGTCGCAAGCAGCGCGCCGTGGTGGACCAGGCGGCCGCGGTGGCGATCCTGCAGAGCTGGCTGGACCTGCGTCGCGCTTCCGGCGGCGCGGCCGAGGCATGACCGGCGCGGATCGGCGCCGGGGCGAGCGGGGCGGCGGCGAGGGTCCACTGGCGGCGGAGTCGGAGCGGGACCGGAGCGCACCGAACATGGACCACGACACCGAACCCCTTGACCAGGTGTTGGTCCGCAGAGAGGTCGAACGGTCGCGGCAGGCGAGGGCCAGCCACGCGTCCGCTCGTGGTGCCGCCAGCCAGTCGGAAAGTTACCAGTCCGACAGCGGCCAGCGCCCCGGCGCCCACCAGCCGGCCGACCGTCGCTCCGGCGCTCAGAAGCCGGACGGTGGCCGCCAGGCAGGCGGCCGCGCGCCGTCCTCGGCAAGGCAAACCCCGCGCCGAGAGCCACGCGGGCGCGGCCCGCTGCTGGTGCTGGCGGTGCTGGCCGCGACCGCGATGGTCGGCGCGGCAGTGGTCTACCGCATGGTGTTCCTGGCGCCGGACTATGAAGGCGCCGGCTCGGGCGACGTGATCATCCAGGTGCGGGACGGCGACCCGACCATCGCGATCGGTGCCGAGCTGACCCGCGAGGACGTGGTACGCAGCGCGAAGGCGTTCAAGAACGCCGCGGCCGACGATCCGAGGGTCCGCGCGGTGCAGCCAGGCTACTACCAGATGCGGTTGCGGATGTCCGGCTCGGACGCGGTGGCACTGCTGGTCGATCCGTCGTCTCGGGTCGGGCAGCTGGACATCAGAGGCGGTATGCAGCTGGATGACACCCGGGGCCCGGACGGCAAGGTCAGCCCCGGCGTGTTGTCGCTGATCATCAAGGCCAGCTGCGCGCGGCTGAACGGCGCAAGCACCTGTTTGAGCCTCAGCCAGCTGCGCAATGCCATGGAGACCACGCCACCTGCCCAGCTCGGGGTGCCCAGCTGGGCGTTGAGCGAGGTCGGCAAGGCTGACCCGAACCGGCGGCTGGAAGGACTCATTGCCCCGGGCCGGTACGACGTCCGCCCCGGCGCGTCCGCCGATGAGGTGCTGCGCACCCTGGTCACCAGTTCGGCGACGCAGTACGAGGCGACCGGGTTGACCGGTGCCGCACAGGGCTCCTACACCCCTTACCAGCTACTGGTGATCGCCTCCCTGGTGGAGAAGGAAGGCATCACACCGGACTTCGGCCGGATCTCCGGAGTGATCCACAATCGGCTCGCCGACCGGGTCCGCCTCGAGCTGGACTCCACGGTGAACTACCCGCTGGACCTGCAGTCGGTGCGCACCTCGGGCACCGACCGCAACCGTACCGGTGCCTACAACAGCTACGTGAACTACGGCCTGCCGCCGACCCCTATCGGCGCACCGGGCCAGCAGGCCATCGTCGCGGCATTGCAACCGGCGTCCGGACCGTGGATGTTCTTCGTGCGGTGCGAGAAGGACGGCGCGTCCTGCTTCTCGACCACATTGTCCGAGCACCAGCAGAACGTGCGCACGGCGATGGCCGAGGGTGTGTTCTAAAGCGGTGTGCTGAGCGGAACAGGAGGTCGGATGGAGGGGACGCCGATGGGCAGGTGCGCGGCGATCGTGGGCTCGCCGGTGGATCACTCCCGGTCACCGGTGCTGCACCGCGCCGCGTTCGAGGCTCTCGGGCTGGCCGACTGGAGCTACCAGCGCATCGAGTGTGACGGCGAGGCGCTGCCCGCGCTGGTCGACTCGCTGGGCCCGCAGTGGGTCGGCCTCTCGGTGACGATGCCCTGCAAGCGGGCCGCGCTGGCCTGCGCGCGGCTGCGGACCGAGCGCGCGGAGGCGGTCGGCTCGGCGAACACACTGTTGCGCCAGTCGGACGGCGGGTGGCGCGCGGACTGTACCGACATCGACGGGGTGACCGGCGCGATCAGGGCGCACGGCTTCACCGGCCCTGACTCCGGTCGGGCGCTGCTGATCGGCGCCGGTGCGACCGCCTCGGCCGCCGTGGCCGGACTGGCCGAGCTGGGCATCGAGCACCTGGAACTGATGGTGCGCACCCCCGAGCGGGCCGCCGATACGGTATCGGTCGCGCGGCGGTTCGGCATGCACACCGAGGTACGCGGCTGGGATCCGGAGCTGCCCGGCGTGGACGACGTCGACATCGTGGTGAGCGCGGTACCCGCCGGCGTGGTCGATGACTGCGTCGGAGCCGCCGCGCGAGCGCCACTGGTGCTCGACGTGGTCTACCACCCGTGGCCGACCCCGATGGCCCGTGCGGTGTGGGCCGCCGGTTCCCGGCTGGCCACCGGGCTGGACATGCTGCTGCACCAGGCATTCGGCCAGGTCGAGCAGTTCACCGGCCGCCCGGCGCCCCGAGGCCCGATGGCCGAGGCACTGCGAGCCAGCTGATCCTGCCCGCGCGGCACGGCGTCGAGTAGCTCCGGCCGGAGCGCTTCCACGCCGGGCGCGGCATGATCGGGGCACGCGGCTCGCCGGAGTAACGGCTCGGACATCGCACCGTGACACGGGCTGCCTAAGTTTTCCCCGATCGGTGGAGGGAGATCGCTGTGCTGTTGTCCCCGCACGAGCAGGAGCGGCTGCTGGTTCACCTTGCGGCCCGCCTGGCGCAGGAACGCCGGGACCGCGGCCTGCGGCTGAACTATCCGGAGGCGGTCGCGGTAATCAGCTCGTTCGTACTGGAGGGTGCTCGCGACGGGCGTTCGGTCGCCGACCTGATGTCTGCCGGCCAGCGGGTGCTGACCAGTGCGGACGTACTGGACGGTGTGCCGGAGATGATCACCACGGTGGCTGTGGAGGCGACGTTTCCTGACGGCACGAAGCTGGTCACCGTGCACCGGCCGGTCCAGTGATCCCCGGCGAGTTCCTGCTGGCGGGAGAACCGGTGCCGGTCGAGCGTCGCACCGTCGAGCTCACCGTGGTCAATACCGGCGACCGCGCGGTGCAGGTTGGCTCGCACTACCACTTCGCGGCCACCAACCCGGCGCTGCGGTTCGACCGTGCCGCGGCGCACGGGATGCGGCTGGCCGTGCCGGCTGGCACCGCGGTGCGCTTCGAACCGGGGCTGGAACGGGTCGTGCTGCTCACCCCGCTGGCCGGAACCGCCACGGTTCCCGGGCTGAGGTTGCCGTCATGAGCTGGGAGATCGACCGGGCCCGCTACGTGGAACTGTACGGCCCGACGGTCGGAGACCGGGTCCGGTTGGCCGACACCAACCTGTTGATCGAGGTCACCGAGGACCGCTGCCGGGGCCCGCACGGCGGCGACGAAGTGGTGTTCGGCGGCGGCAAGGTGGTCCGCGAGTCAATGGGCCAGGCGCGGACCTCCCGGGCCGACGGCGCGCCGGACCTGGTGGTCACCGGCGCGCTGGTGCTGGACCACTGGGGCGTGGTGAAGGCGGACGTCGGGGTGCGGGACGGCAGGATCGTCGCACTCGGCAAGGCCGGCAATCCGGACATCATGGACGGGGTCGATCCCGCCCTGGTGATCGGCCCGGGCACCGAGATCATCGCCGGCAACGGCTTGATCCTGACCGCCGGCGCGGTGGACTGCCACGTGCACCTGATCAGCCCGACGCAGGTGCCGGAGGCGCTCGGCTCCGGGGTCACCACCTGGATCGGCGGCGGCACCGGGCCGGCCGAGGGCACCAAGGCCACCACGGTGACCCCCGGCTCCTGGTATTTGGCCCGGATGCTGCGCGCGATGGACACGGTGCCGCTGAACGTGGCGCTGCTGGGCAAGGGCAACACCGTCGGCGCGGACGCGTTGCGGGAGCAGATAGCCGGCGGAGCGGCTGGGTTCAAGTTGCACGAGGACTGGGGGGCCACCCCGGCCGCCATCGACGCCTGCCTGCGGGTGGCCGAGGAGACCGGCGTGCAGGTGGCCATCCACACCGACACGCTCAACGAGGCCGGCTACGTGGCCGACACGCTGGCCGCGATCGCCGGCCGGGGTATCCACGCCTACCACACCGAAGGGGCCGGCGGCGGGCACGCGCCGGACATCATCACGGTGGCCGGCGAGCCGCACGTGCTGCCCAGCTCGACCAACCCGACCCGCCCGCACACCGTCAACACCCTGGACGAGCACCTCGACATGTTGATGGTCTGCCACCATCTCAAGTCGTCGGTCCCGGAGGACCTTGCATTCGCGGAGAGCCGGATCCGCCCTGCCACGATCGCGGCCGAGGACCTGCTGCACGACCTCGGTGCCATCTCCATGATCGGTTCGGACAGCCAGGCGATGGGCCGGGTCGGTGAGGTGGTGCTGCGTACCTGGCAGACCGCGCACGTCGGCAAGGACCGGTGGGGCGCACTGCCTGGCGACGGACCGGCGGACAACCACCGGGCCCGGCGCTACGTGG
This sequence comes from Pseudonocardia sp., assembly GCA_036500625.1. Lineage (GTDB taxonomy): Bacteria > Actinomycetota > Actinomycetes > Mycobacteriales > Pseudonocardiaceae > Pseudonocardia. The sequence goes on along the minus strand of DASYBQ010000294.1, from coordinate 51,711 downwards.
CCAAGTACACGATCTGCCCCTCGGTGGCGCACGGGTTGGACGACGAGATCGGCTCGGTCGAGGTGGGCAAGCTGGCCGACCTGGTGCTCTGGCAGCCGGCGTTCTTCGGCGTCCGCCCTTCGGTGGTGCTCAAGGGCGGGTTCATCGCCTGGGCCGCGATGGGCGACGCGAACGCGTCCATCCCGACACCGCAGCCGGTGCTACCCCGCCCGATGTGGGGTGCCGCGCCGGACGCGGCGGCGGACACCTCGGTGCACTTCGTGGCGCCCGGTGCGCTGGACGGTCCCGACCTCGCCGACCGGCTGGGCGTCCGCCGGCGGCTGGTCCCGACCCGCAACGCCCGCGCGGTGCGCAAGGCCGACCTGCCGAACAACGATGCTCTGCCGCGTATCGAGGTCGACCCGGACACGTTCACCGTGCGGGTCGACGGCGAGGTGGTGGAGGAGGCGCCGGCGACGGAGCTCCCGATGGCCCAGCGCTATTTCCTGTTCTGACCGAGTCTGGACCAAAATGACGCTGAAGTTACTGAAGTGACAGTTGGTGTCTAAGTAGTAGGAGAGGAATATGGAAACTTCGCGGTGTGGTCGCTAGTGAATCTTTAGGGACGCGCCGGGCTGAGTTGCCGTGCTTCTGGGTGACGGCCGGCTACCTTCCGTTCCCATGTCTTTCTTCGGCGGTCCGGCGTGGGCGCTCGTCGCGAAATTGAGCCCCGCGCTGGTGGCAGTTATTGCGGCGACCGCCGCGCCCGCATTTGCTCCGGCCGTCGGCCGGGATTTCCCGGATCCGGCGGTCGTCTCGGTCGGCAGCACGTATTACGCCTACTCGACTTCCAGCATGTACGGCACGCAGCTGCGGCACGTGCCCGTAGCGCAGAGCAAGGACCCGCGAAATGGCTGGAGCGAGCTCGGCGATGCCATGCCGCAGCTGCCGGCCTGGGTGGCCAAGGACCGGGGCGATGCCGCGGTGTGGGCGCCGGCGATGCGCGGCCGTACCGGCGCGGGATACCTGCTCTACTTCACCGCGCAGGACGCCGCGCGGAAGGTGCACTGTATCGGCGTCGCCGTGGCGAGCTCGCCGAAAGGCCCGTTCACCCCGGCCCGGCCGGATCCGCTGGTCTGCCGCCCGCAGGAGCGCGACAGCATCGACCCGATGGCCTTCACCGACGCCGACGGCGCGCGGTACCTGCTGTACACCAGCGGGAGCAACGGTACGGCCATCTGGCTGCAGCGCCTCGCCGCGGACGGCATCAACCCGGTGGGCGAGCGGCGCGCCCTGCTGCACTCGGACCGCCCGGAAGAAGCAAAGATCATCGAGGCGCCGGTGCTGATGCGGCACGGCAGCAAGTACGTCCTGCTCTATTCGGCGAACAGCTTCAACAGCGGGCACTACTTCGTGAACTACGCGATCGCGCCCGCCTTGTCCGCCCCGTTCGTCAAGCACAACGGCACGCTGTTGGACGGAAACACCCTCGGCGGCAAATATCCCAACCCGGGCGGGCAGGACGTGATATTCGGGCCCAACGGGGAGTACCTTGCGTTCCACGCCAACGTCCGGCCCGGCCAGCGTGCAATGTTCGTCGCGCCCCTGCGCTGGAACAACGACGGCACTCCAACCGTCGAACTCGCCAAACCCGCCCTGGGCCCCCGCAACTAACGGCGCTAGCCGACCGGCACGATGCTCTCCGGCTCGGGAGGCACCGGAAATGAGGGCAGGACGACCGACTCCGCGTAGTGCAGGCTCCAGGCGCTGATCGTCTCGTTCATCGTGGCGTGATCACACATTCGTTGTAGGCGGCGACGTAGGTCTTCTGGGCAGCGGGAGAAGTGGTGGGTCGCTTGCCTGGCGTTCGGTTACTTGGGTGAAACGAGATACGAGGTAGATTCCGTGTCGGCGAACCCGGCGGAAGGCATCACCTTGACAGCAGACTTCTTCACTGGTTGCCGCGAACGGTGTCGGTGCTGATGTTGGCCGGATTGTTGCTACTGGCCGACTCGCGGTTGCCGACCGGCGGACACGTGCATTCGGGTGGGGTGGAGGCGCTGGTCGATCGCGGGATGTTGGCCAGCACCGAGGATCTGGCGCGGTTGCTGGACGGTCGGGTCCGCACCGCGGGGCTGGTCGGCGCCTCGGCCGCCGCGGCGGCCGTGTTGGTGAGCGGTCAGCCGGCACCGAGGTGGCGCGTCTGGGACCGGGCGGCGGATGTTCGCATCCCGTCGCCGGCGCTGCGCGAGGTGTCCCGGGCGCAGGGCGGCGCCTTGCTCCGCACCGTGACGCTGGCGTGGCCCGGGTACCCGCCGCTGTGCGCACTGGCCGAGCTGGGGCGGGCGCACCAGCCGCTGGTGCTCGGTGCGGCCGTCGCGGCCGGCGGTGGGAGCCCCGAGCAGGCGGCGGCGCTTGCGGTGCACCACCTGGTCGGCGGAGCTGCCTCGGCGGCGGTGCGGCTGCTGGGTCTGGACCCGCTGCGGGTGGCCGCCGTGCAGATCGAGCTGGCGCCGCTGGCCGACCGGGTGGCCGGGCGGGCCACCGAGGCGGCCACGCGGGCGGTGGCGGCCGACGACCCGGACCTGTTGCCCTCGGACGCCACCCCGCTGCCTGAGATCCTGGCCCAGCTGCACCACAACTCGGAGGTGACCCTCTTTGCATCGTGACCACATGACCCAGGAGCACCCGCCGCTGGCTGCCGGCCCGCGCCGGGGGTTGCGGATCGGCATCGGCGGGCCGGTCGGCGGCGGCAAGACCGCGCTGGTCGCCGCGTTGTGCGCTCAGCTGCGCGACGAGATGTCCATCGTGGTGGTGACCAACGACATCTACACCGAGGAGGACGCCGAGTTCCTGCGCCGGCACGCGGTGCTGCCCGACGACCGGATTCGGGCGGTGCGCACCGGCTGCTGCCCGCACACCGCGATCCGCGACGACATCACCGAGAACCTGGCCGCCGTCGAGGCACTGGTGGCGGCGCACGACCCCGAGCTGGTGCTGGTGGAGAGCGGTGGCGACAACCTGACCGCCACGTTCAGCTACGGCCTCATCGACGCGCAGATCTTCGTGCTCGACGTGGCCGGTGGCGACAAGGTGCCCCGCAAGGGCGGCCCCGGTGTGGTCCGCTCGGACCTGCTCGTGATCAACAAGGTGGATCTGGCGCCGCTGGTGGGGGCCGACCTCGACGTCATGCGGTCGGACGCGGCGAAGGTGCGCGGCGGCCGGCCCACCGTGTTCGCCTCGCTGCGGACCGAGCCGGCGGCCCCCGACGTGGTGCGCTGGGTGCGTGAGCAGCGGGTGGCGCTGCTCACCGGATAGGGCACGGGCCTCCCGGATGCGGGCAGCCGCGGAGCTGGAGGTGGCGGCCGGCCAACGAATTCGGTGGAGGTGTACCCCGCCGATGGTGCTGCGCCGCACCGGGCCGGACCGGGTGCACCTGGTACAGGCAGCCGGTGGGCCACTCGGCGGGGACGAGATCGAGCTGCGGGTCCGGCTCGCCGAGGGTGCCTGCCTCACAGTGGCCACCGCCGGCGCGACGGTCGCGCAGCCGGGCGTCGCGCCGGACTCACCGGCGGCCCGGGTGACGGTTCGCGCGGTAGTCGCCGAGGGCGCGCACCTGTGCTGGTGGCCGGAGCCGACGGTGGTGTGCGACGGCGCGCGGCTGCACACGGATTTCGGGCTCCACCTCGCCGACGGGGCGTCCGCCCTGGTCCGGGAGGAAGTGCGGCTCGGGCGTTTCGGGCAGCTCGGCGGCAGTTACCGGGGCGGCCTTTCGGCGGACTACGCGGGCGAGGCGCTACTGCGGCACACCACCGTGCTCGACGGCGCGGACCCCGGGTTGGCCGGGCCGGCCGGTACCGCCGGCGGCCAGGTGGTCGCCACGGTGCTCGGCGCCGGATTGGCGTGTCCGCACGCCGCGCCGATGGTGGGGGAGAGCACCGGGCTGTGCTGGGCGTGGCAGGATCTCGCCGGGCCGGGATGGCTGCTGATGAGTGTCGGCGACCGGCGGCCGGACCTCTCCTGGCTGACCGGTACCCGGCCCGAGCCGGCCACCGAAGCGATCCGGACATCCCAGCCGGCGGAGTAGCCGGCAATGGCTGTCAGCGGGCTTCGATCCTGGTTGCGTTAGCCGGCGGTCCCGATGGTCGGGGCGGTGGCCGGGTAGGCGGTGGTGCGGGCGAGGTGCTCCCAGGCGTGCACCTCGGCGGTCACCGTGGCGAGATGCCCGAGAACACCGTCGACGGCGTCATCGCCGAGCGGGAGCCGCAGCGGCGGGTTGTCCGAGCCAAGCGCGGTGAGGATCGCGGCCGCGGCGCGGGCCGGGTCCCCGGGTTGGCATCCGTCGATGCCGGTGATCATGGCGCGGGTCGGACCCACCGTGTCGTCGTAGGCCGGAATCGGCGCGCTCTGCAGCAGACCGGCGCTGGAGAAGCCGGTGCGGAAGGCGCCGGGTTCGAGGATCAGTACCCGGATGCCGTGTGGGCCGACCTCCGAGGCCAGCGCCTCCGAGTAACCCTCGAGCGCGAACTTGGTAGCGCAGTAGGCGGAGAATCCGGGGTAGGCGACCTGACCGCCGAGCGACGACATCTGCACGATCGCCGCGCGGCCACGGGCACGCATCCCGGGCAGCGCCGCACGGATGAGCGCGGCGGGCCCGAACACGTGCAGGTCAAACAGCGCCCGAAGCTCCGTTTCGGTGGTTTCCTCCGCGGCGCCTACCTGGCCACGGCCAGCGTTGTTGACCAGCACGTCGATCCGACCGTAGCGCGCCTGCACGTCGGCGACCAACGCGCTCGACCCGGCGGTGTCGGTGACGTCCAGGGCGAGCGCCTCGACCTGGTCGGGATGGGCGGCCACCAGGTCGGCCAGCATCTCCGGTCGGCGCGCGGTGGCCACCACGGCATCGCCGGCGGCTATGGCGGCCTCGGTGATGGCGCGGCCGAAGCCGCTGGCCGATCCGGTGACCAGCCAAACGCGGATGGCACCGGTTGCGGCCGGCTCCATTGTGCCCATGACAGCTCCTTAGCGATCGGACAACGCGCTGGAACAAATTCTCGCCTGCCGCACTACTCGCCGTCGAAGACCAGCTGTGATAACTCGCCGACATGGATGTGCGTTGTGATCGGTGCCGAGATCGCCAGTGCCGAGGAAACCGTCGAGGCACTGACCGCCCGGCTGGCGTTCCGGTCAGGTTACAGCCGGCGCAGGGTAGCGGGTTCGTCCGACACAAACCGCTCGGATCGGGCCGATCGAGTCCAGTTGTGCACTGTGGCTCGAGTTGTGCACAGATGCGCCGGTAGCGGCCGCGCGCGGTCGGCCGACCGGCCAGCATGGACACATGGCATACGTGGTGTTCTTCGGTGGTCTCGGCATGGTGGCGGGTGCGCTGGCCCGCTGGATGCTGGGTTGGTTGCGGCGCGGCGCCCAGGTGCCTCCGCCGTGGTGTGAGCTGGCGGTGGGGGTGGCGTGGTCGGCGCTCGCCGATCGTTGGGCCGTGGGTCAGGTGTCCAGCGGCTGGTTTCCGCTGCTGCTGGGCCTGGCGTGGCTGACCGTCGCGGCTGGCGCGGTAGACCTGGTGCACCGCAGGCTGCCCGACGCGCTCACGCTGCCCGCGCTTCCGGCCGCGTTGCTGCTGGTCACCCCGCTCGGCTGGGCCTCGGTGGGCAGAGCGGCGGCCGGCGCGGCGGTGTTGGCCGGGGCGTACCTCGCGGTCCGGTTGGTGGCGCCGTCGGCGTTGGGAGCCGGGGATGTGAAGCTGGCTGGCCCGGTGGGCGCCGTGCTGGCCGCGGCGTCCTGGCCGGCGGTGGTGCTCGGCGCGATGCTGGCGGCGCTGCTCACCGCGATCGCCGCGCTGATTGGGCTGCTCAGCCGGCGGTGGGGCCTCGGCGCCGCGGTACCGCACGGTCCGGCGATGCTGATGTCCGGCTGCGTGGTGGCGGTCAGCGCCGCCCTGGCCGGCCCGGCTGGGTTCGCGTGAGAGGATCCGTGTCGTGTTGCGTTGGATTACCGCGGGTGAGTCGCACGGCCCCGCGCTGGTCGCGGTGCTCGAGGGCATGGTGGCCGGTGTCGAGGTGACGACCAAGGAGCTGGCCGCCGAGTTGGTGCGCCGACGGCTGGGCTACGGCCGGGGCGCCCGGATGAAGTTCGAGGCCGACGAGCTGGAGGTCATCGGAGGTATCCGGCACGGGGTGACCCAGGGTGGCCCGGTGGCGGTCCGGATCGGCAACTCCGAATGGCCCAAGTGGGAGACCGTGATGGCCGCCGACCCGGTCGACCCGGCCCTGATCGAGAATCGGGCCCGCAACGCGCCGCTGACCAGGCCCCGGCCCGGGCACGCCGATCTGGCCGGCATGACCAAGTTCGGCTTCAACGACGCCCGGCCGGTCCTGGAGCGGGCCAGCGCCAGGGAGACAGCGTCGCGGGTGGTGCTGGGCACGGTGGCCAAGGCGTTCCTGCGGCAGGGCTTCGACGTCGAGATCGTCTCCCACGTGGTGGCGCTGGGCTCAGTCGACGCCCCGGACGGCGAGCAGCCCGGCCCCGGCGACGCGGAACGGGTGGATGCCAGCCCGGTGCGGGCTTACTCAGACGCCACCACCGAGGCGATGGTTGCCGAGGTTGACGCGGCGCAGCGCGACGGGGACACCCTCGGCGGCGTGGTCGAGGTGATCGCCTACGGCATGCCGGTGGGGGTTGGCAACTACGTCCAGTCCGACCGCAGGCTGGACGCACGGCTGGCCGGCGCGCTGATGGGTATCCAGGCGATGAAGGGTGTGGAGATCGGCGACGGCTTCCGCACCGCGCACCGGCGGGGCAGTGCCGCGCATGACGAGATGGTGCCCGGCGCGCCGGTCGACCGGCTGAGCAACCGGGCCGGTGGCATCGAGGGCGGCATGACCAACGGCGAGCCGGTGCGGGTCCGGGTCGCGATGAAACCGATCTCGACGGTGCCGCGCGCGCTGGCTACCGTTGACGTGGCCACCGGGGAGCCCGCACAGGCCATCCATCAGCGCTCCGACGTGTGCGCGGTGCCGGCGGCCGGCGTGGTGGCCGAGGCCATGGTCGCGCTGGTGCTGGCCGACGCGGTCCTGGAGAAGTTCGGCGGCGACTCGCTCCCCGAGACCAGCCGCAACCTGCGCGCCTACCTCGCCGACGCCCACCAGCGCCTGACCCACTGACCACCCGCCCCGCACGATGCACCGTTTGTCAACCTGGCCACCCAATTTCATCCATATGCGCGCAGAACCAGCCGGCGAGGCGGGCGTCGGACAGTAGCCTGGTCGCGCTTGATCCAGATAATCGAGATCTTCGGGCTACCGAGGCTGGCGGGACCGGTCAGCGAGTGGGCGAACTTCGGACTTCTACCGGTGATCGAGGGCATCGGCGTCGAGCCGCTTTCACCGGGCCGACTTGCCAACCGGCGCCGGCCGCGCCTGGAGAGATCAACGCGTCCGATGCGTTTGGTCACCGTGCGCAGCAGCCCGCACCCGTCAACCCGGCCACGACCGCCTTGCTACGCCGGCAGCGGTCCGATAGAACCGGGCCGCCATGCCATCGCCCCACGAGTCTCAGACCGCACCCGTGCTGGTGTTGTGTGGCATCGATCACACGCTGATCGAGACCCGGGGCGTCGGCTTCGCTATCTACCAGCGGGCCTTTTCCGCCGCGACCGGTCGGCCGCTTGACCAACTGGCCCAGATAGCGGGCCGTACCGAGCTCGACATCATGCGCGAGACGTTGCGCGTCAACGGCGTCGAACCCACAGACGACGCGGTTGAGCGGCTCGCGGCGGCGCTCGTGCACGGCTATGACGATGCCCGCGACGAACTCGCGGCAACCGGACGGGCGCTACCGGGAGCACTGGCGACGCTGCAAGTACTGGCCGCTGATCCGCGCGTGCATCAAGGTGTGTTGACGGGCGACCTCCGCGACGTAGCCCGCATCAAGCTGGAGGTATTCGATCTGGTCACACACCTTGATCTGGATGCCAGCGCCCATGGCAACGACCACCCCGACCGAGCACGCTTGGTCGCCATCGCCAGAACCGAGCATCCGAACGGGTCGGCGTTTTCTCGACGATGCGCACACCGTGCTCCTCGGAGACATTCCCAACGACGTCCAGGCCGCGGCCACGGCAGGCGTGCGGGTCATCGCCATCGACCGGAGCCTCAGCCGTTGTCTCCGACCTGACTGACACCGCCCGCGTCGCCGGCCTGATCCTCAACCCGTCGACTGCGCCCGCCGCTGCATCCCTCGCTCGAACAGCTCAAGCGCCTGGTCGCCGAGGCCGCACATCATCGACGCGGGGCGATCTCGCCTTACCATGCGCGGCATGGGCGGTGCTATGTGCGGCGTGCTGGGCAACTGTGCGGCCTGGGTCCGGCCCGGCGCGGCGGCCGGCCCGGCGCGGCGGGCACCGGGTGCAGCGGGGGCATGGAGGGGGCCGGCGCGGCGCGGCGGACGGGCCGCTGAGGGCGAGTGGATACGCTGTCCGGGTGGTGGATGTGACCAAACCGGCGCTGATCCTGGTAGGCCCGCCGGGATCGGGTAAGAGCACCGTGGGCCGGCAGGCGGCCCAGCGGCTGGAGCTGCCGTTCAAGGATCTCGACGACGACCTGCTGGCCGAGCATGGCCTCGGCGCCGGCGAGCTGGTGGTCGAGCTGGGGCGAGAGCGCTTCCAGGAACTCGAGGTTGAGCTGCTGCGCTCAGTGCTGACCAGCTTCGAGGGCGTGCTGGCGCTCGGCGGCGGCACGCCAACCGCGCCGGGGGCGGCCGAGCTGCTCGCCGGGCACACCGTGGTCTTCCTCGACGTGAACCTGGAGAACCTGCTCAAGCGGGAAGGCCTGGTCCCACTGCACCCATGGCTCATGCCGAACCCACGCGCGCACCTGCGCCGGCTGCTGGAGGAGCGGCGCCCGGTGTACCGGTCGGTGGCCGGCGCGGTCGTGACCACCAGCGGGCGCGCCCCCGAGGACGTGCTCGCCGACGTGCTCGAGGCGGAGTCAGCGCTGACCGGCCACGTCGGTTCAGCCGGGCGGAGCGACGATGCCTGAGAGTGTGCCTGGCTCCTTGACCATCGAGGTCCGGGCGGAGCGCCCCTACCCGGTGGTGATCGGCCGGGGTCTCGACGCGCCGGCTTTGCGCGCCGCGCTCGGCACCGCGCTGGGCGACGTTACCCGTGCGGTGCTGATCCACCAGCCGGTGCTCGCGGAACGGGCCGAACGGCTGCGCGAGGTGCTGGCCGAGATGGGCATCGACGCCCACCGCGCCGAGGTGCCCGACGCGGAGGAAGGCAAGACGCTCGGCGTCACCGGGTTCTGCTGGGAGGTGTGCGGCAACGTCGGACTCGGTCGAGGCGACGCCGTCCTCGGCCTCGGCGGCGGCGCGGCCACCGACCTGGCCGGCTTCGTCGCGGCCACCTGGATGCGCGGCGTGCGCGTGGTGCAGATCCCGACGACGCTGCTGGCCATGGTGGACGCCGCTGTCGGCGGCAAGACCGGTATCAACACCACGGCCGGCAAGAACCTGGTCGGCGCATTCCACGAACCGGCCGCCGTGCTGGTCGACCTGGACACGTTGCGCAGCCTGCCGCCCGAGGAGCTGCGCCCCGGCATGGCCGAGATCGTCAAGGCGGGCTTCCTGGCCGACCCGGTGGTGTTGGAGCTGATCGAGGCGGACCCGGCGGCCGCGCTGGACGCCGCCGGCGAGGTGCTTCCCGAGCTGATCCGCCGGGCCATCGAGTTCAAGGCCGATGTCGTCTCGGCCGACCTGCGCGAGTCGGGCCTGCGCGAAATTCTCAACTACGGGCACACCCTCGGCCATGCCATCGAGCGCCGCGAGGACTACCGGTGGCGGCACGGCGACGCGGTGAGTGTCGGCCTGGTGTTCGCCGCCGAGCTGGCCAGGGCCGCCGGGCGGCTGGACGACCCGACCGCGGACCGGCACCGGGCGATCCTGCGGGCCCTCGGCCTGCCGGTCAGTTACCGTCCGGCGGACGCGCTGCCCGAGCTGACCGAGTCGATGCGGCTGGACAAGAAGGCCAAGGGCGGCCAGCTGCGGTTCGTGGTGCTGGACGGCCTCGCCAAGCCCGGGCGGCTCGAAGGACCGGCGCCCGAGCTGCTGGCCGCCGCCTACGCGGCGACCTGCGCGGGTGACCGGTGAGCACCCCGCGCCCTGTGCTGGTGCTCAACGGCCCGAACCTCGGCCGGCTGGGTACCCGGGAACCGTTGATCTACGGCGCCACCACGCACGCCGAGCTGGCCGAGCTGTGCGTCCGCGCCGGTGCTGAGCTGGGTCTCGCGGTCGAGGTCCGGCAGACCGACCACGAGGGCGAGATGCTCGCCTGGTTGCACGGCGCGGCCGACACCGCCACCCCGGTGGTGCTCAACGCGGGGGCGTGGACGCACTATTCGATCGCGGTGCGGGACGCCTGTGCGGCGTTGACCGCCCCGCTGATCGAGGTGCACATCAGCAACGTGCACACCCGCGAGGAGTTCCGGCAGCACAGCTACCTGAGCGCGGTGGCCACCGGCTCGATCGTGGGCCTCGGCATGGCCGGCTACACGCTGGCCCTGCAATGGATCGCCGAGCACCAGGTTCCCGAATCCAGCTGACCGATCGGGGCCGTCCGGCGGGCTCAGCCGAAAAGCGAGCGGAACTGCTCCAGGGACTCCGCGCGGTACACCACGTTCGTCCGGCGCACCTCGGACAGCGCGGCCTTCGGCTCGGCGGAGTACTGGTGTCCGGGGTGCACGACCGGGTCACCGGTCAGCTCGGCGAGCTGGCGCAGGCTCTGGTAGAGCGCGTCCGGGTCGCCGCCGGGGAAGTCGGTGCGCCCGCAGCCCTGCAGGAACAGCGTGTCCCCGGCGACCAGCTTGCCGTCCAGCAGGAAGCACTGGCTGCCGGGTGTGTGACCGGGGGTGTGCAGCAGCCGGATCGGTACGTCGCCGACCAGCACCTCGTCGTCGTGGTCGTGCTCGGTCAGGTCGGTGGCCGACACGCCGGTGGAACGCCGCACCCACTCGGCCTCCTGCCGGTTGACGTGCACCGGCACCGGGTGCTTGCCCAGCAGCTCGGCCAGCCCGGTCAGCTGGTGGCCCATCAGGTCGCCGCCGACGTGGTCCGGGTGGTGGTGGGTGACCAGCACACCGGTCAGGCGCATGTCGTCGGCGGCGAGGGTGTCCACCAGTTCGCCGGGGGAGTAGGCGGGATCCACGATGACCGCTTCGCGCCGGTCGGTGTCGCCGATAAGGTAGGCGAAGTTGACCATCTGGGTGGCGACCGGGTCGCCGACCGCGAAGTCCCGCCCGGACAGCAGCTGTCGGAAGTACACACTCATGCCACAGACGCTATCTGTTCGCCGCCGGTCGGCGGTCTGGGCCGGGGTTACCCCGTCCCGGCGGGTGTCGGCGTCAGTGCGTCCAGCTGCCACATATTTGTGCAATTCGGTGCGACCGGCCGACCCCTTGTCGCGGGTGAGCATGCTTACCTTGCCGCATGGCGAAGTCGCAACGGCATCGGAGCAGCGTCTCGCGGCTGCCGAAGAAGCGCTACGAGCGGGAGCTGTTCCGGCTGCAGGGCCAGCTAGTCGAGCTGCAGGAGTGGGTGCGAACCACCGGCGCCCGGCTGGTCGTGGTGTTCGAGGGCCGCGATGCGGCCGGCAAGGGCGGCGCTATCAAGCGGGTCGCGGAGTACCTCAACCCCCGGGTCTGTCGAACCGTGGCGCTGCCGGCGCCCACCGAACGGCAGCGCACGCAGTGGTACTTCCAGCGCTACGCCGAGCACCTGCCGGCGGCCGGCGAGATCGTGCTGCTGGATCGCAGCTGGTACAACCGCGCCGGGGTGGAGCGGGTGATGGGCTTCTGCACCCCGCGGGAGTACCGGCGCTTCCTGCGCCAGACGCCGGTGTTCGAGAAGTTGCTCGTCGAGGACGGCATCTTGTTGCGCAAGTACTGGTTCTCGGTCAGCGACGAGGAGCAGGAGCGCCGGTTCCGGTCCCGGCTCGAAGATCCGATGCGACGCTGGAAGCTCTCCCCGATGGACCTGGAGTCGGTGACCCGCTGGGAGGACTACTCGCGGGCCAAGGACGAGATGTTCTTCCACACCGACATCGCCGAGGCGCCGTGGGCGGTCGTCGAGGCCGAGGACAAACGCAAGGCCAGGATCAACATGATCGCGCACCTGCTGTCCACGGTGCCCTACTGGCACGTCGACCCGCCGGCGCTGGCCCTGCCCGAGCGGCCGCCCACCATGGGCTACCGGCGGCCGCCCCGGGAGATGTTCACCTCGGTGCCGGACCATGCCGCGATGCTGGTGCGCGCGCCCTGAACGGGTCGTCCTCGCTCGGGACCAGACTCTTGCGCGCCGCGGCCGCCTACCCTGGACCGCATGACACCGCCCGCGCGTCGAGCGGCGCTACGCGAGCTGCTGCGCGCCGCTGAGCTGGATGCACTGCTGGTCACCGACCTGGTCAACGTGCGATACCTGAGTGGGTTCACCGGGTCCAACGCGGCGCTCCTGGTGCACGCCGAGGACAGCGCCGACGCCGAGGACCGGTCCCGACTGTGCACCGACGGCCGCTACGTGGCGCAGTCCGCCGCACAGGTGCCGGACCTGCCGCTGCTGATCGAGCGGGCTTGCGCCCAGGCCCTGGTCGAGGCCGCGGGCACGGACGGCGTGCGCCGGCTCGGCTTCGAGTCCGGTCACCTGACCGTCGACGGGCACGCCGCATTGGCCGACCTCACGGCGAAAAAGCGCGACGGGGTGCGGCTGTGCCGGGCGCCGGGGCTGGTCCAGCGGCTGCGGGCGGTGAAGGACGAGGCCGAGATCGAGGTCATCCGGGCTGCCTGCGCCATTGCGGACGCGGCCTTCGCCGAGCTGGTCGGCACCGGCGCACTGCGCCCCGGTCGCACCGAGCGTCAGGTGGCGGCGGAGCTGGACGCGCGGATGCGCGAGCACGGCGCGCACGGCCCGGCGTTCGACACGATCGTGGCGGCCGGCGCGCACTCCGCGATCCCGCACCACCAGCCGACCGACGTCGAGCTGGCCAGCTGTGACCTGGTCAAGATGGACTTCGGTGCGCTGCACGGCGGCTACCACTCGGACATGACGCGCACTGTGGTGCTCGGCCACCCGGCGGACTGGCAGCGGGAGCTGTACGAGCTGGTGGCCACCGCGCAGCGGGCCGGGCGCCACGCGCTGCATGTGGGCGTCGAGGTCGCCGATGTCGACTCGGCGGCCCGCACGGTCATCACCGAGGGCGGCCGGGGCGAGGAGTTCTCCCACGGGCTCGGCCACGGCGTCGGGCTGGAGATTCACGAGGCACCGGCGCTGGCGGCCACCGGCGTAGGTACGCTGAGCAGCGGCATGACGGTGACCGTCGAGCCCGGCGTCTACCTGGCCGGGCGGGGCGGGGTCCGTATCGAGGACACGCTCGTGGTCCGCCCCGGGGCGGCCGAGCTGCTCACCCTGACCGGCAAGGAACTGCTCGGACTGTAGTACGGGCGGCGCCTGGACCACCTGGGAACCTGTTGGAGGAGATGCATCGGTGAGGGCGCGCACGAAAGCCCGCAAGCGGGCCCTTGATGTCCTGTTCGAGGCCGAGGCCCGCGGCGAGGACGCGCTCGCGGTACTGGAGGAACGGCAGCGGACCGCGGATGCGCCGCCGGTTTCCGACTACGCGGCACTGCTGGTGGAAGGCGTGACCCAGCGGCGGGAGCGGATCGACCAGCTGCTCACCGAACACTCCGAGGGCTGGTCGGTGCCCCGCATGCCGGCGGTGGACCGCACGCTGCTGCGCATCGGTGTCTTCGAGCTCCTCTGGGTAGACGAGATCGACGACCCGGTAGCCATCACCGAGGCAGTGGAACTGGCCCGGTCCCTCTCCACCGACGACTCCCCCCGCTTCGTCAACGGGGTGCTCGGCAGGATCTCCGACGTGGCCGGTCACCTGCGGCCCGGCCTGGCCCCCATCCCCGCCGCGCTGGTCCCCGCCGAGGCACTGGACCCCTCAGACGTCCGAGAAGACTGAGCGTCAGCCCTCGCGGAACTGGCGGCGCGATCGCGCCGCCAGTGCGCTCCTTGCCGGGATGATCTCAATCCTCCCGGACCGGGCGGGCCTCCGGGGGAAGCACGCCCCAGTCGACCAGCTGCTCGCTGAGCTCACCAGGGGTCATGTCGTAGATGATTGCCAGCGAACGCAGGTCCTCGGTGCGGATGGAGAGCACCTTGCCGTTGTAGTCACCACGCTGGCTCTGGATGGCGGCGGCGTAGCGGGCCAGCGGGCCGACCTTGTCCGCCGGCAGCTGCTGCAGCCGCTCCAGGTTGATCACGATCTTGGTGGCAGGCTCGGCGCCCGACGGCACGCGGCCCTCCGGCAGTAGCTCGGCGACCGGGACACCGTAGAAGTCGGCCAGCTCGGCCAGCTTCTGCACGGTCACCGCACGGTCACCGCGCTCGTAGGAGCCGACGACCACTGCTTTCCAGCGGCCGCCTGACTTCTGCTCGACGCCGTGCAGCGAGAGACCCTGCTGCTGCCGGATGGCCCGGAGCTTGGAGCCCAGTGCCTTGGCGTAGTCGCCCATGTGGCGAATCTCCGTTTCATTGCGCCCCGGCTGGCCGCTGTGGCCCGGGACCCGAGTGATCAATACGCAGAGTAATCATGCGCTCCCTTCCGTCACTGGGTCAAGTTCGTCAGGGGCCCGCTGTGGGCGATGAGCCTGACTCCACCCGGTCGGTTGATTGCTCGGGCACCCTGACCGCTCGAACGGGTGGCTCGTCCTGTAGCGTCCAGACGTCCTTCGGGACAAGTCCTTTAAGGCCCGTCCGGTGAGGCGGGGAAGGAGAGGAGCACCGCGTGGCGTCCCCAGGACGCGCGCGTGGCGGCCCCTCGGACGGCGCGGGCACCGAGCTGCTCAGTGCGTCCGACGTGGCACGCACGATCGCGCGCATCGCCCACCAGATCATCGAGAAGACCGCTTTCGAGTCGGCGCGTGCCGATGACGTGGTGCTGCTCGGCCTGCCTACCCGGGGCGCGCCGCTGGCCCGTCGGCTGGGCGCCGCGATGGCCGAGTTCGCCGGTGCGGCGCCGGGCATCGGTGCGCTGGACGCCACCCTCTACCGCGACGACCTGCGCCGTCGCCCGGCCCGCTCGCTGGAGCCGACCTCCATCCCGGACTGCGGGGTGGACGATCGCCTGGTGGTGCTGGTCGACGACGTGTTGTTCTCCGGCCGCACGGTCCGCGCCGCGCTGGACGCCCTGCGCGATCACGGCCGGCCGCGCGCGGTGCAGCTCGCGGTGCTGGTCGATCGGGGGCACCGGGAGCTGCCGATCCGCGCGGACTACGTCGGCAAGAACGTGCCCACCGCGCGCGCCGAGGGCGTTGCGGTACTGCTCGCCGAGACCGACGGCCGGGACGCGGTGCTGCTGCGCCGGGCCGGCGAACCGGTGCATCCCATTACCGGGAACGGGGGCGAGGAGTGAGACACCTGCTGTCCACCGGTGACCTCGACGCCAGCACCGCGACCTCGCTGCTGGACACCGCCGACCGGCTCAAGCAGGCCCTGCTCGGCCGGGAGGTCCGCAAGCTGCCCACGCTGCGTGGCCGCACCGTGGTCACCCTGTTCTACGAGGACTCGACGCGGACCAGGGTCTCGTTCGAGATCGCCGGCAAGTGGATGAGCGCGGACACCATCAACGTCAGCGCCAAGGGCTCGTCGGTGTCCAAGGGCGAGTCGCTGCGCGACACCGCGGCGACGCTGGCCGCCGCGGGTGCGGACTGTGTGGTGATCCGCCACCCGGCGTCCGGCGCGGCGCACCGGTTGGCCGCGTGGTGCGGCTCCTCGGGCGGCCCCGCCGTGGTGAACGCCGGTGACGGCACCCACGAGCACCCCACCCAGGCACTGCTGGACGCGGCCACGCTGCGGGACCGGCTGGGCTCGGTGGCCGGCCGGCGGATCGGCATCGTCGGTGACATCACGCACAGCCGGGTGGCCCGGTCCAACGTGCTGCTGCTGGCCACCCTCGGCGCCGAGGTCGTACTGGTGGCGCCACCGACCCTGCTGCCGGTTGGGGTGAGCGACTGGCCGGCCAGGGTGGCCAACGACCTGGACGCCCAACTGCCCGGCCTGGACGCGGTGATGATGCTGCGGGTGCAGGCCGAGCGGATGCACGGCGGGTTCTTCCCATCCGCCAGGGAGTACGCGATCGGTTACGGGCTGTCGCAGCGGCGCCTCGGCATGCTGCCCGAGCACGCGGTGGTGCTGCATCCCGGGCCGATGGTGCGGGGCATGGAGATTTCCCCCTCGGTCGCCGACTCGCCCCGGGCGGCCATCCTCGAGCAGGTGCGCAACGGGGTGCACGTGCGGATGGCGGTGCTCTACCAGCTGCTGGCCGGCGCCCCGGAGGTATGAGAATGAGCGTGTTGATCACAGGTGTCCGGCCGTACGGAGAGGGCGGGCAAGTCGAGCTGCTGCTGCGCGACGGGGTGATCGCGGAGATCGGCGCCGAGCTGGTGCGCCCGGGAGACGTGCAGGTCATCGAGGCGCCGGGAGCGGTGCTGCTGCCGGGTTTCGTCGACCTGCACACCCACCTGCGCGAGCCCGGTGGCGAGGATGCCGAGACCGTGGAGACCGGTTCGGCGGCGGCGGCGCTCGGCGGGTTCACCGCCGTGTTCGCGATGCCCAACACCGACCCGGTCGCGGACAACGCGGTGGTGGTGGAGCACGTGCGCAACCGGGGCGAGAAGGTCGGCCTGGTGGACGTGCACCCGGTCGGCGCGGTGACCGTCGGGCTTCGCGGGCAGCGGCTGGCCGAGATGGGCACCATGGCGGCGTCCTGGGCCGGCGTGCGGATGTTCTCCGACGACGGTCGCTGCGTGCACGACCCGCTGCTGATGCGCCGCGCGCTGGAGTACGCCACCGCGCTGGACGTGGTGATCGCGCAGCACGCGGAGGACCCTCGGCTGACCGACGGCGCGCAGGCGCACGAGGGGGCGGTCGCCGCGCGGCTGGGGCTGGCCGGCTGGCCGGCCAGCGCGGAGGAAACCATCGTGGCCCGTGACTGCGCGCTGGCCAGGGACGCCGGCGCGCGGCTGCACGTGTGCCACGTGTCCTCGGCGCGCACGGTGGAGGTGCTCCGCGCGGCCAAGGCGGCCGGTATCGAAGTCAGCGCCGAGGTCACACCGCACCATCTGCTGCTCACCGACGCCAGGCTGACCAGCTACGACCCGGTGAACAAGGTGAACCCGCCGCTGCGCACCGGGTCGGACACCGCCACCATGCGCCAGGCGCTGGCGGACGGGGTGATCGACTGTCTCGCCACCGACCACGCGCCGCACCCCGCCCAGGCCAAGGACTGCGAGTGGGCGGCGGCCCGGCCGGGCATGCTCGGGCTGCAGACCGCGCTTTCCGTGCTGGTGCACACCATGGTGGAGCCGGGCATGCTGGACTGGCGGGGCGTGGCCAGGGTGCTGTCCGAGCGGCCGGCCGAGATAGCCGGGCTGCCCGACCAGGGCCGCCCGATCGCGGTCGGCGAGCCGGCGACGCTGACCGTGGTGGACCCGGACGCCCAGTGGACGGTGCGCGGCGCCCGGTTGGCGAGCCTGGCCAGCAACACTCCCTACGAGGGCATGCGGCTGCCCGCCCAGGTCGTGGCCACGGTGCTGCGCGGGCGGGTCACCGCCCGGGACGGAAAGATCGTCGAGCGGTCCGGAGAGCTGGCCGCGCGCGGAGAAGGAGTACGCGGATGAGCGTCGTTCCACAGGAGCACCAGAACACCGCCGTGCTGGTGCTGGAGGACGGCCGGGTGTGCACGGGCACAACGTATGGCGCCAGGGGTACCGCGCTCGGCGAGGCGGTCTTCTGCACCGGGATGACCGGCTACCAGGAGACGCTCACCGACCCGTCGTACCACGGCCAGATCGTGGTGCAGACCGCCCCGCAGATCGGCAACACCGGCTGGAACGGCGAGGACGACGAGTCGAGCGGCATCCAGGTCGCTGGCTACGCGGTGCGCGACCCGTCTGCGACGCCGTCGAACTGGCGATCCACCGGGTCGCTGGAGCAGGCGCTGGTTCGGCAGGGCGTCGTCGGCATCGCCGGCATCGACACCCGGGCGCTGGTGCGGCACCTGCGGGAGCGTGGCGCGATGCGGGCCGGGGTGTTCTCCGGTGACGCGCTCGCCGGCACCGACGAGTTGACACAGCGGGTGCGGGCCAGCCCGAGGATGGCGGGCGCCGACCTGTACGGCGCGGTCACCACCCGCGAGCCATATGTGGTGCCAGCGGTGGGCCAGCGGCGGTTCCGGGTCGCCGCGCTGGACGTGGGGATCAAGTTCAACACCCCCCGGATGATGGCCGAGCGGGGCATCGAGACCCACGTGCTGCCCGCCGACTGCCCGGTCGAGGCCATCGAGGAGCTGCGCCCGGACGGGGTGTTCCTCGCCAACGGCCCTGGCGACCCGGCCACCGCCGACAAGCCGGTTGCGCTCACCGAGCAGGTGCTGGAGCGCGGGTTGCCGCTGTTCGGCATCTGCTTCGGCAACCAGATCCTGGCCCGCGCGCTGGGTCGGGGGACGTACAAGATGCGTTACGGCCACCGGGGCATCAACATCCCGGTGATCGAGCACGCCACCGGGCGGGTGGCCATCACCTCGCAGAACCACGGGTTCGCGGTGTTGGGTGAGGCCGGGGAGGAGTTCGACACCCCGTTCGGCCGTGCGCGGATCACCCACACCTGCCCCAACGACGGCTGTGTGGAGGGACTGGCGCTGACCAGCGGGCGGGCCTTCTCCGTGCAGTACCACCCGGAGGCGGCGGCCGGCCCGCACGACGCCGCCACCCTGTTCGACCGGTTCGCCGAGCTCATGGGGCAGACTCGGTGAGCATGAACGTATGCGCGTCGAGTGGCGGTGGGCGGCGGTGACGACTCCTGCCGGCGGTCGTCCGGTGATCGAGCGGCTGACCATCCGCAATTACCGGGTACTCCGAGACGTCACCTTTGACAAGCTGAGCCCGCTTACCGTTCTGTTCGGCCCGAACGGGAGTGGTAAATCGACAGTGTTCGACGTATTTGCGTTCCTGCACGAGGCATTCACCACGAACCTGCGGCGAGCGTGGGACCGCGGGAATCGGTTGCACGAAATCCGTAGTCGAGGTACTGAGGGGCCCGTCGAGTTCGAGCTCAAATACCGAGAAGCCCGAAGAAGTCGACTAGTCACCTACCGAATTGTTATTGATGAACAACGGGGCTTGCCAGTTGTCCTTGAGGAGACCTTACAGTGGAATATAGCTCCGGGTCCCGGTAGGCCGAAAGACATTCTGCGCTTCACTCGCGGCGAAGGTAACGTTTACGATGACAAGACCGATCACCACTCCTACGAAAAGCTTGATAGCCCGGACTTATTGGCGGTCAGTACCCTGGGACAGTTGAGCCGGCACCCGAGAGTCGCCGCACTACGGCGCTTTATTTCGGGCTGGTACCTCTCGTACGTGAGTGCGGAGAATGCTCGCTCACTGCCGGAGGCAGGTCCGCAGGAACGACTGTCCCAGACGGGCGACAACCTACCCAACGTTGTCCAGTATCTTCAGGAGCAGCATCCGGTTCGATTGGCTGAAATCTTCACGACCCTGGGCTCGAGAGTTCCGAACCTCGAGCGCATCGATCCGGAGCCCTTGGCCGATTGTCGCCTGCTCCTGCGGCTGAAGGATACCTCGTTCGAGGAGCCGATCCTGGCGAAGTTCACCTCGGACGGCACGCTGAAGATGCTCGCCTACCTGACGGTCCTGCACGATCCGGATCCCCCCTCGATCGTCGGCATCGAAGAGCCGGAGAACCAGCTGCACCCCCGGCTCCTGCCGCTACTGGCCGAAGAGGCCCGGGAGGCGGCGGCACGCAGCCAGATGCTGGTGACGACTCACTCACCGTTCTTCGCCAGCGCGCTGCGACCGAAGGAGCTCTGGGTGCTTTACCGGGAGGCGGACGGGTTCACCAGAACCCGCCGGGCGTCGGAAATTCCGGCGCTTGTTGCGCAGAGTGAGAGTGGCGCTGACCTCGGGTCGTTGTGGATGGAAGGTTACTTCGACGTGGGCGACCCCCTGGTGCGGTCAGGGCGCTCGGCGTGACGGAAGAGCTGACCGGGACGGCGACGACTGCATCACCCTTCGTCGCAAGCTGGACGACATTGCCGAGGAAGCAGGGTTTACACCGACCGGGCCGAGTCGAATGCTGCTGAATCGACTGGCGATCGAAGAACTCGAGGCATGGTTCCTCGGCGATATACCCGCGGTTGTCGCGACGTACCCGCGCGTCCCTCTGTCGGTCGGGAACAAACAAGCTTTCCGGAATCCGGATAAGATCAGCGGCGGAACATGGGAAGCCTTCTGGCGTCTCCTGAAAGACCACGGCTACCACAAGGTCGGATTGCCCAAGACCTTGGCTGCGGCGGCGATAGCAGAGAACATGGATGTAGAGAAGAACGAGTCGAGGTCGTTCCAGGTGTTTCGGGACGGACTGCGCCGTTTCGTCGAGACTGAGGTGATGTGATGCCACGCCGGGATGACCTGCGGCATGTGATGGTGATCGGCTCCGGACCGATCGTGATCGGCCAGGCCTGCGAGTTCGACTATTCGGGGACCCAGGCCTGCCGGGTGCTGGCCGAGGAGGGCATCCGGGTCAGCCTGGTCAACTCCAACCCGGCCACCATCATGACCGATCCGGAGTTCGCCGACGCCACCTATGTGGAGCCGATCACCTGTGAGTTCGTGACCAAGGTGATCGAGGCGGAGCGCCCGGATGCGATCCTGGCCACCCTGGGTGGGCAGACCGCGCTGAACACGGCCATCGAGCTGCACGAGGCCGGTGTGCTGGCGCGGTTCGGCGTGGAGCTGATCGGCGCGGACATCGAGGCGATCCAGCGCGGTGAGGATCGGCTGAAGTTCAAGGACATCGTGCTCGGCGTGGGTGGTGACGTGCCGCGCAGCGCGGTGTGCCATTCGATGGCCGAGGTGCGCGCGGCTGTGGACGAGCTGGGTCTGCCGGTGGTGCTGCGGCCCTCGTTCACCATGGGCGGCCTCGGGTCTGGGCTGGCCTACACCGAGGAGGAGCTGCGGCGGTTGGCGTCGATCGGGTTGGATGCCAGCCCGGTGACCGAGATCCTGGTCGAGGAGAGCGTGCTCGGCTGGAAGGAGTACGAGCTGGAGCTGATGCGCGACCGCAACGACAACGTGGTGGTCATCTGCTCCATCGAGAACCTGGACCCGATGGGTGTGCACACCGGCGACTCGATCACCGTGGCGCCGGCCATGACGCTGACCGACCGCGAGTACCAGCACATGCGCGATGTCGGCATCGACGTGCTGCGTGCGGTCGGGGTGGACACCGGCGGCTGCAACATCCAGTTCGCGGTGCACCCGGAGACCGGGCGGCTGGTGGTCATCGAGATGAACCCCCGGGTATCCCGGTCGAGCGCGCTGGCCTCCAAGGCGACCGGGTTCCCGATCGCCAAGATCGCCACCAAGCTCGCGGTCGGCTACACGCTGGACGAGATCCGCAACGACATCACCGGCGAGACCCCGGCCTGCTTCGAGCCGGCGCTGGACTACGTTGTGGTGAAGATCCCCCGGTTCGCGTTCGAGAAGTTTCCCGGCGCGGACCCGAGGCTGACCACCACGATGAAAAGCGTCGGCGAGGCGATGTCGCTGGGGCGCAGCTTCGCCGAGGCACTGGGCAAGGCACTGCGCTCGATGGAGACCTCGGCGGCCGGGTTCTGGACCCGCCCGGATCCGGACGGCGCCACCCTCGAGTCCACCCTGGACGACGTCGCGGTGCCCACCGACGGGCGGATCTACGCGGTCGAGCGGGCGCTGCGGCTCGGTGCGACGGTCGAGCAGGTCGCGCGGCGCAGCGGCATCGACCCGTGGTTCGTGGACCAGGTCGCCGTGCTGGTGCGGCTGCGGGCGGAGATCCTGGACCACCCGGTGTTGGACGCCGAGCTGCTGCGCCGGGCCAAGCGGTCCGGGTTGTCCGACCGCCAGGTGGCCGCGCTGCGCCCGGAGCTGGCCGGCGAGCACGGCGTGCGCATCCTGCGCCACCGCCTCGACGTGCGTCCGGTCTACAAGACGGTGGACACCTGCGCCGCCGAGTTCGCCGCGCTCACCCCGTACCACTACAGCGCCTACGAGACCGACCCGGCCGCCGAGTCGGAGATCGCGGCACAGACCGACCGGCCGAAGGTGCTGATCCTCGGCTCCGGGCCGAACCGGATCGGGCAGGGCATCGAGTTCGACTACTCGTGCGTGCACGCGGTGATGGCGCTGCGGGCGGCCGGCTACGAGACGGTGATGGTCAACTGCAACCCGGAGACGGTGTCCACCGACTACGACACGGCCGACCGGCTGTACTTCGAGCCGCTCACCTTCGAGGACGTGCTCGAGGTGGTGCATGCCGAGCAGGAATCCGGCGCGGGCGGCCCCGGCGTGGTCGGGGTCATCGTGCAGCTCGGTGGGCAGACCCCGCTCGGCCTTGCGCAGCGCCTCGCCGACGCCGGTGTGCCGGTGGTGGGCACCTCGGCGGAGGCGATCAACCTGGCCGAGGACCGGGGTGCGTTCGGTGAGGTGCTTCAGCGTGCCGGGCTGCCCGCGCCGCGCTACGGCACCGCCACCTCGTTCGCCCAGGCGCGCGCCATCGCGGACAAGATCGGCTACCCGGTGCTGGTGCGCCCGTCCTACGTGCTCGGCGGGCGCGGTATGGAGATCGTCTACGACGAGCAGACGCTGGAGGGCTACATCCAGCGGGCCACCGAGGTCAGCCCGGAGCACCCGGTGCTGGTGGACCGGTTCCTCGACGACGCGATCGAGATCGACGTGGACGCGCTGTGCGACGGCGAGGAGATCTACCTCGGCGGGGTGATGGAGCACATCGAGGAGGCCGGGGTGCACTCCGGCGACTCGGCGTGCGCGCTGCCGCCGATCACCCTCGGCCAGACCGACATGGAGGCGGTGCGACACGCCACCTCGGCCA
The DNA here is from genome assembly GCA_036500625.1 of Pseudonocardia sp. Lineage (GTDB taxonomy): Bacteria > Actinomycetota > Actinomycetes > Mycobacteriales > Pseudonocardiaceae > Pseudonocardia. The sequence continues at coordinate 28,719 of DASYBQ010000294.1, read as the reverse complement.
TCGCGCACGGCGTCGGGGTGCGCGGCCTGTTGAACGTGCAGTACGCGCTGCACGGCGAGACGCTCTACGTGCTGGAGGCCAACCCGAGGGCCAGCCGCACGGTGCCATTCGTGTCCAAGGTCACCGCGGTCCCGCTGGCCAAGGCGGCGGCCCGGATCATGCTCGGCGCGAGCATCGCGGCGCTGCGCGCCGAGGGCCTGCTGCCCGCCGACGGCGACGGCACCACGCTGCCCGCCGACGGGCCGGTCGCGGTCAAGGAGGCCGTGCTGCCGTTCCATCGGTTCCGCACCCCGGACGGGCACGGGGTGGACTCGCTGCTCGGGCCGGAGATGAAGTCCACCGGCGAGGTGATGGGCATCGACACCGCGTTCGGCACCGCGTTCGCCAAGTCGCAGGCCGCGGCCTACGGCTCGCTGCCCACCAGTGGGCGGGTGTTCGTCTCGGTGGCCAACCGGGACAAACGCGCGATGATCTTCCCGGTGAAACGGCTGGCCGACCTGGGCTTCGAGGTGCTGGCCACCGCCGGCACCGCCGAGGTGCTGCGGCGCAACGGCATCGAGGTGAGCGTGGTGCGCAAACACTTCGAAGGACCGGGCAACATCGTCGAGGCGATACTGGCCGGCGAGGTGGACATGATCATCAACACCCCGTACGGCAACCCCGGGCCGAGGGTGGACGGCTACGAGATCCGGACCGCCGCGGTGTCTCGGGGGGTGCCCTGCCTGACCACCGTGCAGGGTGCCGCCGCCGCGATACAGGGCATCGAGGCGCTGACCCGGGGTGAGCTGCGGGTCCGCTCGTTGCAGGACCTGCACGCCGCGCTCGGCAAGGCGCGCATGACCACGACGTGACACGAGCTCGAGCGGAGCGAGGACGATGAGCGGCAGGTTCGGCCAGCGGTTGCTGGCGGCGGTCACCGCGCACGGGCCGGTCTGCGCCGGTATCGACCCACACCCGGAGCTGCTGGCTGGTTGGGGGCTGCCGGACAGCGCGGGCGGCCTCGAGCGGTTCGGGCGTGCGGTGGTTGCCGCGCTGGCCGGTGAGGTGGCGCTGCTCAAGCCGCAGTCGGCGTTCTTCGAGCGGCACGGCTCGGCCGGCGTGGCGGCGCTGGAACGGGTGCTGGCCGAGGCAAGGGCCAGCGGCACGCTGGTCGTCCTGGACGTCAAACGGGGTGACATCGGCTCCACGATGGGTGGCTACGCGCTCGCCTATCTCGGTGACGGCAGCCCACTGGCCTCGGACGCGATCACCGTGTCGCCCTACCTCGGCTTCGGGTCGCTGCGGCCGGCGCTGCAGGTGGCCGAGAAGACCGGTCGGGGGCTGTTTGTGCTGGCCAGGACGTCCAACCCGGAGGGCGCCGACGTGCAGCTGGCCGGCCTCGCGGATGGTCGCTCGGTGGCACAGGCCGTGGTGGACGCGGCGGCATGGGAGAACGCTGATATCACACCAATGGGCGATGTCGGCGTGGTGGTCGGCGCGACCCGTCAGCACGGCCTGGACCTCAGCGGTCTCAACGGCCCGGTGCTGGCCCCCGGGTTGGGTGCCCAGGGCGCCGGCCCCGCCGATGTGGCCGCCCGGTTCGCCGGCCTGCGCGGTCTCGTGCTGCCCGCCGTGTCGCGCTCGCTGCTGGCCGCCGGGCCGGACGCCGGTGCACTGCGCGCGGCGGCGCGGCAACTGCGCGAGGACTTGGCGGCGGCGCGGGAAGCAGGATCCGCGCACCATTAGCCGTGCGCCCGAGCGGGGCGCCGAGGTCACCGCGTGCTGCGCCGAGCGGCCCGCAGCGCGCTGACCTGCCCCGTAACAGGTACCCCCGTTGCGACCGGCCAACCGTCATGAGTACGTTCGAGAAATACCGACATCAGCTTGTACATGACGGAGGAGATCGTGGCCCTTCCCCAGCTCACCGAAGAACAGCGGGCCGCCGCACTGGAAAAGGCAGCGGCAGCTCGCCGGGTTCGGGCCGAGCTCAAGGATCGCCTCAAGCGCGGCGGAACGAACCTCAGGGAGGTTCTCGACCAGTCCGACTCGAACGAGATCCTCGGCAAGATGAAGGTTTCCGCGCTGCTCGAGGCCTTGCCGGGCGTGGGTAAGGTCCGCGCCCAGCAGATCATGGAGCGTTTGGAGATCGCGCCGAGCCGTCGGCTGCGCGGTCTCGGCGAGCGGCAGCGCAAGGCGCTGCTCGCCGACTTCGACTCGGAGTGACCGACGGGACCGCGAGGGGCCGGCTGACCGTGTTGGCCGGCCCCTCCGGTGTCGGCAAGTCCACCGTTGTCGCCGCATTGCGCCCGGTGCTGCCCAGGTTGTTCTTCAGCGTCTCGGCCACCACCAGGGCGCAGCGGGCCGGTGAGGTCGATGGCCGGGACTACCACTTCGTGGACGACGCGGAGTTCGACCGGCTGATCGCCAGCGGCGAGCTGCTGGAGTGGGCCGAAATCCACGGTGGCCTGCACCGCTCCGGCACCCCGGCCCGGCCGGTGGAGGAACATCTTGCGGCCGGCGACCCGGTACTGGTCGAGGTCGACCTTGCCGGTGCCCACGCGGTGAAAAGGGCGCGGCCCGAGGCGCGGATGATCTTTCTCGCCCCGCCGAGCTGGGAGGATTTGGTGTCCCGGCTCACGCTGCGTGGCACCGAGACTCCGGAGGTGGTGCAACGCCGGTTGCGCACCGCGCGCGCCGAGCTGGCGGCCCGCAGCGAGTTCGACGTGACCGTGGTGAACGACGACCTGCCCTCGGTCGTCGAACGGTTGGTACCCTTGGTAACCGGCGCCCCCGACGGGGAAGCTGCCGCCGATCTTCCGCAGGAGTTCTTGAGTGAGCATTCCGCTGACCGATAGCGCAATCCACGGTGTGCCCGAGGGCATCACCAACCCGCCGATCGATGATCTGCTGGACAAGGCCAGTTCGAAGTACGCGCTGGTCATCTACGCGGCCAAGCGTGCTCGCCAGATCAACGACTACTACTCACAGCTCGGCGAGGGACTGCTCGAGTACGTGGGCCCGCTGGTCGAGCCGGGTCCCCGGGAGAAGCCGCTGTCCATCGCGATGCGCGAAATCCACGAGGGCCTGCTCGAGCACACCGAAGGCGAGTAGCGGTCGGCGGCATGCGGTCCGACTCCAACTCGGATCACGGCTCCGGCGCGCACGACAGCGCCGGGGCGACACCGCATGTGGTGCTCGGGGTGGCCGGCGGCATTGCAGCCTACAAGGCCTGTGAGCTGTTGCGCCGGCTGACCGAGTCCGGGCACCGGGTCCGGGTAATCCCCACCGAGTCGGCGCTGAACTTCGTCGGTGCGGCCACCTTCGAGGCGTTGTCCGGGCAGCCGGTGCGCACCGGGGTGTTCGCCGACGTCCCCGAGGTGGCCCATGTGCGGTTGGGTCGGCAGGCCGAGCTGGTCGTGGTGGCCCCCGCGACCGCGGACCTGCTCGCCAGGGCGGCGCACGGCCGCGCGGATGACCTGTTGACCGCCACGTTGCTCACCGCTCGCTGCCCGGTCCTGCTGGTCCCGGCGATGCACACCGAGATGTGGCAGCATCCGGCCACCCGGGACAACGTGGCCCTGCTGCGCTCCCGGGGGGTCGTGGTCCTTGACCCCGCCTCGGGGCGGTTGACCGGGGTGGATACCGGGCCGGGGCGGATGCCTGAGCCCGCTGAGATCGCCGAGTTCGCCCGGTTGCTGCTGGAGCGGCGCGACGCGCTGCCCCGAGACCTCACCGGGCGGCGGGTGGTGGTCTCCGCGGGCGGCACCCGGGAGCCGCTGGATCCGGTGCGCTTCCTTGGCAACCGGTCCTCCGGGCGGCAGGGCTACGCACTGGCCAGGGTGGCGACCCAGCGCGGCGCCCACGTCACCCTGGTGCGGGCGCATACCGCCGAGGACCTGGTCGCGCCGGCGGCCGTCCGGCTGGTCGACACCGGCACCGCCGCCCAGCTGCGAGAGGCGATGCTGGCCGAGGCCGCCTCGGCGGACGTGGTGGTGATGGCGGCGGCGGTCGCCGACTTCCGGCCGGCGGAGACCATCGCGCACAAAATCAAGAAGTCCGACTCCGGCCCGCCGCCGCTGAGCCTGGCGACCAACCCGGACATCCTGGTCGAGCTGGTGAAGAACCGCCCGCCCGGTCAGCTGGTGATCGGCTTCGCCGCCGAGACCGGTGACGAGCACGGTGACGTACTGCACCACGGCCGGGCCAAGCTCGACCGCAAGGGCTGCGACCTGCTGGTGGTCAACGCGGTGGGCGAGGGCAAGACGTTCGAGCAGCCGGACAACGCGGGATGGCTGCTGGGCGCCGACGGGGGCCAGCTCGAGCTACCGTCCGGGTCCAAGGCGCTGCTGGCCTCGCGGGTGTGGGACGCGGTCGTCGCCCGGCTCGACTGAGCATTCGCTGGCAGGAACTCGCTCCAGCCCTGGCCGCGTCGCCCGGCCATGCACGCACCCACGCCGCGCCCGGTACACCCGAGGACAGGTGTGCCGGGCGCGGCGGTGTGTACGAGCGTGGGTCACAGGCCGCCGAGCAGGCCGCCGCCGGAATCCGAGCCGTGGTTGTTCGAGTCGCCGTTGTCGCCGTTGTTGTCGTCACCCGGGTCGGTGCTGTCCGAGTCGGTGTTCGGGCCGGCGTTCGGGTCGCCAGGCTTCGCCGTGCCCGGCTTGGCGTTCTTGTCGTCCGCGACGTACTGGCTGGAGATCCAGCCCTTCTTGCTGTCCGCGTGGCTGAAGCCGCCCTGCGAGTCGCTGACGGTGATCTTCTCGCCCGACTTGCAGCTTCCGATGACCGGCGCGGTGGCCTTGGGCTGCGAGCGAACGCGGACCTGGTCGGTGCAGGTCGTCTGGTGTGAGCCGGCCGTCTTGTGCGAGTCGGCCGCAAACGCGGGAGCGGCGACAGCCACCAGGGCCGCCGTAGCGGCGGCTGCGCTCACGCCGACCAGAGCGGCGAAGCGGCCTGTCAGTTGAAGCTTGGACATTGCTCCTACCTCTACTTATCTAGGAAGAGTCGCTGGTGTGCGGCATCACCGACATCAACGACGCGCATGCGCGTGGGTAACGCCCCGGTCTCGGTGACTGTTCATTTGGGGCTGGTATCGCATGGGGTAGGTGTGATAATCGCGTTCTCGAGCCGGCCGTCCACGCAACTGTCGACTAGGCTTCGGTCAAGGGATCAGGCCTGTCCCGTGGATCTATGCCGAGCGAGCGGCGCTCCGAGTCGGACGACGACCCCGTGACGACAACGCGGCGCGGCGCCGAGTGCGCGCCGTGCAGCCGGCTCAATGATCCGAGGGACAGGCCCCTCATCGAGATGACGAGCAACAATGCGAGGAGAGTGGCGTGGCGAACGGAAGCCGGCGGTTGTTCACCAGCGAGTCGGTGACTGAGGGTCACCCCGACAAGATGTGCGACGCGATCAGCGACTCGGTGCTGGACGCGATGCTCGCCGAGGACCCGCGCAGCCGCGTTGCGGTGGAGACGATGGTCACCACCGGGCAGGTGCACGTCGCCGGTGAGGTGACCACATCGGCCTACGTGGACATCCCGACGCTGGTGCGCCACCGCATCCTGGACATCGGCTACGACTCCTCGTCCAAGGGGTTCGACGGCAACTCCTGCGGGGTGAACATCGCGATCGGCGCCCAGTCCGCCGATATCGCCCAGGGTGTGGACACCGCCTACGAGTCGCGGGTCGAGGCGGCCGAGGACATGATCGCCAAGCAGGGCGCCGGTGACCAGGGCCTGATGTTCGGCTACGCCTGCATGGACACCCCCGAGCTGATGCCGCTGCCCATCGCGCTGGCCCACCGGCTGGCACGCCGGCTGACCGAGGTGCGCAAGTCCGGCCAGCTGGCCTACCTGCGCCCGGACGGCAAGACGCAGGTCACCATCGAGTACGCCGGTGACCAGGCGGTGCGGCTGGACACCGTGGTGGTGTCCAGCCAGCACGCCGAGGACGTCGACCTGGACGGCCAGATGGCCGGCGACATCAAGAGTTATGTGGTGGAGCCGGAGCTGGCCGCGCTGAAGCTGGACACCTCGGACACCCGGCTGCTGGTCAACCCCACCGGCCGGTTCGTCATCGGTGGCCCGATGGGTGACGCCGGGCTGACCGGACGGAAGATCATCGTGGACACCTACGGCGGCATGGCCCGACACGGTGGCGGTGCGTTCTCCGGCAAGGACCCTTCGAAGGTGGACCGCTCGGCCGCCTACGCCATGCGCTGGGTGGCAAAGAACGTGGTGGCCGCAGGGCTGGCGCAGCGCGTCGAGGTCCAGGTGGCGTACGCGATCGGCAAGGCCGCCCCGGTCGGGCTGTTCGTGGAGACGTTCGGCACCGAAGTAGTGGACCCGAGCAAGATTCAGGGTGCCGTCGCCGAGGTGTTCGACCTGCGCCCGGCCGCGCTGATCCGGGACATGGACCTGCTGCGGCCGATCTACGCACCGACCGCCGCCTACGGGCACTTCGGCCGCACCGACCTCGACCTGCCGTGGGAGAAGGCGGACCGGGCGGACGCGCTCAAGTCGGCGGCCGGCGCCTGAGCCTGCCCTTCGCGAGGCCCCGGTCGTGGCTGGTAGACCGGTCACCGTGACGACGGCGGCGCGACGACGCGGCGGGCGGCGGGGCGAGCGGCGCCCGGCCGCCGAGCTGTCCGTCGCCCAGGTCGCGGTGGACGTGCCGCTCGCGCATCTGGACCGGCCCTTCGACTACCTGGTGCCCGACACGCTCGCCGTCGATGCCGGCCCCGGGGTCCGGGTCCGGGTCCGGTTCTCCGGCCGGTTGGTCGACGGGATTGTGCTGGATCGGGTGGAGCGGTCCGAGCACGACGGCCAGCTCGGCTGGCTGGAGCGGGTCGTCTCGCCGGAGCCGGTGCTCTCCCCGGAGCTGGTCGCGACCTGTCGCGGGGTGGCCGACCGGTACGCCGGGACATTCGCCGACGTGGTGCGCCTCGCGGTGCCGCCGAGGCACGCCAAGGCCGAGGCCGACCTGCCACCGGCCGAGTCGGTGCCGCACCGTCGCGTCGAGCCGCCCGGCACCGCCGGCTGGGAGACCTACCGGCACGGCGCCGCGCTGCTGGGCGCGCTGCGCGAGGGTCGGCGGGCGCACGCTGTGTGGCAGCCGATGCCCGGGGAGGACTGGCCGGTCCGGCTCGCCGAGGCGGCGGCCAGCGCGGTGTCCTTCGGCCGAGGCGCGCTGATCGTGGTGCCCGACCACCGCGACCTGGCTCGGGTGTCGGCGGCGTGCGTGGCGCTGGTGGGCCCGGACCAGGTGGCCACGCTGGCCGCCGACGCCGGTCCCGCCGCGCGCTATCGCGGCTGGCTGGCCGTGCGGCGCGGAAAGGCGCGGATCGCGGTCGGCACCCGGGCGGCCGCGTTCGCCCCGATCGCGGACCCCGGGCTGCTGGCCATCTGGGACGACGGCGACGACCTGCATGCCGACCCGCACGCGCCCTACCCGCACACCAGGGACGTGCTGGTGCACCGGGCCCACGCGAGCGGCGCGGCACTGTTGGTAGCCGGTTTCGCCCGCACCGCTGAGGCGCAACTGCTGCTGGAGTCCGGCTGGGCGCGGGAGCTGCACGCCGACCGGGCCGCGGTTCGCGCCGAGGCGGCCCGGGTCACCCCGGTGGCCGAGACCGAGGCAGCACTGGTCGACGACCCGGCCGCGCGCGCCGCGCGGCTGCCGAGGGTGGCCTTCGACGCGGCGCGGGCGGCGTTGGCAAGGGACGAGCCGGTGCTGGTGCAGGTGCCCCGGTCTGGCTACGTGCCAGGGTTGGCCTGCGCACAGTGCCGCGAACCGGCCCGGTGCCGGCGCTGCGCGGGTCCGCTTGCGCTGCCCCGGTCGGGCGGATCGACCGGGGCCGGCGCTCTGGAACTGGCCGGTGCCTTGGTGTGCCGCTGGTGCGGGGCCACCGAGACGGCGTTCCGGTGCTCGGCGTGCGGTTCGCGGCGGCCGCGCGCCACCGTGGTCGGCGCGGCTCGCACGGCGGAGGAGCTGGGCCGGGCGTTCCCTGAGACCCCGGTACGTGCTTCAGGGGGCGGCGCCCCGGTGCTCGACGAGGTGCCGGCGGGCGCCGCGCTGGTGGTCGCCACCCCGGGCGCGGAGCCCTGGGTGGCGCGGGCCCGGGGGGGCGCGGGCTACGGCGCCGCGTTGCTGCTGGACGGCTGGGCGTTGCTGTCCCGCCCCGACCTGCGCGCCGCCGAGGAGACGTTGCGCCGGTGGATGGCCGCGTCAGCGCTGGTCCGCCCGCACCTGGCCGGCGGGCGGGTCGTGCTGGCCGCCGACGTGGAGCTGGCCGTGGTGCAGGCACTCGTCCGCTGGGACCCGGCGGGGCACGCGGCCGCCGAGCTGGCCTCCCGGACCGAGCTGGGCTTCGCACCGGCCGTCCGAATGGCCTCGGTCGACGGCGCCCCGAGTGCGGTGGCCGAGCTGCTGGGCGCCGCGCGGCTGCCCGAGTCGGCCGAGGTGCTCGGCCCGGTCGAGCTGGAGCCGGCCGCCTCCGGGGAGCCGAGGGAGCGGGCGCTCGTGCGGGTGCCCAGGGCCGAGGCCAGAGAGCTGGCCGCCGCGCTGGCCGCCGCGAAGGCCACCCGCACCGCGCGCAAGGCGGCCGACCCGGTCCGCGTCCAGCTCGATCCCAGAGAGATCGCCTGACCGTCGGAGGCTCCGCCCCCAACGGCCCCCGAAAGGCATTTGACCCGGCTGCGCCGGGGCTGTCTTTTGTTCCGCCGAAACATGACGCCGGCATCCCCGAACGGCGGGTTGCGCACAGCTCCACCCGGGTTCTCCTCGGGACTGACCGGTTTGCCGTTCCACGGCGTGAGTCCCAGGACCACGAACGCCTCGGCGAGTGCCAGCAGCTGTGGTCCGGTGGCACGGCGACCGAGCCCTGGGCGCTCGGGTCGATGTCGAGCGAGTAACTCACCTGCTCGTGCTCACCGAGAGCCCGAGCTCCACCTCGAGCTGTTGCCGGGCGACCACCCCGTCAGCGCGTTCTCCCGTCCGGAGACGCTGTCGGGCGGAGGCCAGCGTCCGCCGATAGACGTCCGCGCCATGCGCCCAGGTCACCCACGCGACCTGCCGCCACGCATCGAGGGCCTCGTGCACCTCGGTGAGATCGAGCCGCTCGGTCGCCCGGCTCATGAGCTCCCGCCACTGACGGTCGAACGAGGCGGCGACCTCGCGGGTGAGCGCGCCGCGAATCTGCGCCGGCGAGGCGTCAGCGAACGACAACCGACCCGGCTCGGCTGGGTGATCGGCGGCGACGGTCACCCGACCCGCGGTAGTCCCCTCGGCTGTCGGACCCGCGTGGCGCGCTGGCATTGGGGCACCCCCATGGATGATCACCAGTGGTGCGGCGGCTGAGGGAGGTGGGCCACTACGCTGGTACTCGCCAACGAGACGAGCCGACGAGGGGCGCGAGGCAGAGCATGGCGATCCAGCCGATCCGGCTATTCGGCGACCCGGTCCTGCGTACCCGCGCGGCCGAGGTGTCCACGTTCGACGCCGAGCTGCGCAAGCTGGTGGGCGACCTGCGGGACACGCTGCGCGACGAGGGCGGCGCCGGGCTGGCCGCGCCTCAGGTCGGGGTGGGGCTGCGGGTCTTCGTCTACCACTGCGACGACTTCGAGGGACACCTGGTGAACCCGACCTTCGACCTGGTGGGTGAGGAGGTCCAGGACGGCCCGGAGGGATGCCTTTCCATCCCGGGCCTACGCTGGGACTGCCGCCGCCACCTGCACGTGGTGGCCAACGGCTGGAATATGCACGGGGACCCCGTTGAGGTGGAGGGCAGTCAGCTGTTGGCCCGCTGTATCCAGCACGAGACCGACCATCTGGACGGGGTGCTGTTCCTGGACCGGCTCGACCCGCAGACCCGCAAGCTGGCGATGGCCGAGATCCGCTCGGCCCCCTGGTTCGCCAATGTCGACCCGGCGACTCGGCCGGTGGTCAAGGACAGCCCGCACCCGATCTTCGGGACGGTCCGGTGAGAATCGTCTTCGCCGGCACCCCTGAGCCCGCGCTGCCAGCGCTGCAGGCCATACTCGACTCGCCCCGCCACGAGGTGGTAGCGGTGCTGACCAGGCCCGATGCGCCCACCGGCCGGGGCAGGCGACTGGCCGCGTCGCCGGTTGCCGAGCTGGCCGCGTCGCGGGACATCCCGGTGCTGCGGCCGCGCCGACCCTCGGAGCCGGGGTTCGTGGAGTCACTGTCGGCATTCCGGCCGGACTGCTGCCCGGTGGTGGCCTACGGCGCCCTGCTGCCGAGGCCGCTACTCGACGTCCCTCGGTACGGCTGGGTCAACCTGCATTTCTCGGTGCTGCCCGCCTGGCGGGGCGCCGCTCCGGTGCAGGCCTCGATCCTGCACGGCGACGAGGTCGCGGGGGCGAGCGTGTTCCAGCTGGAGGAAGGCATGGACACCGGTCCGGTGTTCGGCGTGGTGACCGAGTCGATCGGGCCGAGGGACACCTCCGGTGACCTGTTGGCCGGGTTGGCCCGTTCCGGTGCGGAGCTGCTGCTCGCCACGCTGGACGGCATCGAGGACGGGGTGCTGCGCCCTGTCCCGCAGCCGGGCGACGGCGTCAGCTACGCACCGAAAGTGACGGTGGCCGACGCCGAGGTGGACTGGCGCTCGCCGGCCGTCGCGGTGGACAGGTTGGTCCGGGCGATGACCCCGGAGCCCGGCGCGTGGACCACCTTCCGGGGTGAGCGGCTGGGGCTGGGCCCGGTGGCCCCCTCCGAGGTGGATGGACTGGCGCCGGGGGAGCTGCGGGTGGAGAAACGACGGGTACTGGTCGGCACCGGCACCCTCGCGGTCGCGCTGGACACGGTGCGTGCGCCCGGCAAGCGGGCAATGCCCGCGTCGGACTGGGCCCGGGGAGCCCGCCTCGAGCAGGGTGACCGGTTCGAGCCGCTGGCCGCCCCGGCCGAACGAGCCGGCGGGGCCCTGGCGTGACCGGACCGCGACGCGTACCACGCGGGGGTGGGTCTCGGTCAGGTCGGCCGGCCCGACCGCACGGCGCCGGCCCGCCGCCACGTCGGGGGACAGCGGTCCGCCCACCGACGACGGACCCGGCACGGGCGGCGGCGCTTGAGCTGCTGACCGCGGTGCGGGAGCGGGATGCCTACGCCAACCTGGCCATGCCGGCGATCCTGCGCCGCGCGCGGCTGTCCGGCAGGGACGCGGCACTGGCCACCGAGCTGGGGTACGGCAGCTGCCGGTCGCGGGGCCTGCTGGACGCGGTGGTGGACGCCTGCGCGCAGCGTCCGCTCAGTGGGATCGAGCCAGCCCTGCTGGACGCGCTGCGGTTGGGCAGCTACCAGCTGCTGCGCACCCGGATCCCACCGCATGCCGCCGTGGACTCCACCGTCGAGCTGGTGCGGGAGCGGGCCGGCTCGCGCAGTGCGGGCTTCGTGAACGCCATCCTGCGGCGGGTAGGCGAGCACTCCGAGGCGGAGTGGGTGGCCCAGCTCGCCCCGGACGAGAGCCAGGAGCCGGTCGCGCACCTGGCGTTCCGGCATGCGCACCCGACTTGGATCGCGCAGGCGTTCGCCGACGCGCTCGGCGGCACGGTGCGCGAGCTGGGTGAGCTGCTGGCCGCCGACGACGAACGGCCATCGGTCCACCTGATGGCCCGCCCGGGGGTGATCACCGCCGAGGAGCTGGCGTTGGCCAGCGGCGGTGAGCTGGCGCCGTACTCGCCCTACGGGGTCAGGCTGGAGGCCGGCGCCGGCGACCCTGGCCAGCTCGACGCGGTCACCGAGGGGCTCGCGGTGGTCATGGACGAGGGCAGCCAGCTGGTAGCCCTCGGCGTGGCCGACGCCCCGCTGGACGGGAATGACACCGGTCGCTGGCTGGACCTGTGCGCCGGTCCAGGTGGCAAGGCGGTGCTGTTGGGCGGCCTTGCCGAGTTGGAGGGCGCCCGGCTTGACGCCGTCGAGCCCGCCGAGCACCGTGCCCAGCTGGTACGCAACGCCACCTCGGACCTGCCGGTCACCGTGCACGTCGCGGACGGCCGCGGAGCGCCGCTGCCGGACGGGGTGTTCGACCGGGTACTGGTCGACGTGCCCTGCACCGGGCTGGGCGCGCTGCGCCGCCGGCCGGAGGCACGCTGGCGCAGGGACCCTTCCGATGTGTCCGGGCTCACCGTGTTGCAGCGCGAGCTGCTCACGGCGGCACTGCGCCACGTCCGGGTCGGCGGCGTGGTCGGCTACGCGACCTGCTCGCCGCACGTCGCGGAAACGCACGGGGTGCTCGCCGGCGTGCTGCGCAAGCACCCAGGAGCCGAGCGGCTGGACACCCGCGCGGTGCTGGCCGGCACGCCGAACCTTGGCGAAGGGCCGTCGGTGCAACTGTGGCCACACCGCCACGGCACCGACGCAATGTTTTTGGCGCTGCTGAAGAAGGTCGGTTAGGCCGGTCCCGGAAGACTGATTCCGCCGAGGTCCAGGCCGGGCCAGTGATCATGGGCGTGCCGCCCTGTGCCAGGCTGTGGCGTATGGTGACAGTCGCCACTTGCGTGGCCTACGTCGGGAGGGGGATGCGACATGGAAGAACCCGCCCGCGCCGCGAGATTCATCCTACTGAAAGATTTGCTGCGCGAGAAGCATTGGCAGCCATACCGGCGATTTTGCCGGGAATATGACAAAGCGGCGGCCAGAATTGACAAAGAGTTGGTCGGAACCTTCCCGAGCGACAGCACATACCGGCGCTGGCTCAGCGGGAGAATTGTAGGAACTCCGCGATCCGAGCCGTGCGCGGTGCTAGAAGAAATGTTCCCAGAACACACCATCGAGCAGCTCTTCGAGCCACAAAGCGACGGTGACGAGCAGGAAGAAACAGATAGTGGAGTCCCGGCGTCTGTGCAACTTTCCAATGCGAGCGAGCCACCCGTACCTACGTGGCGCGATCCAGCTACCGCCACCCTACCAATCGCCGACGCATACTACTCCGACGTAATCAGCTCGGGGGGCGAGGTGGAAAAAGTGAACCGGATAGATTTCGTGACCGGACTTGTCGCGACGGTCGCGGCACCGGGTTTATTGTTGTCCAGCGTCGCGCCCATGCGGGTCGGCTCTGCCGATGTCGCATGGTATCGGGAGAGCCTTCTGCATCTCTACGCGTTGGATGACCATTACGGTGCGACCGGCGAGTTGTACAGCCTGACCGTCCGATCGTCGCGCCGCCTGGTGCGCGTGCTGGAAACCGCGTCTTATAACCCTGGGGTCGGGGACGAGCTACGATCCGTCACGGGGAAGGTCATGGTGCACGCCGGCTGGCTCTCGTTCGACGCTCGGCGCGACCGTGATGCGCGCTACTGGTGGCTGGAATCCCTGCACGCCGCGCGAATGGCTGGTGACCGCGACGTCGAGATTGTAGTGCTCGCTTTGATGTCTCTTGCCGCGCTCAAGTACGGGCACGCCCGCGAAGCCGTCGATCTTGCGCGCTCAGCGAAGCGGATTGCTCAGAGCTACCGCTGTACGCCGCGACTCCGGTCACTGCTCGCGGCAAGGGAAGCCCTCGGTCTCGCCCGAATCGGCGATTCCACCGCCACGCGAGAGGCCCTCGACCGAGCGTATGCCGACCTTGACGAGACCCGACACGATGACGACCCGGAATGGTTGGGCTTCTGGGGTTCCGCTGATCTTGCCTACCACGCCAGTCGTATCGGTCAGCACCTCGGCGACCTCTCGATGGCCGAGGGAACCGCCAGGGGCGCGCTGGCGGCGGGTGACGCTCGATATTCCCGCAATCGGGCGCTCTATCACGCCAACCTCGCCAGGGTCCTCATCGCGCGGCGAAACGTGGATGAGGCCATTCCCGCGGTCGCTGAGGCGGCCGTGCAGGCGAGTCAGTTCAACTCCGGCAGGCTCACCAGGATGGTCCACAGGCAAGTCGGCGACCTGCATTCTGGCTACGGTCGCATGCCCGCCGTGCAGGAGCTGGCTGAGTGGACCGCAACTAATCTGTCGACTGTCAACTGATGACCGAGGTTGAGCGTCGTGAACTTGGCGAATGTGACCGTCACGCGGCCTATGGTCGAGCCGGAACTGCTGGCAACTATCCAGTCTCTGCACAACGAGGTGTACGCCGAGCCGCCTTACCTGGAAGGACCCGACGAGGTTGCGGAGTTCATCGCCCAATGGAACCGCCAGGTAGCCCTGCCCGGTTTCGAACTAGTGCTTGCTCACGACGAGGCGGACGGGAATCTCGTCGGGTTCTGCTTCGGATTGCCCCTCCGACCGCGAACCCGCTGGTGGAAAGGGCTGCTTGACCCGGTCGATTCCTCGGTGACGGCCGAAGATGGTCACCGCAGCTTCGCGATCATCGAGCTTGCCGTGCGTGCCACACACCGCCGCCGAGGCATCGGCCGGGCCCTCCACGACGCCCTGCTCACCGGGTGCCAGCAGCAACGCGCGGTGCTGCTGGCCCGTCCTGAGGCACCCCCGGCGGTCGCCGCCTACGCCAACTGGGGATATCACACGCACGGCCGGCTCCGACCTGCACCGAGTGCACCTGTCTACCTGGCGATGAGCCGAGAGCTCGGCTCATCACATCTCGTTCCTCAGGTACGATAAGCAACCGCAAATAACCGCTAGTAACCGCCAAGTGCACTGGAAACGGTGCATATCGGCACAGGATTGTTAGCCCCATGGAGCACTACGGGCGGGTGTCCTTGCGGGTCTGGACGACGTACTACCTGGCGAGGTGGCGCGGTTGGCGTACCGGCCGAGAGATGCGCACGAGACTTGCGCGGAGAGCGCGGGTGGCCGAGGCGGGCCTACGCGGTGCACGCGCTATTAAGAAGCCCGGCAGGTGCTCGGCCAATGGTGGCTAATTCCACCCCGGTACCCCCGTACGGCCGGTGGTCCCCCCACTACCCGGCTGCGCGGGCAAAGCTCAGCCACCCCGGCCGCTCGATCGGTCGGGGTGTGCTGGGCGATCAGGCATTTCGGGCCCTCATTTGGTCGAAGGCGATACCGACCTCGTTGAGCCGGCGCGGGATCGCCTCACGAGCTTGGTTGGCGACCTTCGCCGGCAGCGGTCGACGCACCATGGAGCTGGGTGGCGTTGGCAGCGGGCAGGCCCAACCGAGAGCACGTGCCCGACCTGCCCTGGCTTTCGGGTACGCGTCCTCGCCGGCGAGGACGTGGAGTACCTCACGACGCACGGCTGGAGCGTCTCCGAACACCAGTACACCGTGCCGGCCGAGCCAACAGCTCGGTTGCATGCGTTGCTTCAGCCGGTGACTGCTGTCACGTTCGGGGGCTTCGGATCGGGGCGGGGGAAGCCTCGGGTGGGGTGCCGGGCGTAATCTGCGGACGTGGCCGCGATGATCGCACCGAGTATCCTTTCTGCCGACTTTGCGCGACTTGCCGACGAGGCGCGCGCGGTTGACGGTGCGGACTGGCTGCATGTCGATGTGATGGACGGGCATTTCGTACCGAATCTGACCTTGGGCCTCCCGGTCGTCAAGTCGCTGTTGGACAGCACAGACATCCCAGTGGACTGCCACCTGATGATCGACGACCCGGACCGCTGGGCGATCGGCTACGCGGAAGCCGGCGCGCACAACGTCACGGTGCACGTCGAAGCTGCTCTCGAACCGGTGAAGCTGGCGGCGAACCTGCGCGCGGCCGGGGCCAAGGCGGGCCTCTCGGTGAAGCCGAACACGCCGCTGGAGCCGTACCTCGACCTGCTACGGCATTACGACACGCTGCTGGTGATGAGCGTCGAGCCGGGGTTCGGCGGTCAGTCGTTCATCCCCGAGGTGCTGGAGAAGGTGCGCACCGCGCGCCGGCTGGTGGACTCGGGCGAGCTGCGGGTGCTCGTGGAGATCGACGGCGGCATCAACGCGGAGACCATCGAGCAGGCGGCGGAAGCCGGGGTGGACATGTTCGTGGCCGGTTCGGCGATCTACGCCGCGGACGACCCCGCCCGGGCGATGGAGGCGCTGCGAGCCAGCGCCGTGCGAGCGGCCGGCAAGGGCGGGGACAAGGAGCGCTGATGTTCACCGGGATCGTGGAGGAAGTCGGCGAGGTCGTCGATGTCCGTGAGTCCGGTGACGTGGTGCTGCTCGCGGTGCGCGGGCGCACCGTCACCTCAGATGTCTCGCACGGCGACTCGATCTCGGTGAACGGCTGCTGTCTGACCGTGATCGACACCGGTGGTGTCACCGACGGCGTGTTCCACCTCGAGCTGGTGCCCGAGACTCTCAAGCGAACCTCGCTCGATGCCGCGGTGGCCGGAGCCAAGGTGAACCTGGAGCGTGCCGTGCCGGCCGGTGGCCGGCTGGGCGGGCACATCGTGCAGGGACACGTGGACGGGGTGAGCACGCTACTGAGCCGGGAGCCCGGGGCGCGTAGCGACGAGGTGCGCTTCAGCCTGCCGGCGGAGCTGTCCCGGTACGTGGTGGCGAAGGGCTCGATCACGGTGGACGGGGTCTCGCTGACCGTGGCCGCCACCGACGGTGCCACGTTCACCGTCGCCTTGATACCGACCACGCTCTCGGACACCACGCTGGGAATGCGTGGCCCCGGCGATGTGCTGAACCTCGAAGTGGATGTGCTCGCGAAGTACGTGGAGCGGCTGACCGCCGGGTACCTCGGCGGTCGTGGTGAGGAGGCTCGGTCGCAGTGAGTGACTTCGCGGGGAGCGAACCGGTCGGGCCATCGGGGTCCGAACGGTTCACCGGTATCGAAAGGGCGCTGCGCGACCTGGCCGCCGGCAAGGCCGTGGTGGTGGTCGACGACGAGGACCGGGAGAACGAGGGCGACCTCATCTTCGCCGCCGAGAAGGCCACCCCTGAGCTGGTGTCGTTCATGGTGCGCTACACCTCTGGCTACATCTGTGTCGCGCTGACCGACTCCGAGTGCGACCGGCTGGACCTGCCGCCGATGCACTACGCCAACTCGGACAACTTCCGCACCGCTTTCACCGTGACGGTGGACGCCAGGGAAGGCATCAGCACCGGTATCTCGGCGTCCGACCGGGCGTCGACCATCCGGCTGCTCGCCGACCCGGACGCCGGCCCCAAAGACCTGGTGCGCCCCGGGCACGTGCTGCCGCTGCGCGCCCGCGACGGTGGCGTGCTGCGCCGGCCGGGTCACACCGAGGCATCGGTGGACCTGACCCGGCTGGCCGGGCTCGCCCCGGCCGGGGCCCTGTGCGAGATCGTGTCGCAGAAAGACGAGGGCGACATGGCGCGGGCCGACGAGCTGCAGGTGTTCGCCGAGGACCACGACCTGGCATTGATCACCATCGCCGATCTCATCGCCTACCGCCGCCGCTACGAGAAGCAGGTGGAACGAGTCGCCGAGGCCCGGATACCGACCCGGCACGGCGGGTTCGTGGCCTATGGCTACGACAACGTGCTGGACGGCATCGAGCACATCGCGCTGGTGTACGGGAACCTGGACGACGGCGAGAACGTGCTGGTCCGGGTGCACTCGGAGTGCCTGACCGGTGACGTGTTCGGCTCGCTGCGCTGCGACTGTGGGCCCCAGCTGGATGCGGCGCTGGCCGCGGTGGCCGCCGAGGGCCGAGGCGTGGTGCTCTACGTGCGGGGCCACGAGGGGCGGGGCATCGGCCTGATGCACAAGCTGCAGGCCTACCAGCTGCAGGAGTCCGGCGCGGACACGGTGGACGCGAACCTGGCGCTGGGTATGCCGGCCGACGCCAGGGACTACGGCACAGGGGCGCAGATCTTGGTCGACCTTGGTGTGCGCTCGATGCGGCTGCTCACCAACAACCCGGACAAGCGCGCCGGCCTCGAGGGCTACGGACTGCGCGTCGTGCAGCGGGTGCCGCTGCCCATCCGGCCGACCCGGGAGAACCTGCACTACCTACGGACCAAGCGGGACAGGATGGGCCACGACCTTCCTGACCTGGATGGCATCCTTGACGTGGGAGACGACCGGGGGACCGGTGGAGTGACCGCGTGAGAAAGGTGTTCCGATGAGACAGCGAGCGGTCGGGGCGCGGGCGCGCACTGGGCGCGGGGCCGGTTCGTGAGCGGAGTCGGCCGGCCGGTCGACGAATCGGTGCCGGAGGCCGAGGGGTTGAAGCTGGGAATCGCGGCCGCCCAGTGGCACCCGGTCATCGCGGACCGGCTGTTGCAGCGGGCGCTGCACGCGGCGAAGCGCAGTGGGGTCGCCGAGCCGACCGTGGTGCGGGTGCCGGGCTCACTGGAGCTCCCGGTGGTGTGCCAGGAGCTGGCCCGCGACCACGACGCCGTGGTGGCGCTCGGGGTGGTGCTGCGCGGCGGCACCCCGCATTTCGACTACGTGTGTGACTCGGTGACGGCCGGCCTGACCCGGATCGCGCTGGACGAGTCAACCCCGGTGGGCAACGGCGTGCTGACCTGTGACACCGAGGCACAGGCCGAGCAGCGCAGCGGGGCACCCGACTCGGACGAGGACAAGGGCTCGGACGCGTGCCTGGCGGCGCTGCGCACCGCGCTCGCGCTGCGCCAGCTGCGCGACGGCCGAGGCTGAGCAGTGGCCGAGCCTCCGGTGAGTGTGCCCCTGGTGATCCGGCCATGGCGGGTGCGCTGGGTGGCCTGGATCTGCGCGGTTGGGCTCTTCGTCGCGATGACCGCGATCGCGGTGCTGCTGCGCCGTGTGTCCACCGGGGTGTACTTCCACACCGACGACCAGGTGGCGATGGTTGTGCTCGGCCTGTTGATGGCGCTGGGCATCCTCACGCTGACCCTGGCCAGGGTGCGCGCGGACGCATACGGTGTCGAGGTCCGCAACCTGCTGCTGACCCGGGTGGTGCCCTGGTCGCAGGTGCTGGAAGTGCGGTTCCCGGACGGCGCGCGGTGGGCCCGCCTCGAACTGCCGGACGACGAGTACCTGCCGCTGTCGGCGATCCAACTGGTGGACGGGCAGCGTGCCGTCCGGGCCATCGCCGAGCTGCGGAACCTGCGCAGTCGGGGGCTCCGCCCCCAACAGCCGCCGGAAAGGCGTTGACCCTGCACAGTCGGGGGCTGTTTTTTGTTCCGCCGAAACAAGTTTCGGCGGTGGGCCCTCGGCCCGAGGCCGGGCAAGCTTGTACCAGGTGAGGGGGTGCTTGCGTGGGGGGATACGATCATCGTCCCCATTCGCGCGATATCCCCCGATATGATGAGGCGGTGCGGTGACAGCGTCTACGGCGAGGCTTTCCCCGCGGTCGGCGACAGAGGCAATGACCGGTGCCGGCCGGGCCAGGGCTCGACGGCCCAAGGTCGTGCTGTTCGACGTGCTCGAGACGCTGCTGGACCTGGAGGCGCTGCGCCCCCGGTTCGTCGATGTCGGCCGGCCCGGCCAGGAGATGGAGCTGTTCTTCGCCCGGACGCTGCGCGACGGCATGGCGCTGACCCTGGCGGGCGGCTCGCCGCCGTTCTTCGAGGTCGCCCGGTCCGCGTTGATCCGCAGCACCGGCCGCCGGCTCAGCGAGGAGGCGGTTCAGCACGTGCTCGCCGGGTTCCGCGAGCTGCCGCCACAGCCCGACGTCGAGCCGGCGCTGACCGTGCTGGCCAGGGCGAAGGTACCGGCCTATGCGTTCACCCACGGTTCGGCCGAGGTGACCCGTGCGGCACTGGACCGGGCCCAGCTGCGCAGCTACCTGCGCGGGGTGCTCTCCGCCGAGGAGATCGGCTCGTTCAAGCCGCCGCCGGGGGTGTACCACTGGGCGTGCCAGCGGGTCGGCGCGGCGCCGGCGAACACCGCGCTGGTCGCGGTGCATGCCTGGGACGTGCACGGCGCGGTGCGGGCCGGGCTGCTCGCCGGTTTCGCCACGCGCCACGAGGGCGGTATGTCCGACGTGTTCGACGCCCCGCACGTGGTGGCGGAGAAACTGGACGACGTGGCCGAGCGACTGGTGGCACTGCCCACCGCCTGAGGCCGACCCAGAGCCGGCCGAGCTGGCCGGACGCCACGGCGGCGGGCCGTTTATGGTGGTGGCACCATGGCCGATCCGTCCACCTACCGCCCGGCCGCCGGCACCATCCCGGAGGCTCCGGGGGTGTACCGCTTCTCCGACCCGAACGGTCGGGTGGTCTACGTCGGCAAGGCGAAGAGCCTGCGCAGCCGGCTGAACTCGTACTTCGCCGACCTCACCAACCTGCATCCGCGTACCCGGCAGATGGTGACCACGGCGTCGAAGGTGCAGTGGACGGTGGTCAGCACCGAGGTCGAGGCACTCCAGCTGGAGTACAACTGGATCAAGGAGTTCGACCCCCGGTTCAACGTCCGGTACCGCGACGACAAGACCTACCCCGTGCTGGCCGTCACGCTGCACGAGGAGTACCCCAGGCTGCACGTCTACCGGGGCCCCCGGCGAAAAGGGGTGCGCTACTTCGGCCCGTACGCGCACGCCTGGGCCATCCGGGAGACGCTGGACCTGTTGCTGCGGGTGTTCCCGGCGCGCACCTGCTCCAACGGGGTGTTCCGCCGGCACAGTCAGATCGGCCGGCCGTGCCTGCTGGGCTATATCGACAAGTGCTCGGCGCCCTGCGTGGGGCGGGTCGATGCCGAGCAGCACCGCGAGATCGTGGCGAACTTCACCGAGTTCCTCTCCGGCCGTACCGACCGGATGGTCAGGGACTTCGAGCGGAAGATGAACGAGGCCGCCGAGCGGCTGGAGTTCGAACGGGCCGCGCGGCTGCGCGACGACATCGGGGCGCTGCGCCGGGCGATGGAACGCCAGGCGGTGGTGTTCGGCGACGGCACCGACGCCGACGTGGTTGCGTTCGCCCAGGACGAGCTGGAGGCCGCCGTACAGGTGTTCCACGTGCGCGGTGGCCGGGTGCGGGGCCAGCGTGGCTGGGTGATCGACAAAAGCGACGACACAGCGGACACCGCCGCGCTGGTGGAGCGGTTCATCATCCAGTTCTACGGTGAGCAGGCCGCGCTCGCCGAGGCCGGTATCGAATTCGACGACACCGCCCAGCCGGTGCCAAGGGAGATCCTGGTTCCCGAGGTGCCCGCCGAGGCCGAGTTGCTCGCGGACTGGTTGACGCAGCTGCGTGGCTCCCGCGTCCAGCTGCGGGTGCCACAGCGCGGCGACAAGCGGGCGCTGGCGGACACCGTGGCACGCAACGCGGCCGAGGCGTTCACCCAGCACAAGTTGCGCAGGGCCGGCGACCTGACCGCCCGCTCCGCCGCGCTCACCGAAATCCAGGAGGCGCTCGGGCTGGGCTCCGCGCCGCTGCGCATCGAGTGCGTCGACGTCAGCCACGTGCAGGGCAGCGACGTGGTCGCCTCACTGGTGGTGTTCGAGGACGGGGTGGCCCGCAGGTCCGAGTACCGGCGCTTCGCGATCCGCGACGGCGCCGAGGGAGGCGACGTCGCCTCGATCGCCGAGGTGGTGCGCCGGCGCTTCCGCCGCTACCTGGCCGAGGCCGACCCGCTCGAGCATTCCGAGCACACCGAACCGCCCGCGCAGGACGGGGAGCCGGTGCTGCGCGGCGGCATCGACCCGACCACCGGACGGCCGCGCAAGTTCGCCTACCCGCCCAACCTGCTCGTGGTGGACGGCGGTGCCCCCCAGGTGGAGGCCGCCTCCGACGTGCTGGCCGAGCTCGGGGTGACCGACGTGGCGGTGTGCGGGCTGGCCAAGCGGCTGGAGGAGGTCTGGTTGCCGGCCGACCCGGACCCGGTCATCATGCCGCGCACCAGCGAGGGGCTGTACCTGCTGCAGCGGGTCCGCGACGAGGCACACCGCTTCGCGATCACCTACCATCGGCAGAAGCGCTCCAAGCGGATGACCGCCTCCGAGCTGGACGCGGTGCCCGGTCTCGGCCAGACCCGGCGGACCGCGCTGCTCAAGCACTTCGGCTCGCTGCGCAAGCTGCGCCAGGCGGGCACCGAGGAGATCGCCTCGGTGCCGGGTGTCGGACCGCGCACCGCCGCCGCTATCGTCGCGGCGCTGGGCGGCGGCACTGTCGAGCCGGTCCCGCCGGGGTCGTCCGCCGCCATCGAGGGGGAGCGGTCATGACCCGACCTGGTATCGAGGTCGCCCTGGTCAGCGGGCTGTCCGGGGCCGGGCGCAGCACTGCGGCAAAGGTGCTGGAGGACCTCGGCTGGTTCGTGGTGGACAACCTGCCGCCGGAACTGATCTCCACCATGGTCGAGCTCGGCGCCAAGGCGCGCGGTGAGATCACCCGGGTAGCGGTGGTGATGGACGTGCGCAGCCGCGTGTTCACCGACGACCTTGCCTCGGTGATCAAGGACCTGGACGCCAACGGCTACAAACCGCGCCTGCTGTTCCTGCAGGCCAGCGACCAGGTGCTGATCCGGCGGTTCGAACAGGTCCGGCGCAGCCACCCGCTGCAGGGCGGCGGCCGGCTGGCCGACGGTATCGCCGCCGAACGGGCGCTGCTCGGTCCGCTGCACGACGTGGCCGACCTGGTGCTGGACACCAGTGCGCTGTCCGTGCACCAGCTACGCGCCGCGATCGAGTACTCCTTCGGTACCGAGACCTCGGCGCACACCCGGGTGACGCTGTTGTCCTTCGGCTACAAGTACGGCCTGCCGATGGACTCCGACCTCGTGGTGGACATGCGGTTCCTGCCAAACCCGTACTGGATACCCGAGCTGCGCGAGTTCACCGGTCAGGAGGAGGCGGTCCGTGACTATGTGTTGTCCCAGGAGGGCGCCGAGGAGTTCCTTGATCGTTATCACGCGCTGTTACGCCTGGTGAACGGAGGCTACCGGCGAGAGGGAAAGCGGTACCTGACCGTGTCCGTCGGGTGTACCGGCGGTAAACACCGCAGCGTTGCGGTCGCCGAAGAGCTGGCCAGGCGGCTGCGCGGCGAGGACGGAGTCACCGTCAACGTGGTGCACCGCGACCTGGGACGGGAATGACGGCGGACCCCCCGAGAGCCGGGTCGACACCGCCCATATCGCCCCCACCGGGGGCGGTTGCGCTCGGCGGCGGCCACGGGCTCTACGGCACGTTGCGCGCACTGCGCCTGCTCACCGACGCGGTGACCGCCGTGGTCACCGTGGCCGACGACGGCGGGTCCTCCGGCCGACTTCGCGGTGAACTGGGCATTCTGCCGCCCGGCGACCTGCGGATGGCCCTTGCCGCGCTGGCCGACGGCGGCCCGCGTGGTGCTCTGTGGGGTGAGCTGTTCCAGCACCGGTTCGGCGGCACCGGGGCACTGGCCGGGCACGCGGTGGGCAACCTGCTGCTGGCTGGGCTGATCGATGTGCTCGGTGATCCGGTGACCGCGCTGGACGAGGCGTGCCGGCTGCTCGAGGTACGCGGTCGGGTGTTGCCGATGTGCACCGAGCCGCTGGTCATCGAGGCCGAGGTGGAGGGGCTTGGCCGGGCGGGCGCGGTGGCCCGGATCCGGGGGCAGGTCGCGGTGGCCAGTACACCCGGACGGGTGCGCCGGGTGTGGCTGCGGCCCAGCCGGCCCAAGGCCTGCCCTGAGGCGGTCGAGGCGATCCTCGCGGCCGAGGTGGTGCTGCTCGGCCCGGGTTCCTGGTTCACCAGCGTGCTCCCGCACCTGATGGTGCCCAGTCTGCGGCAGGCCCTGCTGGACACGCCGGCGCGCCGGGTGGTGGTGCTCAACCTGGCGCCGCAACCGGGCGAGACCGCCGGGTTCTCACCCGAACGGCACCTGGACGTACTCTGCCAGCACGCTCCAGAGCTGCGCATCGACGCGGTGCTTGCGGACACCGGGTCGGTTCCGGTGCCGGAGCGGCTGAAACAAGCTGCCCAGGCGCTGGGCGCGCGAGCGGTACTGGCCCCGGTCGGCGAGCCGGATGGGTCGGCGAGGCACAATCCGGCTGCGCTCGCGGAGGCGGTGCGGTCGGTGACAGCCGATCCGGGCCGCTGGCGGGTGCCGGGGGAAAGCTTGGCGCGGGGGGCGTCCGGCCGAGAGGAGAACACGAGGTGGCGATGACAGCATCGGTGAAGGACGAGCTCAGCCGGCTCACCGTGACCAAACCCTGCTGCCGCCGGTCGGAGCTGTCCTCGCTGCTGCGGTTCGCGGGTGGCCTGCACATCGTCGGCGGCAAGGTGGTCATCGAGGCCGAGGTGGACACCGGCTCGGTGGCCCGGCGGCTGCGCCGCGAGATCCACGAGCTCTACGGCCACACCTCCGAGGTACAGGTAATCAGCTCGGGGGGTCTTCGCCGGGGTGCCCGGTACCTGGTGCGGGTGGTCAAGGACGGTGCCGGGTTGGCGCGGCAGACCGGGCTGCTCGACCTGCGCGGCCGTCCGGTCCGGGGCCTGCCGCCGCAGGTGGTCTCCGGTGGGCTGTGTGATGCCGAGGCGGCCTGGCGCGGGGCGTTCCTGGCGCACGGTTCGCTGACCGAGCCGGGGCGCAGCTCCGCGCTCGAGGTGACCTGCCCCGGCCCGGAGGCGGCGCTGGCCCTGGTCGGCGCGGCGCGCCGGCTGGGCATCACCGCGAAGGCCCGTGAGGTGCGCGGCGCGGACCGGGTGGTGGTGCGCGACGGCGACGCGATCGGCGCGCTGCTGACCCGGCTCGGCGCGCACTCCTCGGTACTGGCCTGGGAGGAACGGCGGATGCGCCGCGAGGTGCGGGCCACCGCGAACCGGCTGGCCAACTTCGACGATGCGAACCTGCGCCGCTCCGCGCGGGCCGCGGTGGCAGCCTCGGCGCGGGTGCGCCGGGCGTTGGACCTGCTCGAGGGCGAGGTGCCCGAGCATCTGCTTGCCGCCGGGCGGCTGCGCCTCCAGCACACCCAGGCCTCCCTGGAGGAGCTCGGCCAGCTCTCCGAACCGCCGATGACCAAGGACGCGGTGGCCGGCCGGATCCGCCGATTGCTGCACATGGCGGACAAGCGGGCCGCGGACCTCGGCGTGCCGGACACCGAGTCGGCGGTCACCGCCGACATGCTGGCGGACACCTGAGCAATCGCTGCGTGACCCTCCGGAGGCGCAAAGTTCGCCGAAGATCGCGGATGGGCTTGGCTAGGCCGGTAGTGTTAGCTCGGTCAGTACGGAATCGATCGAGGAGGCACGGGTGGTCCGGATAGGAGTCAACGGTTTCGGCCGCATCGGACGGAATTTCTGGCGGGCCGTCGCGGCACAGCGGGCCGCCGGATCCACCGACATCGAAATCGTCGCGGTCAACGACATCACCGACAATGCCACGCTCGCGCACCTGTTGAAGTACGACTCGGTGCTGGGCAAGCTGCCGCAGGAGGTGTCTTCGAACGACGAGGAGATCCTGGTCGACGGCAAGGGTTTCAAGGGCCTCGCGGTACGCGACCCCGCCGAGCTGCCCTGGAAGGACCTTGGCGTCGACGTGGTGCTCGAGTCCACCGGCTTGTTCACCAAGCGGGCCTCGGCGGCGAAGCACCTTGACGCGGGCGCCAAGAAGGTGATCATCTCCGCACCGGCAAGCGACGAGGACATCACCATCGTCAAGGGCGTGAACGACGGCGACTACGACGGCAGCCAGTCGGTGATCTCCAACGCCTCGTGCACCACGAACTGCCTGGCGCCGATGGCGAAGGTCCTCGATGACCTCGTCGGCATCGAGCACGGCCTGATGACCACGATCCACGCCTACACCGCCGACCAGAACCTGCAGGACGGGCCGCACAAGGACCTGCGCAGGGCCAGGGCCGCCGCGCTGAACATCGTGCCGACCTCGACCGGTGCCGCGAAGGCGATCGCGCTGGTGATGCCGCACCTCAAGGGCAAGCTGGACGGCTACGCGCTTCGGGTACCGGTGCCCACCGGCTCGGTCACCGACCTGACCGCCGTGGTGGGCCGCGAGACGAGCGTCGCCGAGGTCAACGCCGCGATGAAGGAAGCCGCCGAAGGCCCGCTGAAGGGCGTGCTGGTCTACACGGAGGCGCCGATTGTCTCCTCGGACATCGTCACCGACCCGGCGTCCTGCATCTTCGACTCCGGTCTGACGAAGGTGATCGGCAACCAGGTCAAGATCGTCGGCTGGTACGACAACGAGTGGGGCTACTCCAACCGCCTGGTCGACCTCGTCACGCTGGTGGCGTCCAAGCTGTGAGAACGCTCGACGACCTCATTGCCGAGGGGGTGCGGGGTCGCACCGTGCTGGTGCGCTCCGACCTCAACGTCCCGCTGGACGGTCCCCGTATCACCGATGACGGACGCATCCGCGCCTCTGTGCCGACCATCCAGAGGCTGACCGGCGCCGGCGCCCGCGTGATCGTGGCCGCGCACCTCGGCCGGCCCGAGGGCGGTCCGGACGAGAAGTACTCGCTGGCGCCGGTGGCCACCCGGCTCGGCGAGCTGCTCGACACCACCGTCGAGCTGGTCGAGCTCGCCGACGGTCCGCCCAGGCTGGCCGACGGTGCGGTGGCGCTGCTGCAGAACATCCGCTTCGACCCGAGGGAGACCAGCAAGGACGACGCGGAACGGGGTGCGCTTGCCGACGAGCTGGTGGCGCTCACCGGCTCCGACGGGGCCTTCGTCTCGGACGGTTTCGGCGTGGTGCACCGCAAGCAGACCTCGGTGTACGACCTGGCCGCCCGGTTGCCCGCCTACACCGGCGGGTTGGTGACTACCGAGGTCGAGGTGCTGCGCAAGCTCACCGAGGGCCCCAGCCGGCCCTATGTGGTGGTGCTCGGCGGCTCCAAGGTGTCGGACAAGCTGGCGGTGATCGAGACGCTGCTGCCCCAGGTGGACTCGCTGCTGGTCGGGGGTGGCATGTGCTTCACTTTCCTGGCCGCGCGGGGCCACTCGGTGGGTAAGTCGCTGCTGGAGGTCGACCAGGTGGACAACTGCCGCCGGCTGTTGGACTCAGGCCGGATCGTGCTGCCCACCGACGTGGTGGTGGCCGACGAGTTCTCCGCCGAGGCCGCGGTGCGCACCGTCGGCGCGGACGAGATTCCGGACGACTGGCTGGGCCTGGACATCGGGCCCGCCTCGGTCGGGGTCTTCGCCGAGGTGCTGAGCTCGGCCCGGACGGTGTTCTGGAACGGGCCGATGGGCGTGTTCGAGCTTGCCCCGTTCGCCGAGGGCACCCGGGGTGTGGCGCGGGCGGTGGTGGACGCCACCTCGGCGGGCGCGTTCAGCGTGGTCGGCGGGGGAGACTCGGCCGCCGCGGTGCGGGCGCTGGAGCTGCCCGAGGACGGCTTCTCGCACATCTCGACCGGCGGTGGTGCGTCGCTGGAATATCTGGAAGGCAAAGAACTGCCCGGCCTAGCCGTGTTGGACAAGTGAGGAACCCGTGGCCCGCAACACCGATGAGGGCGCGACGAAGCGCCCGCTGATCGCCGGAAACTGGAAGATGAACCTCAACCACCTCGAGGCGATCGCCCTGGTGCAGAAGTTCGCGTTCGCGCTTCCGGAGAAGTACTACAAGAAGGTCGAAGTGGTGGTACTGCCGCCTTTCACCCACATCCGCAGCATCCAAACCATGATCGATGGTGACGAGCTGTTGCTGGTGCACGGTGCGCAGGACCTGGCGGTGAAGGACTCCGGCGCCTACACCGGGGACGTGTCCGGACCCATGCTGGCCAAGCTGGGCTGCAGTTACGTGGTGGTAGGGCACTCCGAGCGCCGCGAGCACCACCACGAGGACGACGCGGTGGTCAACGCCAAGGTGCATGCCGCCCTGCGCAACGGCATCACCCCGATCCTGTGCGTGGGGGAGAACCTGGACGTGCGCGACCAGAGCGGCCACGTGACGCACTGCACCGCGCAGCTCGACGCCGCGCTGGCCAAGGTGACCGACGAACAGGCCGCCGGCCTGGTGGTGGCCTACGAGCCGATCTGGGCGATCGGTACCGGCCGGGTGGCCACCCCGGCGGACGCCCAGGAGGTGTGCGCGGCACTGCGTGCCCAGGTGGCGCAGCGCTACGACGAGGCCACCGCGCGGTCGCTGCGGGTGCTCTACGGGGGTTCGGCCAAGGCGGACAACATCGGCGAGCTGATGGCCGAGGCGGATGTGGACGGCGCGCTGGTCGGCGGCGCGAGCCTGGACGCCGACGGGTTCGCCAAGATGTGCGCGATCGCCGCCGGCGGTCCGCTGCCCTGATCTCATCGTGCCGACCACCCGCCGGCACCCGTCGGCGGATCCACCCACCTGATCCGCTGGGCGGATCCGCCGACGGGTAGGCTGGAAATCCGCGTCTCATAGGTCGGCAGTGGCTCTGCACTATCTCGGCAGTGGCCGAGCACACCGCCGGGTAGGCGCGCAAGTACCCGTCGGATGAGGATGGCATGAAGCTCGCCCTGCAGATCGTTCTGATCATTTCTAGCGTGCTGCTGGTGTTGTTGATTCTTCTGCACCGGGGTCGCGGCGGGGGTTTGTCTTCGCTATTCGGTGGTGGCATGCAGTCCAACCTCTCCGGGTCCGCGCGCGCCGAGAAGAACCTGGACCGGATGACCCTGTTCGTGGGTGCGATCTGGGTGGTCGCAATCGTGGGCACAGGTCTGCTGGTGAAGCTGAACAGCTGAGTAACCCGTGAACCGCAAGCCCACTCGACGACTGAGGTAGAGGTCAACATGGCTGGTGGAAACGCTATCCGAGGGACCAGGGTTGGTGCGGGCCCGATGGGGGAGTCGGAGCGCGGCGAGACCGCACCGAGGACGCGGGTCTCCTTCTGGTGTGCCAACGGCCACCAGACCACCCCGTCTTTCGCCTCCGACGCCGACCTGCCGGACAGCTGGGACTGCCCGCGCTGTGGGCTCCCTGCCGGTCCGGACGGCCAGAACCCGCCGGCTCCGCCGCGCAACGAGCCCTACAAGACGCACCTGGCCTACGTGAAGGAGCGGCGCAGCGACGCCGA
>DASYBQ010000293.1:0-34361 GCA_036500625.1 Pseudonocardia sp. | reverse complement strand
ACGACTATCCGGACATGTGTGCGGCGCCTACAGGCTGTGTGCGGTGGGCTCAAACCGTGAAGGGCTCAGCCGGGGGTAGTTCGGTGGTGGCGGGCCGGCGCGCCGTAAAGGGCGGCGCGCAGTGCGGCGGCGAGCAACTGTTGCACCTGCTGGCCGGTCAGGTTCGCCATCGGGGACAGCGGCGTGAGGTACCGGGTGAGGATCAGCCCGCCGATCAGCGCGACGGCGGCGGCCGCCCGCTCCGATGCGTCCGGGCCGCCCAGATATTCAACAATCCGGCCGGCCACCTCACGTTCGAGGTACTCCCGGTAGACCCGCATCACGGCCTCGTCGCGCACCGACATCCGGACCAGCGCGGTCAGCGGGCCACCGGTCTCCGGGTCGTCCCACAGCTGCACGACCGCCCGCAGCAGCCGCTCCGGCAGGCTCGCCGGATCGCCGCGCAGGGCGCCTGCCAGCGCGTCCGACGGATGGCGGCGCAGCTTCATCGACTCGGAGAACAGGCCCTGCTTGGACCCGAAGTGGTAGCTGACCAGGGCCGGGTCGACGCCGGCCTCGCCGGCGACCGCACGCAGCGTGGTGCCCCGGTAGCCGTCGCGCAGGAAACGGGCCCGGGCTACCTCGGCGATGCGCGCCCTGGTGGGCGGGTTGCCGCGCGGCCGGCCCCGGGGTTTATTCATCAAGGTTGAATATTGTCCGGCCGCCGGGCATCGTCAAGGGCATGCGCATCGTCGTCTTCGGGGCCAACGGCCCGACCGGTCACCAGTTGCTCGACCAGGCACTGGCCGCCGGCCACCAGGTGGTCGCGGTCACCCGCCGCCCGGACACCATGCCGGCGCGCGACGGCCTCACCGTGGCGGGTGCCGATGTCGCCGACGCCGAGGCGGTCAGCGCGGCGGTGGCCGGCGCCGACGCGGTGCTGTCCACCCTCGGCGTCCCGTTCAGCCGGCGCCCGATCACGGTGTACTCGACCGGGGCACGCAGCATCATCGCGGCGATGCGCGAGCACGGGGTGCGCAGGCTGGTGGTGGTCAGCTCCGGCGCCACCGAGCCGGCGCAGCACCCCAGCGGATCGGCGCTGTTCAACTACGTGCTGCAGCCGTTCATCGTCAATGTGCTCGGCCGCACGCTGTACGACGACATGCGCCGGATGGAGAAGCTGGTGCGCGAGAGCGGGCTGGACTGGACGGTCATGCGCCCGTCCGGTCTGCTGGACACACCGGGTGTGACCGACTATCTGGTCGCGGAGGACTTCGCCGACGGCCGGTTCACCTCGCGGGCCGACCTCGCGGCCAGCATGCTCGCCCAGCTGTCCGACGACCGCTTCGTCGGCAAGGCGGCGGCGGTCATCACCCCCTCGGCCCAGCCCAACCTGCTCGGCATGATCTGGCGCGAAGCCCGCACCAAGAAACGCCCCCCGCAGCCCACCCGCCGGTAGCCGCCGACACCAGTCGGCGCCCAGGGGTAGGAATCATCGGGATGATCAATGCGGACGAGCGGTTGACCGTCGGCGCAACGCCTGACCACGGCCCACAGCGCACGGGCGGCCGAAACCCCACGACCGTTGGCGACGGGCATCGCGCTACCTGGCAACGACTTCTGGCTCTTCGACGACCGGACGGTGCTGGTCAACCACTTCACTCGCCGCGCTGGCCGGCTGGCATTTCAACCGGCACTGAGCACGGCACACAGCGAGTCGGCGCCGCACATACGTCCGGCCATGTGTGCGGCGCCCACTGGCTGTGTGCGGTGGCCCGGGGCTCAGCACGGGCCCGGGGCTCAGCACGGGTCGGGGGCTCAGTGGGTCGGGGCTTAGCGGAGGCCGTGTACTACGGCCATGCCGTGCAGTAGGGACTGGAGCTGCTCTGCGGCGAGTGGGCCGTGGTCGCGGGCCGCGTCCAGCACCGCGTCGGCCAGCAGGCGCCCGCCCTCGGTCGGGCCGACCACCTCGGTCTTCAGCGCCACGCCGCGCACCACGTGCACGGCGGTCAGCCGCGCTCCGCCGACGAACCGCCAGGCTCCCACCTCGAGGCGGGCCGGCTCACCCCGGCGCAGCAGCCCACCGGCCCGGGGCGGGTGGAACACCATCCCTGGCAGCCCCGCGAAGCCGGCCAGCACCGAGTCGGTGCCGGGGCCGGTCAGCGCCGCCGCCAGCACGGCGGCGGCCTGCGCGCGGTCGAACACCCCTTCGGGCCCGGTCATCCCATCCCCAGCACCGGTGACGGGTTCATCGGCCGGGCCTCGCCGACGCGGCGCACGGCGGTGCCGGAGGTGTAGAACTCCATGGTGTGCGGCCCCCACACCCACTCCGAGGCGGTGAAGCTGACGCCCACCACGCCGCCGGCCCCGTCGCGTTCGGCTTCGGCCTGCATGCGGCTCATCGCGATCTCGCGTGACTCGTAGTAGGCCTGCGTCCACTGCGGCATCTCCATGTTGCGGCCCATCTGCTTGACCGTCTGCATGAAGCCCTGCGCTGCGACGTGGTACACGCAGTTGCCCAGCACGAACGCGACCGGCGCATAGCCCGCGCTGGCCAGCTTGAACAGGTCCTGGCCGGACAGGTGCGAGGTGAACGCCCGCCCGTCTGGCCTGCGGTAGCGGCCGGGTTCCTTGGCGTAGCGCACCGAGGTACCGACCGCGATGAACTCGATGTGCTCGGCGCTGACCCCGTGCTGGCGCCAGTTCAGCCGCATCCCGACCACCCCGTCGGCGTGCACCGCGTCGGCCTCGGCCTGCATCCGGGCCATGGCGTTCTCCCTGGCCTGGTACATCGCGCCGGTGAGCACGGTCATCTCCATGCTGCGCATGCGTTGCTGCGGTTGCCAGCCGATGTGGAACACCGAGGTGCCCATGACGAACTCCAGCGGCTCGAACCCCAGGTTCTCCAGCAGCAGGAACTCGTCGATCGACAGGTCCGAGGTGAACACCCGGTCGGCGTGCGACAGCCGTTCCGCCGCCACCTGGTCCAGCTCAACCTCGCTCATCATGTACTCCCTCAGTGCTCACAGCGCCGACGAGGCCAGTCAAGCGGATCGACGCCACCGCCGACCAGCGTGGCACCCGCACCGGCTGAGAAGCCAGCCAGGAACTCCTCGCGCAGGCACGAACGGACATGAAAGGGCCCCGCTCCACTGGCCGAGGAGCGGGGCCCTGCGTTGCTCAACCAAGGACCGGCGCGTGGCTCGTGAGTGCGTAGTGCCCCCGGGAGGGCACTACGCACTCACGACACAAGGGGTCAGCCGCCGTTGCGGACGGCCTGCTCGATGCGGTCGCCGATCTCCTTGTCGATGTTCTTCCAGTACTCGAACGCCCGAGCCAGGATGGGCTCGGAGACACCGTCGGAAAGGTGCCCCGCGACGTTGCCGACCAGCCGCTCGCGGGCCGCGTCGTCCAGCACCTCGCGGACCATCTTGCCGGCCTGGCCCCAGTCGTCGTCCTCCTCGCGCAGCGTGTACGCCTGGCGGACCATCTCGCCGTCGGAGTACCAGAGCGCCTCGTTGGTCTTCGCCGGGTCGGCCTTCGGGCCGCCGTAGGAGTTCGGCGCGTACACCGGGTCGGACACATTGACCGTGCGGCCGACGCCGTCCTTGGAGTAGCTGTGCACCTCCACCTTGGCCGAGTTGACCGGGATCTGCTTGTAGTTGACCCCGAGCCGGGCGCGGTGCGCGTCGGCGTAGGAGAAACCACGGGCCAGCAGCATCTTGTCCGGGCTCAGCCCGGTGCCAGGCACGATGTTGTTCGGCTCGAACGCGGCCTGCTCCATCTCGGTGTGGTAGTCGGTGACGTTGCGGTCCAGTGTCATCGTGCCCACGTCGATCAGCGGGTAGTCGCCGTGCGGCCACACCTTGGTCAGGTCGAACGGGTTGATCCGGTAGGTCTTGGCGTCCTCGAACGGCATGATCTGCATCTTCAGCGTCCAGGACGGGTGGTTGCCGGCCTCGATCGCGTCGTAGAGGTCACGCTGGTGGTAGTCCCCGTCCGCGCCCGCGAGCTCGTCGCCCTCTTCCTGGGTGAGGAACTCGATGCCCTGGTCGGTCTTGAAGTGGTACTTCACCCAGAACAGCTCACCGGAGGCGTTGACCCAGCTGTAGGTGTGGCTGGAGTAGCCGTTCATGTGCCGCCAGGTCTTGGGGATGCCCCGGTCGCCCATCAGCCAGGACAGCATGTGCGCCGACTCAGGGACCAGCGTCCAGAAGTCCCACTGCATGTCGTGGTCGCGCAGGTTGTTGGCCGCGCGGCGCTTCTGCGACCGGATGAAGTGCTGGAACTTCAGCGGGTCCCGGATGAAGAAGATCGGCACGTTGTTGCCGACGATGTCCAGGTTGCCCTCGTCGGTGTAGAACTTCAGCGCGAAGCCGCGCGGGTCGCGCCAGGTGTCGGGACTGCCCCGCTCGCCGGCCACCGTGGAGAACCGGGCCAGCATCTCGGTCTTGGCGCCCGGCTGGAACACCGAGGCACTGGTGTAGGCACTGACATCGTTGGTCACCTCGAAGTGACCAAATGCGCCGCCGCCCTTCGCATGCGGCTGGCGCTCCGGGATGCGCTCCCGGTTGAAGTTCGCCATCTGCTCGATCAGGTAGTGATCATTGAGCAGAATGGGGCCGTCGGGACCGACGGTCAGCGAGTGTTCGTCACTCGCTACCGGGATCCCGGAGTCCGTGGTGGTCGGCCGCGTGTCGGTCACGGCTGCAACTCCTTCTGGTTGTGGCGGTAGCGGCGGCTGGCTATGCGCCGGTGCGCGCCGCGTGTTGCTGATCTTGGCAGTTCGGGCAGAGCCCCCAGAAGACGACCTCGGCCTCGTCCACCGCGAAACCTGCGTTGTCACCGGGGCTCAGGCACGGCCGTTCACCGACCGCGCAGTCAACGTCCTCGGTCCGCCCGCACACCCGGCAGACCACGTGGTGATGGTTGTCGCCGGTGCGGGTCTCGAAAAGGGCCGGCGAACCCGCCGGCTCGATACGACGGACCAGACCGGCCTGCGTACAGGCGGCCAGCACGTCATAGACCGCCTGCTTGGACACCGAACCGAGGTGCTCGGCGACCAACCGGGCCACCGTATCGGCAGTGGCATGTGGGTGCCCACCGAGAACATCCAGCACCGCGACCCGGGTCGAGGTGACCCGCATCCCTGCGGCGCGCAGCCGCTGGCGCGCGTCGCTCGCGGTGGAGGAACTCGGCATCTACCGAGCACACCACCGTTCCTGGACTAAGTCAAGGAAGCACACCGTCCCGTGGCGGGACAGCTCTGTCTCTTTTACCGGTGGGCGCTTGGTCGGCGGCGCACGATTAGGCCGAACGGCGGTGCAGTTGATTACGCAACAGTGTCACCATCGATGACCCTGTCCGCTCCCCCCACACGACCGGATCGCGCCTCCCAGTGACCGCTCGACACAAGCTCGTACCCACCACGACCACCCTGACCCGAGACGAGTTCCACGATCTCGCCGAAGTTGCCGACCGGTTGCGCACGGTGCGTGCGATCCGCACCAGACATCGGCTGTTGGCGCTGCTGGTGATACTTACCAGCGCCAGTGCACTCTGGATCAGCCGGCACGACTGGCTCGCCCTGGTGACCTCGGCCGACCCCTTCCAGGCCACCCCGGCGGAGAACTTCCCCAGCGGCGCGGCCGGCGTGGCACTACCCACCGCGAAGGCGGTGGACGGCATGAGCGCCGCCACGGTGTCCGATGCACTGGCCCGGGTGAAGCGGGCGCTGGAGCTGTCCTACCTCGACGACCGGATGCTGGTCGGGCACGACCCTGGTCCGCTGCTGGCCATGCTCGCGCCGGACAGTGCCGACGCGGTGCGCTCGATGTTCGACAACGGCCAGTACGGCACCGCCATGGTGCGGCTCGCGCCGGGCAGCACGCTGGCCGCCGCGCCAAGGGTCAGCGGCCGGATCCGCTACGCCCGGGTCGACTGGCGCGGCACCCCGGCGCTGGACGTGACCACCAACTACGTCTGGGCGTACGCGTTCGCCGTCCCGGCCGGAGTGGTCGTGCTGCACACCCAGACGCACTGGATGTTCCCGATGGCCACCGACCTGCGGCCCTCCTCACGGGGCATGTACCTCGGCGGAACCACCGGATACTGGCACGGCATGTCCTGCACCGACTCGCTGCGCGGGCTCACCGCGCCCGCCGCATCCGACGAGAAAGCCGCGCCGGCCACCACCGGCCAGGACCCGGTGGACGCCTACTTCGACCCGCACCACCCGGTCCGCGTCGGTGGCGGCTGCCGCTAGAGCGGTCAAGGCCGCGACGACGATCCCAGCATTTGACAGAGGCGGCGGAAACTCGCAACCTTTCCGACCATGCCAATGGGTGCCCTGGACTCTTTGTTCCTGCTCGGCGAGTCGCGCGAGCATCCGACACACATCGGCGCGCTGCAGCTGTTCGAGCCGCCGCCCGACGCGGGACCCGAGTACGTCTCGGACTTCTACCGCGAGCTGCTCACCCATACCGAGGTGTCCCGGCTGATGCGCCGCCGACCGGTGCGCGGCACCGCCACGCTGGGCCAGTTCGCCTGGGAGGAGGACACCGAGATCGAGCTGGAGTACCACGTCCGGCTCTCCGCGCTGCCCCGCCCCGGCCGGGTGCGCGAGCTGCTGGAGCTGGTGTCCCGGCTGCACGGCACGCTGATGGACCGGCACCGGCCGCTGTGGGAGATGCACGCGGTGGAGGGCCTTGCGGACGGCCGGTTCGCCATCTACACCAAGGTGCACCACTCGCTGATGGACGGCGTCAGCACGGTGAAACGGCTGCACGCGGGGCTTGGCTCCGACCCGAAGAGCAAGTCCCGGCCGTTCTGGGCGCCGTCCGGCCGGTCGAAGCGCTCCCGGGGCGGCCAGAGCGACAACGGCTCGTCCGGGATTGTCGATATGCTGACCAAAATGCTCACCGAGGCGCCGAAGGAGGCCTTCGACAAGGCGCAGAGCGCGGTGAAGCTGGCCGGGCAGGTCGCGGCCGCCCCGCCGGCAGTGGCCCGCGCACTGATCTCGGCCTACGCGGACAGCGCCGCCTCGCTGCCGTTCGAGGCGCCGAGGACGATGCTGAACGTACCGATCGGCGGGGCCCGCCGGTTCGCCGCGCAGTCCTGGTCGATCGACCGGCTGCAGCAGGTCGGCAAGTCCGTCGACGCCACCATCAACGACGTCGCGGTGGCCATGTGCGCCGGCGCGCTGCGCCGCTACCTCAGCGAGCAGGGCGAGCTGCCGGACAAGTCGCTGGTGGCCATGCTGCCGGTTTCGCTGCGCTCCTCGGAGTCCGGCTCCGGCTCGGACGATGACACGGGCAACGCGGTCGGCGCGGTGCTGTGCGACCTGGCCACCGACCAGGCCGACCCGGCTGTGCGGCTGTCCCGGGTGCGGGCCTCCACCCGGCACGCCAAGGCGATGCTGTCCGGGATGAGCCCGATCCAGATCATGGCGATGACCTCGGCGGTGTCCAGCGGCGTCGCGCTCGGCTCGGTCGGGTTGGGCCAGCTGCTCCGCCCGCCGTTCAACCTGATCATCTCGAACGTTCCGGGCGGCAAGGACGTCATCTACTGGAACGGCGCCAAGCTGGTGGGGACCTACCCGCTGTCCATCCCGTTCGAGGGCCAGGCGCTGAACATCACGCTGACCAGCTACGCCGGGCAGGCCTCGTTCGGCGTCACCGGCTGCCGGCGCAGCGTGCCGCACCTGCAGCGGCTGCTACCGCACCTTGGCGCCGAGCTGGACGACCTCGAGAAGGCGGTGCTCTAACGGCTCGTGAGTGAAAAGGAACGTCATAGCGTTCCTTTTCACTCACGAGGCCGGAGGCCACTTCCGGCGATCACGCTGCCGCCGAGCAGCGCGAGCATTGACCAGCCGATCAGCAGCACCATGGCCTTGTCGGCGGCCGGGTCGAGGCCGTCGGGTGAGGCGGGTTCGCCGGGGCGGGGTACGTGGCGTATCGCGGTGGCGACCAGCGGCGCACCCGGTTCGATCGGCGTGGCCGCGGTGGCCGTCGCGCCGAGGCGCTGGGCACAGGCCGACCCGGTGACCGCCCGCTGACCGGTACCGCCGGCCGACAGTGCATGCGCCGTCGGGTGGGCGCCGCAGTCCGGCGCGGAGTCGGCGTAGCTGGCGCCGGCCGTACCGAGCACCGCGCCGAACACACATGCCACCGTGAAGAGCAGAACACGCAGTCGCGGCACGGCACCCCTCAACCAACCATTGACTGATCACCAGCTCGGCGAAGCTACCAACGGTTGTTGCGGAGTCAGCTGACCGTCACTCGATAGATTGATCAGCGCGCGTCGCGGGTCAGCGCCAGTCACCCTCGGCGTCGCGCATCGACGCGGCCAGCTGAAACGCCGTCGCCGGATCGTGCCGGGACGTGGTGGCCAGCATCGCGACCAGCTGGTCGATCAACCAGTCCTCCAGTCGCTGCTCGCTGATCTTGCCCTCGGCCAGCCAGGTCACGCTGGCGCCCTCCACCACGGCGAACCAGCTGCGCATGGTCAGCTCCAACATCGGCACCGGCCTGGTGTCCATGCCGGTGCCATCGCCCTGCGGGCGCAGCCGCTGCCCGACGGTCCGCACGATGTGGTCGCGCACGCTGTCCATCAGTTCGGCCACCTCCGGGGTGGCGACGACCGACCCGGTGCGCAGCAGCGCCACGTACGAGCCGGCGTAGGTCTGCGCGAGGCCGAGGAACGCATTGAGCGCGTAGCGCACCTGGTCGAGCAGGCTGCCGCCCTTCGGCGGGGTGATCGCGGTGATGACCTCCTCGACCACGGTGCGCAGCGCGGCCGCGCGCAGCTCGTTGATGTTCGGGAAGTACCGGTAGAACAGCGCGCGGGACACCTCGGCGGCGCGGGCCACGTCGTCCACCGACACCAGGTCCGGCGGCTGCTTGGCGTAGAGCTGCAGCGCGACCCGGATCAGGTGCTCGCGGCGGCGCTCGGGGCTCATCCGGCGGGCCGGTGGCATCTGTACCCACTCGTCGCCGGGTACGGTCCCGCCGGGATTGTCCGTCACTCTAGTTAACACCTCGCAATCCAGTACCACCGTTCACCCTCGACGCGGGATACGCAAATAGTCATCTCCCGCCGCGATACCACCTGGTCCGGGTTTCTCGTGCCCCGCGACACCCCTAAAGGCTGATCTCGCGGCGGGCGGCGGCCCGGAGCAGTGCCGGGGTGAGTCGGGACAGCGCCAGCCCGACCCGTGCCTCGACGGTCACCGGCGCCACCGCGGTGTTGCGTTCCGCAGCGCGGATGATCTGTTCGGCGGCACGTTCCGGGGTGAAGTTGCGCCTGCGGTAGGCGGCGAAGGTGGCCTGCTGGCGGCGGCTCTGCTCGGCAGGGTCGGCACCGACGAACGTGGTGGTGGCGGTGATGTTCGTGTGCACCAGCCCGGGGCACACCGCGACCACCCCGATGCCGTGCTCGGCAAGCTCGCCGCGCAGGCACTCGGACAGCATCAGCACCGCCGACTTGATGGTCGCGTACGCCGGCAGCACCCGGCTCGGCACATACGCCGCCGCCGAGGCGATGTTCACGATCCGGCCGCCCTCGCCCTGCTCGACCATCGGCCGGCTGAACACCTGGCAGCCGTGGATAACCCCCCACAGGTTGACGTCGATGACGCGGCGCCAGTCCGCCGTCGTGGTGTCGGCGAATGCGCCGGCCATGCCGATGCCGGCGTTGTTGACCACGACGTCCGGCACGCCGTG
Source organism: Pseudonocardia sp. (assembly GCA_036500625.1). Classification (GTDB taxonomy): domain Bacteria; phylum Actinomycetota; class Actinomycetes; order Mycobacteriales; family Pseudonocardiaceae; genus Pseudonocardia. Next base: position 24,660 of record DASYBQ010000293.1, on the reverse strand, counting down.
CTCGGCGAGCACCGCCTCGGCGAACGCCCGCATACCCGGCTCGTCGGCCACGTCTACCCGGCGCGCGCCGGCCCGCACGCCGAGGTCGCGGACCAGCCGCGCGGTCTCGGCGGCCGAGGCCTCGTCGATGTCGGCGACCACCACGTCCGCGCCCCGGCGGGCGAAACCCAGCGCGGTGGCCCTGCCCATCCCGCCGCCCGCGCCGGTGATGACCACCAGTTCGCCGTGGTGCCGGTGCCGGTTCGGCCGCAGCGACACGGCGGCGGCCGCCCGCCCGGCGGCGCGGCGCAGCCCACGGGTGTCCGGGCCACCGGCCAGGTGCTCGGCCAGCTCGGTGACACACCGTGCGATGACGTCCGGGCGGCTGCGCGGCACCCAGTGCCCGCCGGCGATGTGGCGCAGCCGGGGCTCGGTGGACCACCGCGCCACGTCGGACTGCAGCGCGGTGCTGACGAACGGGTCCCTGGTGGGCGCGAGCACCTGGACCGGCACCGTGGTCCGCGCCCGGTCCGGTCCCTCGGCGTGGCCGGACAGGTGGCTGGGCATGTTCTCCCGGTACAGCGCCAGCCCGCGCACCGCGTCGGCCGGTTTCGGCGCCGCCAGCCCGGCGTCGCCCCTGGCGACCAGCCGCAGCATCCGGGCGCCGACCCGGGACCGCCAGGCCCACTCCGGCAGCGCCGGGAGCTGGAAGTAGCCGATGTAGCCGGACGCCGCTACCTGGGTGGCCAGCTCGCGCAACCGGCGCGGGGTGGGGCGGCGCAGCCTGGAGCGCAGCCATTCACCGGCGTGGTCGAGGCCCGGCCCGGAGATCGAGGTGTAGGACGCCACCCGGCCGGCCAGCCGCTCGGTGTACAGCGCGTGCCAGGCCTGGATGGAGCCCCAGTCGTGCGCCAACAGGTGCACCGGCCGGTCGGGGCTCACCGCGTCCAGCACGGTGGCCAGGTCGTCGGCGAGCTGGTCGAGCCGGTAACCGGCGCGCTCGGCGGGTGCGCCGGACTCGCCGGCCCCGCGCACGTCGTAGGTCACCACGTGGAACTTCTCCGCCAGCAGCGCGACCACACCGTCCCACACGGTGTGGTCGTCCGGGTAGCCGTGCACCGCGAGCACGGTGCGCGCGGCCGGGTCGCCGTGTTCCCACACCACCAGCGAAACCCCGTCACCGGCGGTGGTCCGGCGGGTGCGCACGGCCGGAGCCAGCGGACCGTCCATGGCGGCTAAGTCATCACCAACGCTGGCGCTATGAGACATACGGTCATGTTAGACATTCTGTCAATAGACACCGTCCGTCCTCAAACCCTTGCGCGAGTCGGGCGTCCTGGCACATCGAGTCGCGGGGGACGGTGTGCTGAGGCGCCCGACTCGATGTGCTGAGCACCCGACTCGCGGTGTGAGTTGGCTCGACAGGAGGGCGGACGGGCGGCATATTGGGCATGACGCGACTGGCGGGCCGAGGATGGGTGCACAACCATCGGGGAGCTTCGTTGCGGGGGTCGACCGCCTGGGCCTCCGCCGAGGAGCCGACCTTGACCGTGCACGCCCAGACCGCACGTCTGCTGCCCGGCGCTCCGGTCGCCGAGCGAATCTTCGCCGAGATCACCGAGCGGGTCGCCAAGCTGCGCGCCCTCGGTGTCACGCCCAGCCTGGCCACCATCCTGGTCGGCGACGACGACGCCAGCGCCGGCTACATCCGGATCAAGCAGCGGCAAGCCGCCGAGCTGGGTTTCTCCTCGCCGCATACCCACCTGCCGGCCTCGGCCGGCCAGGCCGACCTGACCGAGGCGATCACCGGGTACAACAACGACCCGGCGGTGCACGGCATGCTCGTGCAGTACCCGGTACCGGCGAGGCTTGACTACGACGCCGCGCTCTCGCTGATCGACCCGGCCAAGGACGTCGACGGCATGCACCCACTCAACCTTGGCCGCCTCGCCGCCGGCATCCCCGGCCCGCTGCCCTGCACCCCGGCCGGTATCGAGGAGCTGCTGGCCTTCCATGAGATCCCGGTGTCCGGCCGCGAGGTGGTCATCCTCGGGCGGGGCGCCACGTTGGGCCGGCCGCTGGCCATGCTGCTGGCCCAGAAGCGGCCGACCGCGAACGCGGCGGTCACCGTGGTGCACACCGGCGTGCCGGACTGGGACCGCTACACCCGCCGGGCGGACATCCTGGTCGCGGCGGCCGGCGTACCGGGCATCATCCAGCCCGAGCACGTGCGCCCCGGCGGCGTGGTGGTCGGCGGCGGGGTGCGCTACGAGGGCCGGCGGCTGCTGCCGGACGTGGACGAGCGCTGCGCCGAGGTGGCCGGCGCGATCACTCCCCGGGTGGGCGGCGTCGGCCCGACCACGGTGGCCATGCTGTTCCGCAACGTGGTGGCCGCCGCCGAGCGCGCCACCGCCTGACACCGCGCCACGCCGCGCACCCTCCGCGCACGCCGCGCATGGTGCACCGTGCGCGGCGTGCATGCACCGTGCGCGGCGTCACGCCGGACACGCGGGGCGACAACCCACCCCCATCGGTAACGGCCGGACTCGGTTGGGCGACACTATCGCGGGGGTTGCTCGGGAGTGGGCGACCGGTGTCAAAGGTAACCGTCAGAGGGTAACCAGTGTCGTATCCGGATTCGTTCTTCAACCTGCCGGCGGTACAGAAGCCCGCCCGTCGGGTGCTGCCGCTGGCCGGCATCGCGCTGCTGGTGCTCGCCGTGGCAGCGGTGGCGCTGCTGTTCGTGCCACCGCTGCGGGTGGCCGGGCTGGGCGCGCTGCTGGTGTTCGGCGCCGTGCTCGCGGTGCTCTGGTTCTACGCCCGCCAGCAGACCAACCAGGTGTTGGTGCTGGCCACCGTCGGGGTGCTGGTCGTCGGCCTCGGCCTCGGCGGCGCGCTGCTGGTGATCGACCGGTCCGGCACGGCGGCGCCAGAGGCGGCAATCCCGCTGCGCCAGGCGGCCAACCAGCAGGACGCCCCACCCGACCTCGCGCCGGCGCCGGGCGGTTTCGTCGGACCGAGCGTGGCACCCGGGTCGGCACCCACCGGCGTTGCGCCCGTTCCCGCGCCCCGGGAGCCGGCCAAGCCGGTCGCCACGCACAAGCCGGCCGCTACCCGCACTCCGGCCGCTCCGGCCGCTCCGGCCGCTCCGGCCCCCAGGATCGCCGAGCCGCCGTCGGCGTCTGTGTCGCCCAACCCGAGCACGCGCGCCGGCGCGGACAGCACCACCGACACCGACACGCCCACCCCGACCGAGGAAGACCGCGGCTGCAAGCTCGGCGAGTACCGGATCAACCCGGACACCTCAGCCGATGTGTGTACCAAGTCGGGCACCTGGCACCACTCGGTGCCCGACGAGCACGGCGACTACCACTAGGGCCTTCGGCCTCGTGAGTGAAAAGTAACGCTATAGCGTTACTTTTCACTCACGAGCGCGCAGTGCGTCGGGGTTGGCGCAGTGCAGCAGGGGGTCGCCGCGCAGGTAGCGGGCCACGTCGACGGCCAGGATCTGGGCCGCCTTGGCGGCGGTCTGCTTGCTGGCCCCGGCCAGGTGCGGGGTCATCACGATGTTCGGCGTGCTGAGCAGCCGGGAGCCGGCCGGGATCGGCTCCTGCGGGAACACGTCGAACGCCGCGCCGAACAGCTGCCCGGAATCAAGCGCGTCGCACACCGCGTCGTAGTCAAGCAGTGCCCCGCGCGCGCAGTTGACCAGCACCGAGCCGGCCGGCATCGCGGCGATCTGCGCGGCCCCGATCATGCCCCTTGTCTGCTCGGTGACCCGCGCGTGCAGCGTCACCACCTGCGACCGGCGCAGCAGCTCGTCCAGCTCGACCAGCTCGGTTGGCCCGGCAACGCCTTCCAGCGCGTCCGAGGGCAGGTAGGGGTCGTGTACCAGCACCCGAGCGCCGAAGCCGTGCACCATCCGGGCCACCCGGCGCCCGATCGCGCCGTAGCCGACCAGCCCCACGGGGGCGTTCTCCAGCTCCGGCCCGACCTCCTGGTACTGGTAGAGGTCGCCGCGCCACACGCCGCCGCGCAGCTCCGCGTGGGTGGCAGGCACCCGGCGCATCGCGGCCAGCATCAGCGCCATGGTGTGCTCGGCTGTGGCCACCGCGTTGCGCCCCGGCGCGAAGGTGACCGCCACGTTGTGCCTGGTCGCGGCTTCGACGTTGACGTTGACCGGGCCGCCCCTGCTGACACCGAACAGCCGCAGCTCCGGTGAGGAGGCCAGCACCTTCTCGGTCAGCCCGGCCAGCTGGGTGACGCAGATCGTGGCGCCGTGCAGTGCGGCGATCAGCTCGTCCTCGGTGCCGGAGGCCTCCTCGACCTCGCCAACCGGACCGAACGGCTGCACCGGCCATGGCAGCGTCAGCTCGGCGAACTCCACCTCAGGCGCGGCCGGGTCGTTGGCCAGCTCGGCACGGATCGCGCCCACCAGTAGCCGATTGAGCACGAAATGGTCGCCCGCGGCCAGGATTCGCGTGGTCATGCCGGTAATCCTTTCCGCCCGATCGTGCGGCGCAATCGGAACTCCTGGCGGGCATTTCGGAGCTGCGCTCAGGGACCGACAGGGGTGTTGAACTCCATGATCGCAGCATCGCCAGCCTCGCCGGCGCCGTGGTAGCGCACTTCGGTCACTCCGCAGTTGCGCACGAACGGGAACAGCGTGCGGTAGCGGCGCAACGGCACGTTGATCAACGTGCACAGCGCGAGCCGGATCGCGGTGCTGTGTGCGACGACCAGCACCTGCCCTTCCGGGTGCTCCGCCACGATCTCGTCCAGACAGGCCACGAACCGGCGGGCGGCGACCTGTGGGGGCTCTCCGCCGGGCAGCCGGCCGGCGATCGGGTCACGCTGGAACGCGGCCAGCGCGTCGGGGAACCGGTCGTGCATCTCCGCGACGGTCAACCCCTCCGCCTCGCCGAAGCTCACCTCGCGCAGCCGCGCATCCACCCGGGCGGCAAGGCCGGTCACCGAAACGGATTCCCGCGCGGTGTGCTCGGCCCGGCGCAGCGGCGAGCACCAGATGTCCGCCAGCTGGGCCGACTTCGCCCACTCCGCCAGCCACCGCGCCTGCTCGAGCCCGCGCTCGGTCAGCTCCACATCGCTGCTGCCGGCGTAACGGTTCTCCTCGTGCCACACGGTCTCGCCATGTCGTACCAGCACCAGCTGGGTCATGCACCAGTCCTTTCAGGTTGTCCGACGTGTCAGCTGTCCGAAGCGCGATCGGCGGCCTTGGCGGCCATCTCGGCGGGCAGCCAGCCACGCCGGGCCAGCTCGTCGACGAGGCGCAGGTACGGCTCGTCGAACCGGCCGGCCAGCTCGGGCCGGGGGTCGATCACTTCGGCGATGCGCACCATCTCGGCCGCCACCTCGGCCGGCCGCCGACCGGGGGTGGCAGCCAACACAGCCATGCCCAGCGCCGGTTCCGCGTTGGCCGGCAGTGTCACCCGCCTCCCGAGCACGTCGGCGCGCAGCTGGCACCAGTACCGGCTGCGGGTGCCGCCGCCGGTGAGCAGCAGCTCGCCGTCCACCGGGGCGCCCAGCGAGGCGAGATAGTCGAAACACAGCCGCTCGACGTACGCCACGCCCTGCAGCAGCGCCGCGTAGTGCTCGTACTCGTCGCGCGGCGTGCCCAGCAGGAACGCCTCGGCGTCCGGCGCGACGAACGGGAAACGCTCGCCCCTGGTCGAGGCCAGCGGGTAGGCCAGCACCCCGGCCGGCTCGAAGTCCGGCGCCCGCGCGCCCAGCTCGTCGAGGTCGCGCCCGGGGAACTGGCGGGCGATCGAGCCGGCCCCGGTACCGGACGCGCCGCCGGGCAGCCAGCGGCCGTCCGGCGCCTTGTGCGAATAGACCACGCCGAGCGGATCCACCAGCAGCCGCTCGGTCACCCCTTTCAGGATCAGCGTGGTGCCCAGCACCGAGTTCCAGCTGCCCACCGCCAGCGCACCCGCGCCGAGCTGCGCGGCGCAGCCGTCGGTGCAGCCGGCCACCACCGGGATGGCCTCGGGCAGCCCGGTCCGCTGCGCCGCCTCGGCGCACACCGTGCCCAGCGGAGTGCCGGACCGGACCAGCCCCGGCAGCACCTCGGCCGGCACCTCGAGAGCGTCGAACACTTCGGCCGGCCAGCTCTCGTTGACCAGGTCGGCGCCGGTCTTGAGCGCGTTGGACAGGTCGGTGCACACCGGGCCGCCGACCAGCGCCCGGTTCACCACATCCACCTGGTGGGCCAACACGGCCCCATCCGCGCTGTACTCGCGCAACAGCCAGAGCAGCTTGGGCAGCGCCCAGGCCGGTTGCATCCGCCGGTAGCCCAGCGACTGCCATACCGCCGCGCCGGCCTCGTTGACCCGGTCGACGTAGCCGGCGGCCCGGGTGTCGTCGTACATCAGGCCGGGCGTGCGGGGGGTGCCGTCGGCATCGGTCAGCAGCACCGTGCCGGAGGTGCCGTCCACCGACACTCCGGCGATCCGCCGCCGGGTCGCCTCGCCCAGCCCGCCCAGCGCCTGCCCGCACGCGGTGCACACGGCGGCCCACCAGCTCGCCGGGTCCTGCTCGTGCCGCGGACCGTCCCGGTGGCTGGTCAGCTTGCCGGTGCCGGTGCCGAGCACCTCGCCGGTGCCGGACACCGCCAGCGCCCGCACACTCTGCGTCCCCAGGTCGATGCCGACCCAGACCGGTTCGTGCGCAGCGCTCACGAGGTCCGCCGGGGGCGGGAGACGGTCTGCTGGCTGGACCGCGACGAGTAGCCCTCCTGCTCCTCGTGGGCCAGCGACTCCGGGCGGACCGCCGGCAGCGGACCGGTGGAGCTGATGTCCGGGTCCCGCTCGCGCATCCGGGCCAGCCGGGGCCAGCCGGTCCCGGCGATGTCCCGCAGCGCCCGGAAGTCCTGGTAGAGCTCCCGGTACACGGTGTGCCGGCGCGGGTCGGCGCGGAACGTGTCGCGCACGCCGATGTGCGCGGCGGCCGCGCTGGGAATGTCCGGCGCGGCCCCGGTCAGTGCCGCGCCCAGCACCATGGCGCCCCGGGCGCCGACCTCACGGTCCTTGGTGCGGGAGGTGGGCACCCCGGTCAGGTCCGCGATCAGCTGACACCACAGCGCGTTGGCCGCGCCGCCGCCGCACACCCGCAGCTCGGTCGGCGTGGCACCGGCGACCCGAAGGCAGTCCGCGATCACCATGGTCAACCCCTCCAGCACCGCGCGGGCCACGTGCGCCCTGGTGTGCTCGAAGGACAGCCCCATCAGCGAGCCCCTGGCCCGCTCGTCGAGGAACGGGGCCCGCTCGCCGGCCGGGGACAGGTAGGGATGGAAGGACAACCCGCCCGCGCCGGGCGCCACCTCGGCGGCCATCTCGCCCAGCTCACTCGGCTCGTCGAGGCCGAGCATCCGGCAGGCCCACTGGATGACCTCGCCGCCTGCCATCGCGGGCAGCGCGCGCAGCAGCAGGCCGGGCACCCCGAGGTGCACGGTCATCCCGGAGGGCGGGCGGTCCAGCTCCGGGGCGGCGGTGACCACCTCGGTGCACAGCGTGGTGCCCAGAATCCCGCACGCCTGGCCCGGAGTCACCGCACCGGCGCCGATCGCGGTGGCCGCGATGTCGAAGCTGGCCAGCACCACCGGCAGCCCGGCCGGCAGGCCCAGTGCGGCAGCGGCGGTCGGGGTCAACTCACCGATCCGCCGCTGCCCGTCCAACAGCTCCGGCAGCAGCCGGCGCGCCCACGCCATGTCGTAGGCGTGCAGCAGCGCTTCGGAGTAGTCGCCGGTCGCCAGGTCCATGAACGGCGACGAGCCGTCCGAGGTGTCCACCCCGATCCGACCGGTGAGCTGCGCGAACAACCAGCCGCCGCAGGTCAGCGCCGTCGCGGAGCGGGCGAGGCGGTCCGGGTCGTGCTGGTGCAGCCAGTTCATGATGGCGTGCGAGAGTCCGGAGAAACCCATCGTCCCGTTGGTCTTGAACGCCTTGTCGAGCAGCCCGTCGGCGTGCCACCGCGCGATGATCCGGGCGGCTCGCCCGTCGTTCCACAGGATCGCGGGGCCGGTCGGCCGGCCGGTGTCGTCGACCAGCCAGCAGCCGTCGCCCTGTGCGGTCAGCGCCAGGTAGTCCACCGGCTCGTCCAGCCCTTCGACCACGCCCCGGACGCCGTGCAGCACCGCGCGCCACACCTCGTGCATGTCCTGTTCCACCCAGCCGGGTTCGCGCCGGCTCAGTGAGGTCTGCTGGCGCACCACGGTGGCCTCGGTGCCGTCCCGGTCGTACCCCACCGCCTTGATCATGGTCGTGCCGGCGTCGACGCTGACGACTGCCATCTGATCACCCTTCCGCTGCGGTGCACGGCTCGTGAGTGCGTAGTGCCCCTCAGGAGGGCGCTACGCACTCACAAGCGGTTCGCCTGCCGGATGTCAGTGTGTGCGGGCCAGCACGTTGGCGCGAGTTCCAGTCAGCCGGTGCAGCACCACCGGCAGCCCGATCAGCGAGGTGATCACCGCGTCCGGCTCGTCCAGCTGCAGCGCGGTCGGGGCCGGCGGGGCCTCCCCGCGCAGCATCCACACCGAGCGCATGCCTATCGCGCGGGCCGGCCGGACGTCGGTGTCCAGCCGGTTGCCGACAAACACCGCACGGGAAGCCGGCACCCCCGCCTCGCGCAGCGCATGGTCGAACAACCGGCGGTCCGGCTTCTCGAAGCCCACCTGGGGAGCCAGCGCGACAACCGTCAGATACTGGCTGATGTCGTCGCGGGCCATCGCCTCAAGCACCCTGTCCGTGCTGTTGGCCACCACGCCGAGCTTGTAGTGCTGCGACAGCGCGGCCAGGGCGTGCTTGACGTCCGGGTAGAGCGCGTCGGCCGGGTAGTCCCACAGCCGCATGGTCGTCTCGTGCACCAGCCGCCAGTCCCCGCCGACGAACGCGTCCGCGATCGACTCGCGCAGCGGGACGGTGCCGCGGTCCCTCGACGCGTCGTAGGCGGCCCAGAATTCGGTGTCGCTGACCTGCGGGCGCAGCTCGTGCACGGCGGCCCGGATCGCCTTGGCGTAGCAGTCGTCGTCGTAGAGCGTGCCGCCGACGTCGAACAGCACCAGGTCGACGTCGTCGTCCTCCCGGGGTACCCGCAGCGCCGGTGGGTGGCCCAGCAGGCTGCCGCCGGCCATCCCAGCCAGGTGGCCGATGGGGTTGCCCTGGTTGGCCCGACCGGCCACCACCTCAGCCTCGACCTCCTTGTCCAGCTTCAACGTGGTGGCCAGCACCGCTGACAGCAGGTACATGCCGGCGTAGATCCACATCACCGTGCCGAGCCCGAACGGGGCGAAGAACAGCGTGACCACCAACGGTCCGAGGAAGGCGGAGACACCGGCGCCGAAGTTCAGTGCCGACATCGCGGCACCCTTGGCGTCCGGGGCCAGCGAGGGCATCAGCGCGGACAGCGGCACGAAGCCGGCCAGCGTGGCGCCGTAGAACACCCCGACGAGCATGCAGATGAGCATGTTGTTGCCGACCGCGGTCGGCACGTAGTACATGGCAAGGCAGGTGATCGCGGAGCCGACACCGCCGACCCAGGTCACCGTCTGGCGCCAACCGATCTTGTCGCCGACCACACCGAAGGCCAGGTTGAAGAAGATGTTGCTCAGGAAGATCACGCTGAGCAGGTGCAGCCACTCGTTGAGCGTGAAGCCGATGGTGGTGGTGAAGAAACCGGGCAGTACGACAAGGAAGCCGTACTCCGAGGAGGTGTTGACCGCCCGGCAGAACGCGCCGATGCCGATCTTGGGCCGCTTGTAGAGAATGGTGAGGCTGGCCGCCAGGGTGACCATCGGCTTCTGGTCCGGCGGCGCCAGCCGGGAGAAGCCGGTCCGCTCGCGCACCGCGATCAGCACGAACAGCCCGCCGAGCGCGACGATCACGAGTGCCGCCCACAGCGTGGCGAACGCGCCGATCCGAGGGATGAGCACGCTGGCCATCAGCGCGCCGAGGGTGGGCAGCCCGCCGGTGAATGCGAACCAGAACCAGCCCACCGCGGTGCCCAGCCGGTTCTGCGGGGTGGATGCGGCGATCCAGACCAGGAAGCCGTAGGCGAACAGCGGGTAGCCGAACCCACGCATGCCGTAGCACAGCACCATCAACGGGTAGGTGTTGCCGGGTAGCGCGACCCCCAGCAGTAGAACCTGGAACACCACCCAGATGACCAGGCCGACCCACATCACCTTGCGCGGCCCGAACAGGTCGGACATCGCCCCGGAGGCCCACGCGGACACGCCGGCGGTGACGCCGTAGATGGTGATCATGAATGCGACCTGGGTGGCGGAGATACCCCGGCCCTCCAGGAACGGGGCCAGGTAGCCGGACTCCACCCCGTCGCCGATCATGAAGACAAGCAGCCCGACGAACCCCCAGCGCAGCGCGCCCGGCATGCCTAACCGGTCCGCCCAGGTGTGGGTCTCCGTGTAGCTGCTCCGCTGATATCCCTCTGCCAAGACCGGCATGAATCCTCCTCGACCCCACCCGGTAGTGTGAAGAACTCAAGCATTCATCACAGTCAAGCGCAATGCTTCCGGATTGTTGCTCACAGAAGTACTGGCGCGGGCCCGGTTTTGATCCACTGACCTGCTGTTTCTCTTCCAGTTACGACCGTGGCCGGCAGTGTTAAATATGCGCACCTTCATCACACAGAGCAACGGCGATCGGTGCACAGAGAGCAACAATCCTTGTGAGTGGGTGCATCGGGGCCGGCCGTGGACTACGGTGTCCAGCCGTGGAGCACGAGCCGGCGTCGGAGCAGGTGGATGCTCTGGTGACCGAGGTGGCGCGCGAGCTGGAACGTGAGCTCGAGGAGCTCAACTCCGATGTCTGCGCACTGCTCATCGAGCGGATTCCGGCGCTGAACGTGCCCGAGGAGGACGTCCGGGAGCTGCTCGTCGCCAGTGTGCACTCGAACCTGGCCACCGCGCTGCACACCCTGGCCCACCAGATCCCGGTCGAACAAATCGACGTCCCCGCGGCCGCCGCCTACTACGCCCGCAGGGTCGCGCAGCGGGACATCCCGCAAGATGCGTTGCTGCGCGCCTACCGGCTCGGCGAGGCCCGGTTCAACCAGTGGTGGCTGCGCGAGCTGGGCGGCCGGCATCCGGACCCCGACCTGCTGATCGCCGCGGTGCGGCACGCCATGCGGGTGACCAGCGCCTACATCGACACGGTTTCGCAGAACCTGATCGAGATCTACGCCGAGGAACAGCAGCTGTGGGCGCAGCGCACCGGCGCATCCCGCGCGGTACAGGTGCGCGAGGTGCTGCAGGACGAGACGCTGGACGCGGCGGCGGCCGAGTCGCTCACCGGCTACCGGATGACCGGCCCGCACGTCGGGCTGGTGGCGTGGACGCCCCGGGAGGAGACCGTCCGCAAGGTGGAGTCGGCGATCCAGGTGATCACCGGGGCGACCGGCCAGCAGCCGCTGGCGGTGCTCGCCGACGACCACACGCTGTGGGCATGGGCCTCGGGGCCGTGCGTCGCCGAGCTGAGCGTCGAGCAGCTGCGCACCGCGCTCGACCAGCGCAACAGCGGGGCGAAGATCGCGCTGGGCAACCCGTTGCCCGGTCTCACCGGTTTCCGCGCCTCGCACCAGCAGGCGCTGCGCGCGCAGCAGGTCGCCGAGATCCACGGCGGCAGGGCGGGCGCGGTGACCACCTTCGCCGAGGTCGCGATGTCCAGCTTCCTCGCCGGCGACCTGGCCGGCGCCCGGCGCTGGGTGGCCGACGTGCTCGGCTGCCTCGCCGGCGACGACGACGCCACCGCCGAGCTGCGCCGCACCGTGCTGGCCTATCTGCGCGCCGGCTCCAGTCTGATCGACGCGGCGGCCCAGCTGCACCTGCACAAGAACACCGTGCGCTACCGGTTGCGCAAGGCCGAGGACGTGCGCGGCAGCCCGATCAGCGAGCGCCGAGTAGATCTGGAGGTAGCCCTGCAGGCCTGCGCCCACCTGGGCCGCACCGTGCTGGGCCCCGCCCCGCCCCCCTGACCGCGCCCGCCGCGTTCAGCCGGCCACTTGCCCTGCGCGCCGCGCACTTCCCGTCCGCGCCGCGCATGGTGCACCGTGCGCGGCGCGGACGGCGGGTGCGCGGCGTGCGTCCGAGGGTGGGGCTATCCAGTGGCTGATGGGCCTCGGCGCAGGGCGCGGAGGGCGGATTGGGCGGCGTGGTAGCCGCACATGCCGTGCGCGCCGGCGCCGGGCGGGGTGGACTGGGAGCACAGGTAGACGCCAGGGATGCCGGTGCGGTACGGGTCCAGCGCGGGACGGGGGCGCAGCACGATCTGCCGGGCGTTGGACAGCCCGCCGATGATGTCGCCGCCCACGTTGTTGGCGTTGTGCGCCTCGAAGGCGGCCAGCGAGGTGGACACGCTGGCCACGATCCGGTCCCGAAAGCCCGGGGCGAACCGCTCGATCTGCGTGGTGACCAGCTCGGTCAGCTGGCCGGCCGGCCCGGCGTAGCCGTTCGGCACGTGCGCGTAGGCGTACAGCGGGTGCACGTCGCCGGCGCTGCGGCCCGGGTCGGCGAGGTGCTGCTGCCCGACCAGCACGAACGGCCGCGCCGGCAACCTGCCCCGCGCGCAGTCCGCCTCGGCGGCCGCGACCTGCTCGAAGGTGCCGCCCAGGTGCACGGTGCCGGCCTTGCGCACCGCCTCGTTGGTCCACGGCACCCCGCCGGACACCGCGTAGTCGACCTTGAAAGCGGCCGGGCCGTGCCGGTAGCGCAGGTAGGCCCGGCGCACCCGGGGCGGCAGCCGGTCGCCGGCCAGCTCGGCGACCGCGCCGGGCGCCACGTCCAGCATGGTGATCTCGGCCGGGTGCGAGGCGGCCAGCTCGGCCAGCGAGCGCACCCGCACCCCCGTCTCGATCGTGCCGCCCAGCTCGGTCAGCAGCGCGGCCAGCGCGTCGGTGATCGCCCGCGAGCCGCCCTTGGCGACCGCCCAGCCGTGCCGGTGCCCGGCGACCACGATGCCCATGCCGATCACCGGGGTCATCGGCCGGTCCAGCCGGTAGAAACTGTGCGCGATGTTGCCGGCGAACAGCGCGCGGCCCGCCGCGGTGCGGAACAGCCGGGCGGTCACCGTGGCCGGCGGCAGCCCGGCCAACCCGAACCGGGCCAGCCGAATCGGGTGGCGGGGAATCTTGAGCACCGGCCCGAGGAAGCTGGGCAACAGCTCGTCGGCGCCGCGCACCGACGCGCCGAACAACGCCCGCCACACCCTGCCGTCCACGCCCAGCCCGGCGGCGGTCTGCTCCACCGAGCGATAGAGCACGCCGGCCGAGCCGTCGTCCAGCGGGTGCGCGGCGTCGATCTCCGGCCACCGCCAGGTCAGCCCGTAGCGGTCCAGCCCCAGCGTGCTCAGGAACGGCGAGCCCACCGCCACCGGGTGGATGCCGGAGCACTCGTCGTGCAACACACCGGGCACGGTCAGCTCGCTGGAGCGGGTGCCGCCGCCGATGCGGTGCTGCGCCTCCAGCACTGTCACCGCGATGCCCTGCTGGGCCAGCGCGACCGCCGCGGCCAGTCCGTTCGGCCCGGAACCCACCACCACGGCTTTGGTCATTCGATCATTCTGGCCCAACCGGGCGCGGGTCAGGCGGTGCCGGTCCGGGGTGCCGACCAGAAGTCCTCCAGCTGTTCGGCGCTGGGCTTGGGCTGGGGCAGCCGAGGCTCCGCGCCGTCCAGCTGGTAGTCATCCGGTTCCTGATCGCTCGGTCCCTGGTACGCCGGCCGCGCGGCGTCCGCCCGCCGCGCCAGGTCCGACAGCTCGATCACCCGCTCGTCGCCGCGCCCATCACCGCCCAGCGCCACACCTTCACGCCCATCACCACCGCGCGCCGCGCCCTCGAGCTCGGCGGGGCCGTCCGGGACGAGCAGCTCGTCCTCTTCCTCCACCCGGTCGCCGGGCACCACGTCCAGCTTGGCGCTGATCTGGATGGGCAGGTCGTCGATCTCCCACGGCTGCCGGCAGATCATGTCCCTGACCAGGACGTACCCGCGCTCGAACTCACCGACCGCGCCGTCCACCAGCCGGTACTCCTGCCGGTCCGACCCGATCGGCGCCGACTCCAGCTCGATCACCCGCACCTCGCCCGGCTCGAAGTGGCACCGGCTCGCCACGGCGGCCACCAGCTGCTCGTTGTGCAGGTGGCCGTCGCCGAAGTTCCAGCCGAGCAGCGCGCCAGCGACCAGCTCGCCCTCGATCACGATGGCGTCCTCGTGGTCCGGCCCGGCGGCGCGCGGCAGCAGGCCGAACAGGGCGCGGCCGTGGTGGTGCATCGCGCGGTACACGTAGCCCTTGTGCGTGACGATCTCGGAGACCTGTTCGCTGTAGAGCCGCTTGAGCTGTGACTTGACGAAGCCGCAGGACTTCGGGATGTGCGCGTCGATCTTGGCGATGGCGGACGGGGTGAACGCCCACAGCGAGGTGGCCCAGTTGCCGGCGTAGTAGCGCATCGCGGGCAGGAAGGAGATCTGGTCCGGCCGCAGGTTTCCCCAGGTGACCAGCACCACCAGCGGAATCGCCAGCAGCGCGGGCAGGAGCGGATGGCTGGCGGTGCTCAGGTTCGCGCCGAAGTGGCCACAGAACAGGTAGCCGAGCGCGAAGATGATGAAGGCGTTCCACTCCAGCGGCACGCCAAGGGGCAGCGACGTGATGATGACCAGGTGGAACAGCACCATCACCACGACGGCGACGAGCGTGGCGGTCGGGCTGGTGGACACCACAAGCACCAGTGGCGCGGCGTACTCGGTGAGCATGCCGGCCCAGGCCAGCGCCACGGCGAGCCGGGAGGGCCGCATGTCACGGGGGAACGCGCGGAACATCGCGCGGCGCAGCGGTTTCGCCACCAGTGGCGCGTTGCTCAGCATCGCCGCGACGGTGAAAGGGAAGACCCTGTTGAGCTTGGAGGTCGCCGCGCCCCACCACATGACGACCATCAGCAGCTTCGCGGCGACCAGCAGGTCCACGAACGGCATGAAGAACGCCAGCAGCAGCACCCAGTAGTGCTCGGAGCGGGCCGCCAGGAAGATCGTCTTGTCCCGCAGGCCGAGCAGCGGGAGCAGCACCACCAGCGGGACCAACCGCACCGGCTCGAGCATGCTCACCGGGCCCAGCGGCCCGAGGTCGGTGCGGGCGGCCGGGGACACCAGCAGCCACCCGGCGGCGGCGAGCACGCCGAAGTAGAGCGCCACGTCCAGCGGGGTGCGGATGGTGCCCCTGGTCAGCGGGACCTTCTCCGGCCAGGGCGGCAGCCGGATCGTGCCGGGGCGCAGCCAGTAGAGCAGCCCGCCGACCGGCGGCAGGAACCGCAACGTCAGCGGGCCGAACCCGCCACCGAGGCCGCACACCTCGAACAGCAGACTCCAGACCACGGCCTTCTGGAACACCACCGGCTGGGTCCACCAGTTCGCGATGTCGCTCATCGGGCCGATACCCGGGGTGGCCGCGATGAAGACCAGTCCGACGACGAGGTATACGGCCATCTTCAGCACGTAGAGCAGGTAGACCACCCACGGTGTGCCGAAGCCGTGCTCACCCCAGTGCTGGCACATCGGCTTCAGCCGCTCGGCGCGACGGCCCCAGTGCCACAGGTGCACGTCAAAGCGAGGGAGTTTGGGCGACACAAAACCCATCGCTTCGCTCCCTGACCTTGCGGCTCTCGCTGTGCGCAAGCCCTGTTATGGCACGGACCACATCGCGCTGAATGTGGAGACTATGGGCTAATCAGCCGACTAGCATTGGGCTCGAGGGCTCAATGCCGCCCAGCTTGTTGTACCTCGTGTACAACCGCAGGTAAAGTGCTATTCGGTTATATCTTCTACTGCGGCGCCATCCGCGGCCCGCTGCACCGACTCACAGCCCTTGATAGCGGCGGACTTCGACTCATACGCCTCGCCGACCGCCACCACCTGGCCGTTACCGGCCTTGAGCCGGAACCGGAACTTGCCGGCACGGTCCTCGTACACCTCGAACTTGCCCGACATGGCAACCTCCAGACTGATCGGCCGATCAAGTACTTTCGGGAGTCGGACACTAGCGTCTGAAATCCGGCCCGGCCAACGGGGCCACTCGATCAGTGCGGCCGCGGTGGCTCGCCGGGCTGATGCCGCGCTCCCGCTTGAACGCCGTGCTGAGCGCGTAGGGGCTGGCGTAACCGGTCTGCCTGGCCACCGAGGCCAACGTCGCACCGGGCTCGCGCAACAGGTCAGCGGCCAGGGTCAGCCGCCAGCCGGTCAGGAACGACATCGGCGGCTCGCCGACCAGGTCCGCGAACCGGCGGGCGAAGGTGGCCCTCGAGACGCCGACCCGGCGGGCCAGCGCGGCCACTGTCCATGGCGAAGCCGGCTCGTGGTGCAGCAGGCGCAGCGCCGGCCCGATCACCGGGTCACCGTGTGCCCGGTACCAGCCCGGCGCGCCGGAGTCGGGGCGGGCGAACCAGATGCGCAGCGCGGCGATCAACAGCAGGTCCAGCAGCCGGTCCAGCACCGCCTCCTGGCCGGGGTCGTCGCGGACGATCTCGTCGGCCAGCAGAGAGATCAACGGCGGTGTCCGGGGTGGTGGCGCCGGGGCACCGAGCTGGTTGGCCGGCCAGTCCGACGCGCGCACCACGACCAGCGTGGGCAGCACGTTGAGCAACCGCCGGCTGGTCGCGCCGGGTAGCTGGTAGGTACCGGTGAGCAGCTCGGTGTCCCCGCGCGGGCTGTTGCCCCAGGTGCGCACACCGAACGTGGTCATCGGCGAGGCCGAGCCGTCCGGGGCGACACAGCGCTGCCCGGGCAGGATCAGCACCGCCGGTGGCCGGCCCGGCTGGTCGGCCACCAGGTACGGCGTCGGGCCGCGCAGGATCGCGGTATCGCCTTCGCCGAGCGGCACCGCCGCGCCCCGGCGCCCTTCCGGCCCTTCCGGCACGGCGTATGCGTGGCCCCGGACCACCGCGACCAGGGTCAGCGGCGCCTCGTCCTGGATGAGCATCGACCACGGCGGCGCCAGCAGGGAGCGCAGCAGGAACGCATCGCGCGCCCTGGGCCCATCGAGTAACCCCGTTACCGAGTCCACACCACTCAGATTAGACGCTCGCGTATGAGAATGCGCCTATGAACCATTGATCGTCTCAGATGCACGCGGTTTGCTTATCCGGTGACCGACAGGACAGACAGCACCGGGCTAGGCAACGACTCGGCTCGGAAGGGACGTGCGATGGGTACCGCGGTGCAGATGCTGACCGTGCTCGGGTTGCTGGGCAGCGCACTG
Source organism: Pseudonocardia sp. (assembly GCA_036500625.1). Lineage (GTDB taxonomy): Bacteria > Actinomycetota > Actinomycetes > Mycobacteriales > Pseudonocardiaceae > Pseudonocardia. The sequence goes on along the minus strand of DASYBQ010000293.1, from coordinate 7,411 downwards.
GTGGCCGGGATCTTCTACGCGTTCTCCTCGTTCGTAATGCCCGCGCTCGGCCGTCTGCCGGCCGACCAAGGCATCGCGGCCATGCAGTCGATGAACATCACGGCGATACGGCCGGCGTTCATGTCCGTCATGTTCGGTACCGCGCTGGTATGCGTGGTGCTGATCACCTGCGCGGTGCGCGGCTGGAGCTCGGGCTACGCGGTGCCGTTGCTTGTCGGCTCGCTGCTCTACCTGGCCGGGGTGATCGTGCTGACCATTGCCTTCCACGTGCCGCTGAACGACAGCCTCGCGGTGCTGGATCCCGCGGCGGCCGGCTCGGCCGGACAGTGGGCCGGCTACCTGTCCCGCTGGGGCGCCGGCAACCAGCTGCGTTGGGTCACCCCGCTCGCCGCGTCGGCCTGCTACACCTACGCCCTGCTCCGCTGAGAGCCCCGACTCGCGCTGACGGGGTACGGCGGCTAGAGCTTGTTGGCGTCCAGCCAGTTGTCCATGTCGTCGTGGAAGACCGGGAAGGTGCGGGCAAAGGCGATCGCGTGCCCGGCGTCCGGCACCACGTTCAGGGTGACCTTGGCGCTGCGGGTGTAGGTGGGGGTCTGCAGCTCGGGGCGCGGGAAGAGCCGGTCGTTGGCGCCGGTCAGCACCAGCACCGGTGCGGTGATCAGGCTGTTGCGCAGGGTGTTGCCGGCCAGGGCCTGCGGGGAGTTGAGCGTGCCGGCGCAGGCGTCCGGGGTGCGCCGCGCCGTGAGGTCGTCGGCGATGTCCGGCTCGACGTTGTGCAGGTGGTCGAAGCGGAACTCCGCGTCGGAGCCCTCCAGCCCCGCGTAGCCGTTCGGAGCAAGCAGGCAACGCACCTGCTGCTGGGCGGCCCGCGTCAGCGCGAGCGGAGAGATGCTGAGCTCGCCGGAGTCGAGCACGCCGAGCGCGTCCACGTCATGGAAACCGGCCGCCTCCTGCTCCACGATGAAACCGCTCGCGGAATGCCCGACCAGGCCGACCCTGCCGAAGCGCGGCGTCTTGTCGCCCGAGTAGGACCCGTCGCGCAGCTGGCCGACGATCTGGTGCAGCACGTCGGCCTCGGTGCCGAAGCAGACACCGTGCCCGTTCGGCTTGTCGCTGTCGCCGTAGCCGAGCCGGTCGATGGTCACCGACACGTGGCCGCGGCGGGCCATCTCGTCGACGTAGTTGTACTTCTCGTCCTTCTGGTATCGCCAGAAGTACTCGCCGTAGCCGTCACCGTGCGAGTAGAGCGTGCCGTCGATCCTGTCGGAGTCGACCTCGTCGCTGGGGCCGGTCAGGTGCCCGCGCACCGTGACGTGCCTGCCGGTTGGCAACGCGGCGCAGGGCAGACCGGACCGGTTCGTGGTCACCACGTCGAACGACACCGGCACGCTGCTGATGCCGCTGGATCCGCCGGAGTCCGATGCCCCGGCACTGCCGTGCAGGCCGGACACCATTCCCGAACCGAGCGCCGTCACACCGGCCACCAACACCGCGCCCAACCCCATCGCCAGCGCGCTACGCACCCTGCTCCGCATGGCCGCTCAACCTGTGTTCGAGACCCTCGGATACGGCATCGCGGTCGAAGTACTTCTAGTGAGTGCACCTAATTACCCAGGGCAATCAACACGGCCCGGCTCAGCCCTGGAGGAACTCCGCAATGGTGGTGCGCGCCGAGGACAGGTGCTCCGGCTCGCGCCACCGACGCACCAGCCGGGCCCCCGGCACTGAGCCGGCTGCCAGCTCGGAGGCGCCGGACGGGTGGTAACGGTCGTCGCCGCGCAGCCCCAGCATCGGTGTCTCGATGGTGGGCAGCGCCGAGTCCGGCCCGCTGAACAGCGCGTTGTCCCCGCCGTACATCGCGGCCCGGTAAGTGGCCCAGGCGCGAGCCGAGGTGTCCGGGTGGCGCGGCGCCAGCTCCCGCGCCCAGGCGTCGAACATCTCGTGGAACGCCTCCCGATTGCGCCGATCGCCGTCCAGCCCGATCGGCTGCAGCATCACGACCCGGTCGAACCGCTCCGGCGCGGCTTTCAGCAGGCCGAGGATGAACGGCCCGCCGATGCACATGCCAACCAGGTGACAGTGCCGCACGCCGAGGTGGTCCAGCAGGGCGAGCTGGTCGGCGGTGTAGGTCCGCCAGTTCTCGGTGCCGGTCACCGGCGCGGTGGACGCGCCGGCGTTGCGCTGGTCCATGGTGATGACCCGGTAGTGCCCGGCCAGCTCGGGCACCGGCTGCCAAGGCATCCGGTCCCAGACCTCGGCGGCAGAGCCCAATCCGCCGGGGGCCAGTGCGAGCACCGGGAAACCCGACCCGTGCTCGGCGTAGTGAATCTCCGCGCCGTCCTCGCGCCGCAACACAGCCATGCCCCGATCACACCACGGCCCAGCCGGTCGTGGCGCTGCGCCGCTCAAACTCGACCCAGCTCAGCACGAGGTCGGCGCGCTGCCCCACAAGGTCCGGTAGTGCGCCATCCGCTCCGGGTCGGGCGCGATGCGGTAGCCGGCGAGCAGGGCGTCCTGCCAGCCCGGCCCGTAATTCCAGTCCAGGCTCCAGGTGGCGATGGCCAGGTCGGACCACCGGTCGCCGACGCCGAGCGCGCCGAGGTCGACGTGCCCGCACCAGCGACCGTCCGTGCCGATCAGCGTGCTCGGCGCGCAGGCGTCGCCGTGGCACACCACCACGTCCCGAGGTGGGGGTCGGTGGCGCGCCAGGGCCCGGGTCGGACCGGAACGGGCAGTCGGGCACCGGCAGCGCCGAGTGGAACGCGCGCAACCCGGCCCCGATCGCCTCGGCCGCGTCCGCCGGCCGAGCCAGCCACCGGGGGCTGACCGCGTTCTCGCCGGCCAGCGCCTCGGTCAGCAACCCGTCCCCGTCCCCGTCTTCGCTCGGCGCGAGCACCGGGGGCACCGGGGTGAAGGCACCCGCCCAGCGCAGCCGGGCCGCCTGCGCCGGGAGGTCCGCCGTGCCGGACGGAGCCCATTTGACGAACCGACGCGGGCTACCCGGACCGCTCGGGCCACCGCCCAGCTCGAAGGTCAACCCGCCGAGCTCGTTGCGCCATACGGGGCGCACCGGCGCGCCGCCGGCCAGCCGGGACACCACCGCCGGCACCTCGACATCCGGCTGGGGCGGACCGGCAAGCTCCACGACGACCTCCTTCGGCGAGTTCGCCCTTCGCGAAACTCGGCTGCGGTAGACCGGTCCGTCCAGGCATGATCAGTCCCGAGAGAGGAGGACTGATCATGAAACTGGCTGAGGCACTCGCCCGGCGGGCGGACTCCCGGAAGAGGGTCGAGCAGCTGCGGTCCCGGATCACCGGCAATGCGACGTACCAGGAAGGCACCGAGCCGGCCGAGGATGCCGCGGCGCTGCTCGCCGAGGCGGACGAGCTGATCGACGAGCTGGAGTCGTTGATCCGGCGGATCAACCGGACCAACTCGTCCACCCAGCTCGGCGCGGACGGCACCATGACCGATGCACTGGCCCGCCGCGACGCGCTGCGGCTGCGGCACTCGGTGCTCATCGCGGCGGCCGACGCCGCGGCGGGGCACGGCGGCGGCCACGGCGTTTTTCGTCAGCTGCGCTCCGAGCTGCGTCAGTTCTCCGCGCTGCCGGTCGGCGAGCTGCGCGGCCGGGCGGACCAGGTGGCACGCGAGCTCCGCGAGCTGGACACCCGGATCCAGCAGGCGAACTGGATGGTCGATCTGGCCGAATAGCTGGGGTAGGGAACGCGGGAGCAGGTAGCCGGACGGGAAGCGGGCACACACCCGAGGTTGGACGGGGCAAGTTCCAGCCACTTCCTGGTGTGTGGCGGGCAGCACTGGGGGTTCAAGTCCCCCGAGCAACAACGCATGCCCAGAATCGCGCACAAGTGATCGGCGCACGGTGCACAGCACACCACCACGTGTCGATCCCGCTCCGGTGAGGGTGGGCAAGGGGCACCCCGCGTTCCAACCACCCCGGGCACGTGCCAGGGGGTGGTTCAGGGGCGGGGGATGGAGCGGAGGTTGCTGCGGGCCAGCTCGACCATCTTGCCGACGCCACCTTCCAACACGGTGCGGGTGGCGGCGAGCGCGAACCCGCGCACCTGGGCGCCGGAGATGTGCGGCGGGATGGACAGTGCGTTCGGGTCGGTGCGCACGTCGACCAGGTAAGGGCCGGCGCTCTGCAGCGCGACGCGCAGCGCCGTGCCCAACTGCGCGGGGTCGTCCACCGCGACGGACGGGATACCGCAGGCGCGCGCCACCCCGGCCAGGTCGGCAACCCCGTGGTCGGTCTCGAACGACGGGTAGCCGGCAACCATCATCTCCAGCCGGATCATGCCGAGCGACCCGTTGTTGAACGCCACGACCTTGATCGGCAGGTTGTGCTCGGCGACGGTCAGCAGCTCGCCGAGCAGCATGGTCAGCCCGCCGTCCCCGGACATCGACACCACCTGGCGACCGGGCTCGGCGAACGCGGCGCCGATTGCGTGCGGCAGCGCGTTGGCCATGGTGCCGTGCCGGAACGAGCCGATGATGCGCCGGCGCCCGGTGGGCGACAGGTAGCGCGCCGCCCACACATTGCACATGCCGGTGTCCACCGTGACGATCGCGTCGTCGGTCATCGCCTCGTCCAGCAGCGCCGCCACGTACTCCGGGTGGATCGGGCGCAGCTTCTCGACCTTGACCGCGTAGGCGGAGACCACCTTCTCCAGGGCTTCGGCGTGCCGGCGCAGCATCTTGTCCAGGAAGCGCCGGTCGGTCTTCTGCTCGAGCAGCGGCAGCACCTCGCGCAGCGTGGCGCCCACGTCACCTTCGACGCCCAACTCCAGACGAGTGCGCCGACCGAGGTGCGCGGCGTCCCGGTCGACCTGCACGGTGCGGGCCTGGGGCAGGAACGTGTCGTAGGGGAAGTCGGTGCCGAGCAGCACGAGCAGATCGGACTCGTGCGTCGCCTCGTAGCAGGCGCCGTAGCCGAGCAACCCGCTCATACCCACGTCATAGGGGTTGTCGTATTGAATCCACTCCTTCCCGCCGAGTGAGTGCCCGATCGGCGAGGCGATCTTGGCGGCCAACTCGAGTACCTCGTCACGGGCATTCTGCACGCCGGCACCGACAAAAAGCGTCACCGTGCCCGCCGCATTGATCTTGTCGGCGAGCGCGCGTACCCGTTCGGGGTCGGGCTGCGCGGTGGCACGGGTGACCACCAGGTCGCTGTGCCCGGTCGGGTTCGGCGCCTGCTCGCCGCCAAGGTCACCGGGCAGCACCAGCACGCCGACACCTCGGTGCCCCAACGCGGTCTGCATCGCGATGCGCTGCAGCCGGGGCAGCTGCTCGGGCCGGGACACCAGCTCGCAGTAGGCCGAACACTCCAGGAACAGGTGCTGCGGATGCGTCTCCTGGAAGTAGTTGGTACCGATCTGGCTGGACGGGATGTGTGAGGCGATGGCCAGCACCGCCGCGCCGCTGCGGTGCGCGTCGTAGAGGCCCTGCACCAGATGGGTGTTGCCGGGGCCGCAGCTGCCCGCGCACACCGCGAGCCGACCGGTCAGCTGTGCCTCGGCGGCGGCGGCCAACGCGGCCGCCTCCTCGTTGTGTACGTGCACCCATTCGACGTCCGGATTGCGTCGGATCGCGTCGGCCAGCGGGTTGAGACTGTCCCCCACCAGGCCGTATACCCGCTGGACCCCAGCCTCGACGAGCACCTCGATGATCTGATCGGCAACGGTGTAAGCCATGTCCGAAACGCTACGCCGCGCTCGATTTACTCTCGGCCGAGGGCCTGGACCCGGTCACCAAGATCGAGTGTCGTCGACCAGCCAGGCCTGCTGCTCGGCCAGGCTGACGCAGGCCTGGAAACCTGGCGCGCACGGCGTTCCCCCGATGAGCGCCGAGGCCGCCACGCCACCCAGCCCGCCGGTCGGTTCCTCCTCGGCGTGCGCCGTCCGACAAACCCGAGCAAGCCGAGTACCAGCGCCAGACCCAGGAAAAGCCACCGCTCGGGGCAACTTATGCGCTACTGAGCATCCTTTCATTCGGGAGCGAGTCATCCGGGGAGCGAGCGGCTGGCCCCGGGCAGAGTCCATCCCGGGGCCAGCCATGGGTACAGCTATCCCCGGCGCGCCGGGGGTAGCCGCTGTTGTTGGGTTGCTCGAGATTTCTGCCTCTCTGGCGGCCAGCGCTGCTGGCCGCGCTGCCCGCGCCGCGTCAGGCGGCTGTCGACGCTGTCGGCTGGTCCCTCGGCGCCGAGCGCGGCCGAGGTGGCGCTACCGGGGTTACCGGCGCCGGCCGGCATCGGCGCGGCTCGCTGGTGGTGGCCGCGAGCAGCCGCTCACCCAGCCCGCGCAGCGCAAGGGGCGCCAGCGGCAGACACGCCAGGGTTGCGGCGGCAACCAAGAATTTCTGTCCACGCATCATCGGTGGTCACTCCACGAAGGCTCGGTGGTCCGTCATTCAGGGACGTCATTCAGGGACGTCATTCAGGGACGTCGTCCGGGGACGTCGTCCGGGGACATAGCCCCGACCGCGGCCCATGATTGGCGCCACGCAACCGCGGTCAGTAACCGAGACCCACCGGCGGACCCCGACGGGGCGAGATGTTCACCCACAACTTCGGCCGAAGTCGATCGGCGGCCCCGGACAGCACCGCCACGGCGCCGGAAGTGACCACCGGCAACGCCTGCCGACCGCACGGCAACCGGCACCACGCGAGCACGCAGCTCTGCCAGACCATCGAGGTGGCCAGGCCGACCGCCGCCTGCGCGGTGGCCCCCAGTGCCACCAGCAACAACCCGGGCAGCTCGTGGTGGCCCGCGCTGAACGAGCTGGCCAGCGCGGTGAGCACGAAACCTAACGGGCTCAGCAGGCCGCGGCGCCGGGCCGTCATACTCCGAGGCAGCCGCCCGGCCAGCGAGAACACCGAGGCCAGCGTGCCGGCGGCCAGACAGCCCGACGCCATCGCGAACGCCGAGAGGTGGGCCAACCGGTGGTTGCCGACCAGGCCGAGCACGGAGGTGTCCAGTAGCAGGTGCGTCAGCGCCCAGCCGAGCGCACCTAACGCCAGCGCCAGTGCGCCGCGACACAGCGCCGGCCAACGCCCGGTGCCCCGCCGCCCACCGCTCATCGCGCTCCTCACTCCGTTACCTACCCAACGGTGCGATCGGCGCGCGGGTTCCAGCGCCGCATGGCCGGGCCCGCTTTGATCGCGGCCGGCGGCAGCTAGATACCGGTACGGTATGAGTGGTGGACCTGGACCTGCGCAAGCTGCGGTACTTCCTGGCCGTTGCCGAGAATCTGCACTTCGGCCGGGCCGCCGACGCGCTGCACATCGCCCAGCCGGTGCTGTCCCGCCAAATCCGGGCGTTCGAGGACGAGTTGCATGTCCAACTGTTCGTCCGGGACAAGCGCGGGACCGCCCTCACCCCGGCCGGCG
>DASYBQ010000292.1:0-17407 GCA_036500625.1 Pseudonocardia sp. | reverse complement strand
GTGAGCTACCCGCGTTGACGGATCAACCGGCGATCCCGCGACTGGTGGGCCGCTACGAGGCCGGCTCGGAGTCGGGCATCCGCTGGGCCCGCTGGCCGCTCGAGGTCCACTCCGCTGGCTGCCTGCTGCGATTCTGCCTGGCGCCGGTCGGGAAGTGGCGGGATTACGACTTCCTGGCGATATCAGCCACGGTAACCCCGGTGCTCGGCCACGAGTCCCAACTGATCACCGTGACGGCCGGGGCGCCGATCGCGCCGCCCTACCTGGGTAGTCCGCTGCTGCCTGCGCTGGGTGTCGAGCCGAACGCCGGCGCGCCCTGGGACCACGCCTGGATGCTGGAATGCTGGTGGCCCCGCGAAGCATGGGGCGCGACCCCGATCACAGTGAGCTGGCCCGCCCGGCAGCTGAGCGTGCGCTGGCCGATTGACCCCGATGCCTCGCCGACGCGGTGGGTGAGGCCCGATGAGCAGAGACCACACGGAGTTCGGCACCCCAACCCTGCCGAGGCCCCGGACACCGAGGCAATGAACACCCAGGCGATCCCGGTGCTCGTCGGCGAGCTGCGGTCCGGGGTGTGCGACGGCTTCGCCTGGGCGCTGTGGCCGATCGAGGTCTATTCGAGCGGCGCGACCCTGCGCCTTCGGCTCATCCCCGCGACCGTGAGCCAGATCTACCGCGACACCGGGGCGGCGTTCGCCACCTGGGCCAGCGTCCCGTCTGCTCCCGAGCAGTACATCCGGCTCAGCGCTGGCGGCACCGAAATCCCCCGCACCCGTGGCGCGCGCACACCCGCCGACGCCCACGCCACACCCGGGCCGACCCTGCCCTGGGACGACACCTGGACCCTGACCCACTGGTGGCCGCGCGACGCCTGGACTCACAACGAACTCACCCTCACCTGGCCGGCGCGGAATCTGCGGCTGCAGCTGGCCCTCGACCTGGACGCACTGCGCCACGCCGCCCGCAACCAGCAGCCGTGAGTCAGTGCGCCCCTCCGACTGGTCCAAGGGAGGGGTCGGGCCAGGTCGCGCGTACGACTCCCGACTGGTAAAGGACTCTGACCTGGCGTTTTTAGATGGCTGCATGTCCACGATCTTTTCGCGTGCCGATTCTGTTCCTGGATGCGCGGTGGAGGGCGTAGGCGGGAATAGAGCTGTCACGCCTGTCGGGGTGGGTCGACAAGTTCGATGCCGATGGCGACGACGCCCAGTGCTTCGCGCTCCGGGGGATAGGTTTGGCGGATGTTCGCGAGCTGCTCGTCGCGGGTGGCCAGTGGGTTGACCGAGGCGACGGACTCGTGGTCGAACATCTCGCGGAAGCTGGGGTAGCGGGTGACGCGGGTGAGGACGTCGTCGCCTTGGCAGCGGAACCGGATCAGCGAGCCTTTCTTGATCTTTCTGCGGCTCGAGTCGTTGACCCGGATGTCGGTGGTCTTGCGGCCGGTGGCGATGAGGTCGAAGTAGCGCTTGTAGATGCCCATCTCGTGGGCGCGAACGGGCAGGGCGTCGGGTCGTGCGGTCATGAGGCGGCCGAGCTCCTTGACGGTGAACGAGCGGAAGAAGTGCTTGGGGTCGGTGAGCAGCTCGCCGACCAGCCAGACGAGCCAGTCGACGTAGTTGTCGACGTCGCCGGGCCAGGTGGTGGTGTCGAGCATCCAGGGTTCGACGTCAGCGGGCAGGCCCCCGCCGCCCTGTTCGCGCAGCAGCGACTTTCACAGTTTCCGCCGGCCCCGATCGACGAGGACCTTTACGAGCTGCCGCCCGAGGAGGCGGCGTGTTCACCCCCGACCGTCTCTCACGGTCAACCGCCGTTTCGTATTCGCGCAAGCCTCGTGGGCGGGATGTGCTGATCTGGTGCATACAGGTGAGAGGCCCGGATTCCAGCCACTGCGGTCGCCGAGGCACAGTTGAGTGGGCTCCTGGGACAATCCACACCCGCAGCCACCGAAGGATCCGTACATGGGCAAGCACGACGAGCCAGAAAAGAAGCCGAAGCCGTCCGGGGACGGCCAGCATCCCCCGGGGTCGGCCGACCCCGGCAAGCACGGCAAGAAGGACGACCACAACAAGGGTAAAAAGTAGTGAGCACGGCCGAGGCGCTGCGCCTGGCGATGGTCGCCGGGCTCCTCGAGCGCGGGGAGCTGTCCCCGGCGTGGCGCCCGGCGCTCGAACAGGTACCCCGCCACGCGTTCATTCCCGATCGAGTGTGGGTGCACGAGGAACAGGCCCACGGGCCAGACCTCATGCCGCTGGACCGCGACCAGGACCCGCAGCGGTGGCTGGAGATGAGCTACGCCAACGACCCGGTGTTCACCCAGGTCGATGACGGCCAGCCCGACGAGCACGGGCGCGGGCGGGAAGTCACCTCCTCAGCATCCATGCCCGCCGTCGTCGCCCAGATGCTCGACGCTCTGCGGGCCGAACCTGGGATGCACGTGCTGGAGATCGGCACCGGCACCGGTTACAACGCCGCGCTGGTGGCCCACCGGCTCGGCGCGGACCACGTGGTGTCCGTAGAAGTGGACGACGCGGTCGCCGAGCAGGCCCGCCAGCGGCTGACCGCCCAGCGCCTACCGGTACGGGTCGTGACCGGCGACGGGACGCTCGGCTGGCCTCAGGCCGCGCCCTACGACCGGGTGCTGGCCACCGTCGCCGCGCGTCAAATCCCCTACGCCTGTGGATCGGCCAGACCCGACCCGGCGGCCTGGTCCTGCTCCCCTGGGGGACCGAGTGGTACCCCAGTGCGCTGCTGCGCCTGGAGGTTGGCGCCGATCATATTGGCCGGGGGCGCATCATCGGCCCCGCCTCATTCATGCTGCTGCGCGAGCAGCGGGTGACCCGCCGGATCGCCGACATTCTCGGCACCGGTCAGGTCGTGTACTCCACCACCGACCTGCACCCCTGGTACGTGGCCTCCCCCGACCAATTCGACGCCGCCACGACGGTCGGGCTGCGGGTCCCTGGGTGCCGCCAATTCTTCGACGACGGGGACCTGCACCTGATCGACTCAGCGACCCGCTCCTGGGGAAAAATCACCCTCACCGACTCGCCGCCCTACCCCGTCGAACAAGGGGGAACCCGCAAACTGTGGGACGAGGTGCTGGCCGCGTACCAGTGGTGGCGCGAGCACGACGAGCCACGGGTGGCCGACTGGCTGATCACGGTAGGTCCCGACGGGCAGCGAATCAGTCTTGATCGCGCATCGGGCGAGTGAACCGACACTCACTCGCTGCCTTGCAGGATGCGCCTCTGAACAGTTTCTATAGCGTTGACGCTATGGCCTGACGACTGAGGAGGGGCGTCGGCGATGGCGGAGCGTGAGTCCTGGGCTGGGGTGCGTGAGCGTCGGCTCGCTGAGCCGGGGTCGGCCGAGGCGATGCGGTTGGGAGTTCGAGCTTGGTGCCGCTGTCCGGAAGCTCCGGGTTGCGCATGAGTGGAGTCAGGCCGAACTCGCGGCCGCCGCCGAGATGACCCAATCCGCCGTGGCGCGTATCGAGGCTGGCGGCACGACACCGGGTTGAACCCGAAGTTCGAATAAAGGCCGTTGGGCCGGTGCCCTGGCGATGGCGACGTCAGCTACAAGCGTTACGCTCTTCAGGCTGTCGTCTCGTCGAGGTAGATCGGCAGTCAGGGGACAAGGCATGAGTAAAAGAGGACAGCGTATTCGGGAAGTGCCGCTTGAGGTTCAGCATGTCCGTGATGCTTTGAAGCGCGAGTTACGCGACTTCGATCTCAATGGCAGATTACGAAAAACGACAGCTGGACGAACGCGAGAACGCCTTTCTGTCGCGGGCATTGTCGCCCAAAGCTGCGCGCATCCTGACAGACTGCACCTCGGAGGAGGCGGCAGCCGGAGTGATCGATGGACGTGATGATTTCGGCATTGATGCCGTTGCCTACTCCGCGTCAGGAGCCGAGCTATGGCTTATCCAGGCTAAGTGGAGCGACAGGGGAAGAGCCGGCTTCGATACCGCTGATCGGGCGCCGTCGGGAACCCCGGGCGCGCGCGAGGGCGGCGAGGGCCGCTCAGCAGGCTGTGGTGGCGGCGGGCAGGTCCATGTGCATTATCTCGAGGACGTGGCCGTCCGGGTCGGCGAAGCTGTGCCCGTACATCGGGCCGTGCTCCTGTACCGGCAGCCAGGGCTTGCCGCCGTGGGCCAGTGCGCTCGTCACCAGCTCGTCGACCTCGGCCCGGCTCTCGGCGGAAAGGCACAGCAGCACCTGGGTGTCCTTCGCGGGGTCACCGACCTCGCCGACCACGAAGTCGGCGAAGCGCTCCCGCACCAGCAGCATCAGGTAGATCTTGTCGAACACCTTCACGCAGGTGGCCTTGTCGTCGGAGAAGTCCGGGTTGATGCGGAAGCCGAGGCCGGTGTAGAAGGCGTTCGACACGGCCAGGTCGGCCACCGGCAGGTTGACGAAGATCATGCGGTCCATGGCGCTGTCCTATCTGGGATCTCGGCGGTTGCCCAAGGACAGACCACAAAAAGTTCGGGAACTTGTCGGGGTTCTCGGCTAGTTTCACCGTCGTGACTACAGCCACCGTCGACGCCGAGTTCCAGGCACTGGTCGAGCCGCTGCGCCGCGAGCTGATCGCGCACTGCTACCGCATGTCGGGATCGGTGCACGAGGCCGAGGACCTGGTGCAGGAGACCTATCTGCGGGCCTGGCGGGCCTACCACGGGTTCGAGCACCGCTCCTCGCTGCGCACCTGGATGTACCGCATCGCCACCAACGTCTGCCTCACCGCCCTGCAGCAGGGCCAGCGCCGCCCGCTGCCGACCGGCCTCGGACAGCCCAACTCGGACCCGGGCGCGGCGCTGCGGGAGAACCCGGAGCTGCCCTGGCTGGAGCCGCTGCCGGACTCGATGATCTGGGGCTCCCCCGACCCGGACCCGGCGGAGGCCACCGTCACCCGGGACACCGTCCGGCTGGCCTTCATCGCCGCGCTGCAGCTGCTCACCTCGCAGCAGCGGGCGGTGCTCATCCTGCGTGACGTGCTCGCCTGGAAGGCCACCGAGGTTGCCAGCACGCTGGGTATCACCGTCGCGGGCGTCAACAGCACGCTGCAGCGGGCCCGCGCGCAGCTGGCCAAGCAACGCGGCGTCGCGGCGCCGACCGTCGAGCTGGACGGACGGGCCCGCGAGCTGCTCGCCCGCTATCTCGACGCATTCGAGGCCTACGACGTGCCGCGCATCGTCGGGCTGCTCGCCGAGGACGCGGTGTGGGAGATGCCGCCGTTCACCGGCTGGTACCAGGGCCGGCGCGACATCGGCCAGCTGATCAGCGAGCGGTGTCCGGCCAAGCTGGCCGGCGACATGCGGCTGGTGACCACCTCGGCGAACGGGCAGCCGGTCTTCGCGGTGTACATGCGCGGTGAGGACGGCGTGTTCCGGGCGTTCCAGCTGCAGCAGCTGACCTTGTCCGCCGAGGGCGTCTCGCACGTGGCCTGCTACTTCGACACCGACCTGTTCGCCAGCTTCGGGCTACCCGAGGTGCTGGAGTAGCCCGGCGTCCCGCGCGAACGAGGCGAGCAGTTCGCCGACCAGCCACCAGCCGCCCATCGCCAGGCAGCCCAGCGCAACCAGCGTGAACAGCGCGATCCACAGCACCGGCGCCACGCTGGTCAGCCGGGCGAGCTGGTCGGCGTCGGAGTCCAACAGGTAGGCGCCCCGTCGGATCTGCCGGTGCCGGGCGCGGCCCAGCTCGCGGACCGCGCGCAACCCACCGAACAACAGGAACCAGGCAGCCGCCGCACCGAACGCGGCCCGCAGCCCCGGCGAGCCGTACCAGGCGACCACACCCACCCCGGCACCGGTGAGCAGCACCGCGACCACACCGTAGACATTGCGGGTGTAGGCCAGCGTGGCCAGCAGCACCGCGATCGCCGCCCAGAGCAGCTGCTGCGCCCAGCCGAGCGCGATCAGCCCGGCGGCGGCGAGCCCGAGCAGCGAGGGAGCGACATACCCGGCCAGCGCGGTGAACACCATCCCCGGGCCGCGCGGGCGGCCCACCGACACCGTCACCCCCGAGGTGTCCGAGTGCAGCCGGATCCCGGTCAGCCGCCGTCCGGTGAGCACCGCGGCCAGCGCGTGGCCGCCTTCGTGCGCGATGGTGACCACCGTGCGGGTAATCCGCCACAGGCCGTGGTGGCCGACCACGATCAGTGCCACCAACGGCGCCAGCAGCGCCACCACGTGCTCCGGCAGTATCACCGGCTCAGTCGCGGTGCACGGTGTCCGGGCTGAACGCCGGCAGGCACACCGCGATGTACTCGGCACCTTCCGCGCCAGGGGAGCCGTACCGGATCCACTCCCCCGGCGCGGTGTGCACCGCCTGGCCGGCCCGAACGGTGATCGAGCCGGCGTCGTGCTCGACGCGCAGCTCACCGTGCAGTACCAGGGTGAACTCGTCGAACTCCGGTCGTTGTCCCGGCTCGGTCCAGCCGGCCGGGCTGCGCATGTGCGCCACCGACAGCCTCGGTTCCTCGGAGTTGGCCCGCCCGACGAACTCCTCGATCGTCTTGGGCGGCTCCCCGGCCGCGGCGACCCGGGTCGGGCTGGTGATCAGCGTCGGCATGCCGGCCAGTGTGCCAGCGCGCCGGCCGGCCGGGCCGACAGGCCGTCAGCCGTAGTCGACGACGAGCTCGAACGCGTCGTCGCCCACCCAGATGCGCAGGCCCTCGGCATCCTCGCTGATGTAACCGTCCTCGTCCTCGCCGAGCTCGCGCGACGCGCTCAGCGCCCGGGGGCTCAGCGAGACACGGCCGTCGCCCAGGTCCATCGGCCGGTACTCGGAGGCGAGCAGCGCGGTGCGGCTCGTGGTGGCGAGGTAGGCGGCGTTCGCCTCGCCCACCTCGGCGAGATACCCCCGGATGGCCATCGGTCCTCTCCCCGGTGCGGCTCGGGTCAGTGTGCGCCGGTGCGCACGGCGAGCAGCTCACCCTTGCCGATGTGCAACAACGTCACGGTCCACCCCGGGTCCTCGTCAAGCAACTGGCGCAGCGGCGCCACCTCGTCGGCATGGGAGATCGCGTTGTCCACCACGATCAGCCCGCCGTCCCGGGGCGCCGCCTGGATCGCGTCCCACCACCCCGGGTACTCGGTGCGTTCAGCATCCAGGAACAACACGTCGACGGTACCGGGAGGCAGTGTGCGGAGCACCTCGCCACCATCGCCCGCGCGCAACTCGACAACCCCGGCCAACCCGGCCCGGCCCAGCCACCCCTCGGCCTCGCGCTGCGCCTCGGCGTCGAGATCCACGCTCAGCAGCCGCCCGCCGGTGCGGGCCACCGCATCGGCCAGCCAGAGCGTCGAGTACCCGTTCGACGTGCCGATCTCCACCACCTGCCTGGCATGCACCGCGAGTAGCAGGAACCGCAGGAACTCGGCCGCGTCCGGTTCGAGGTTGCGCCGCCGGCGGGTTCGGTCCGGCGTGCCGGCGTCGTGGCTCTGCCCCTCGTCGTAGAGCTCGCGTAACACCGCGCGCAGGCCACTGTCCATCGGCCGCCCTTCCTGCCATTGCCACTGCGTGCCTCGTGAGTGAAAAGTAACGCTATAGCGTTACTTTTCACTCACGAGGCACGCAGTCATTAGGCCGCCCGCCGATCAGATGCCCTTGCGGAAGCGCTCGGTGAGCTGGTGCCCCCACGGAGGCCGGGCGGGTCGTACACCTCGCTCGTCGACGAACTGAGCGAGCAGGTCGTCCAGGTGCACGTCCACAGCGGCTTCGACGAGGTCGGCGTACACCGCCACTTGCGCGCGCCGCCAGCTGACCAGGCCGATCACCACGCCTGCCACAGCGGCCCGCCACCAGATGACGCCGAGCACCAGGTACAGCAGCGCCCAGCCACCCAGGGCAGTCGCGTCGTCCACCCGGGTCCTGCTCTCCGTGAGCGGGACGCGGGTGCTCTCCGGCAGCCGTAACCACAGGCGGGGCCAGGTGGCGGGAAGGTCGAGGCCGTACTCCTGGTGCACCCGCACCGACGGTGCGTCGAGCCGGTCGCCGATCCAGGTCGCGCTCGCCGGCCGGACGAGCGCGATGCGGTTGCGGCGCTCGGCCAGCTCACTGAGCCGGTCGGTCTCGCCGGCGTGCCGGGCGCGCTGCCAGTCCTGGTTCGCCAGATCCCACGCGTGGCGTGCGGTTCCACACCGGTTGGGTACGCAGTAGCGGCACTTTCCGTGCGTGAGCGCCTACTCGCGGCGGTGCGTGCCCGCGCCACGGCGGGTGAACTCCAGCCCATGCTTTCCGAGGCGGCGCAGTCCGAGGTCGACCAACTGTTGGAGCACGCGGTCATCCCGCGTGACCTTGACGCGGAGATCGTCTACGCGGTCGGCACGTTCTATCTGGTGCGCAGCGAGCTGCGGTCCGACACCGAACGCGAGCAGGACCGGTTGGTGGCCGCCGTCCTGCTGGCGCCGCTGGCGGTAAGCCGCCCGCACGACCTCCCCGAAACTCTGCTGGGGTGGATGGAGCCGGTGCTGCAGGCCTACACGCAGGCCGGGGACACCCTCGCCCAGATAATCGGTCGGTCCCTGGTCTTGGCGGCCTGCATGGTGCTCCAGCAGCGGCTCGGCGAGCCCGACCGGCACGGTCTGCTGGCCGAGCTGACCGACCAGGCCGTCACGCTGCTGCCGCCCGGGCACGAGACACGTCCGCTGGCGCTCTGCGCGCACGGTTACGCGCTGTTGCTCGAAGGCGACCCCGCCAGCATTGCCGGCAACACGTCCGACCGGGCGGTCGCGGTGTTCCGGGAGGCGTACGAGCAGCTCAGGCCTGCTGCCAAAGTTTAGGACCCTGCGTGCGCCGCGGCACAGCCGAGCCCGACCTCGGCCCACCGGGCTGCGCCGTGCGGTGGCGGTGGCGATGCCGGACACCCCGGGGCACCCGCCGCTGCCGGCGACAGCGCGCGAGGCCAACGAGTTCGTCGGCGCTTTCGCTGGAACGGACCTGCTGGTCGGAGCTTCGGCGACCCGTGAGGCGGTGCGCGCGGCATTGCCCGGCGCGGCGACCGTGCACTTCGCCTGCCACGCCAGCAGCGACCCGGTCAACGCCGAGATGAGCCACCTGCTGTTGCACGACGGATCGCTCAGCGTCGTGGAACTGAGCCGACTGTCGCTGGTCGGTGCCGAGTTGGCGTATCTGTCGGCGTGCGCAACGGCCCGGGGCAGCGCGGTACTCGTCGACGAGGCGGTGCACCTGGCGTCTGCATTCCACCTGGCCGGATACCCGCAGGCCATCGGCACCCATTGGGAGGCTCGATTCCCCCTGTCGCGCAACCACGCCGCGCACCGTGTTGTCACGCCGCGCACCGCCCACCGTGCGCGGCGTGGACGCGGGGTGCGCGGCGTCGGAGCCACCAGGGGTGACGGAAGTAGCGCCAGCACCACGTTGGCCTGGTTCTTGAGCACGACCGGTAGCCGGATCGTCGTCCAGCGCCGCGGTGCTCACCGCTGCGGGCGGCCGGTGACGGCGAGCCCGAGGCCCAGCCCGATCATGGCCACCCCACCGGTGCCGCCCAGCACCGCCAGGCGGCGCGGCGAGCGGCCGAACCAGTCCCGGGCGCTGCCGGCGGCCAGCCCCCACGCGCCGTCCAGCACCATCGCCAGTGTCACGAACAGCAGGCCGAGCGCCGCCATCCGCAGCGGCACGTTGCCAGCGTGGCGATCCACGAACTGGGGCAGCACGGCGGCGAAGAACACCAGGGCCTTGGGGTTGGTCAGCCCGACCACGACGCCTTGGCGGTACAGCCGCCGCCCCGGCACCCGGGGCACCGAGGCGGTCAGCGCCTCTGCCAGCCGGCCACGCTCCCGGTAGGTGCGCACCCCCAGGTAGACCAGGTACCCGGCGCCGACGAGCTTGATCAGCGTGAATACCAGCACGGAGCGCTCGACCAGGCTGCCGAGGCCGAACGCGACCAACAGCACCAGCACCGCGACGCCGGTCGAGTTGCCGGCCACACTGCGCAGCACGGCGCTCCTGCCCTGCGCCAGTGCCCGGCTGACCACGAAAACCACCGTCGGGCCCGGCACCACCACCAGCACCACGGAGGCGATGAGGAACGCGATCAGATGGTCGGTGGACACTCGATCACGCTAGCCCTGCACCGCCACCGAGCGCGCCGGATATTACTTCAGCCGTCGTAGAACACCCGCTCCACCACGGCGCGGGCCCGGCGGGTGATCCGCCGGTACTCGTCGATGAACTCGCCAGGGTCGCCGCCCGGCGGGTAGCCCATCGCGTTGGCCACGGCGGCCAGCTCCCGCCCGGAACGCGGCAGCTGGTCGGCCGGTTTGCCGCGCACCAACGTGACCGCGCTACGCGCCCGGGTGGCCATCTTCCAGCCGGCGGCCAGCGCCTCGGCGTCGGAACGGTCGAGCAGCCCGGCCTCGGCGGACTCCCGCAGCCCCTCCAGGGTGGAGGTGGTGCGCAGCTCAGGGACGTCGGCGGCGTGCTGCAGCTGCAGCAGCTGCACGGTCCACTCCACGTCGGCCAGCCCGCCGAGACCGAGCTTGGTATGGGTTGCCCGGTCCGCGCCCCTTGGCAGCCGTTCCACGTCCACCCTTGCCTTGATCCGCTTGATCTCGGTGGCGGTGGCCGGGTCGAGGCCACCGTCCGGGTAGCGGATCGGGTCGATCAACGTCTGGAACCGCTCGCCGAGCCCGGCGTCGCCGCCGAGCGGCCGGGCGCGCAGCAGAGCCTGGGACTCCCAGGGCTGCGACCACTTCGCGTAGTAGGCGCGGTAGGACTCGCAGGTCCGCACCAGCGGGCCGTTGCGGCCTTCCGGGCGCAGGTCGGCGTCCACCTGCAGTACCGGGTCCGGGCTCGGAGCGCCGAGCAGGTTGCGAATCCGCTCGGCCACCGTGGTCGACCAGCGCACCGCCTCGTTCTCGGTGGCCCCGTTGATCGGCTCGCAGACGAACAGCACGTCGGCGTCGGAGCCGTAACCGAGCTCCGCGCCGCCGAGGCGGCCCATCCCGATCACCGCGAACCGCGCCCTCGGCTGCCCGGGCTGGGCACGCACCACCGCGTCGATCGCGGAACCCAACACCGCCGCCCACACCTCGGAGAGCGCCGCGCACACCGACTCCACCGACAGCAGGCCGAGCAGGTCGGCGAACGCCACCCGCAGCAGTTCGTGCCGGCGCAGTGAGCGGGCCGCCCCGACCGCGGCGGTCGGGTCGGTGTAGCGGCCAACCGCCGCGCGCAGCGACGCCGAGACCTCCGCCGGATCCCGGGAAACCAGCTCGGCGTGCTCGGAGGTGTCGGCCAGCAGCCGAAGCACCTCGGGGGCGCGCACCAACAGGTCCGGCACCAGCGCGGAGGTGCCCAGCACGAACATCAGCCGCTGGGCGATCGCGCCCTCGTCGCGCAGCAGGCCGAGGTACCACGGCGTGGGGGCCAGCGCCTCGGAGACCCGGCGGTAGGCCAACAGGCCTCGGTCCGGGTCGGCGGTGTCGGCGAGCTGCTCGAGCAGCACCGGCAGCAGGGTGCGCTGGATGGCCGCCGCGCGGGACACCCCGCCGGTGAGCACCCGCAGGTGCTTCAGCGCGCCCTCCGGGGATGCCCAGCCCAGCGCCGCCAGCCGCTGCGCCGCGGACCGCTCGGACAGCCGCAGTGCCTCACTCGGCAGCTGGGAGACCGCCGAGAGCAGCGGCCGGTAGAATAGCTTCTCGTGCAACCGGCGGACCCGGCGGGTGTTGGCCCGCCACTCCGCCATCAACACCCCCACCGCGTCGCGCCGGCCGTCCGGGCGCAGCTTCGCCGAGCGCGCCAGCCAGCGCAGCTCGGTGGTCTCCGAGGCGGCCGGCAACAGGTGCGTGCGGCGCAGCCTGGCCAGCTGCAGCCGGTGCTCGAGCAGCCGCAGGAAGCGGTAGGAGGCCGCCAGGTTCGCCGCGTCGTCCCGTCCCACATAGCCACCCGCGCCCAGCGCGCTGAGCGCCTCCAGGGTGGAACCGGAGCGGATTTCCGGGTCGGCGCGACCGTGCACCAGCTGCAGCAGCTGCACGGCGAACTCGACGTCGCGCAGGCCACCGCGGCCCAGCTTGATCTCGCGGTCGGCATGGTCCGGGCGGATGTGTTCCTCCACCCGCCGGCGCATGCCCTGCACCTCGGCCACGAAGTCGTCCCGGTCCGCCGCCTGCCAGACCATCGGTGCCACCGCGTCGGCGTAGTCGCGGCCCAGCGCCTCGTCGCCGGCCACCGGGCGGGCCTTGAGCAGCGCCTGGAACTCCCACGTCCTTGCCCAGCGCCGGTAGTAGCTCAGGTGCCCGTCCAGGGTGCGCACCAGGGCGCCGTGGCGGCCCTCCGGACGCAGGTTCGCGTCCACCGGGAAGCACGCCTCGCCGGCGACCTGGATCAGCGTGGACGCCATCCGCGTGGTCATGGTGTCCGCCGGCTCGGCCACGAAGATCACGTCGACGTCGCTGACGTAGTTGAGCTCGTTGCCGCCGCACTTGCCCATCGCGATCACCGCGAGGCGGGGCGGCTCACCGTCCGCACCTGGGGGGTTCTCCGCGACCGCCACGGCGAGCGCGGCGCGCAGCGCGGCGCAGGCCAGGTCGGCAAGCAACACCCCCACCAGCTCGATGTTCAGGATCGGCAGCGACGGCTCGCTCACCGCGGCCAAGTCGACCGCGGCGATCTCACACAGCACGTCGCGGTAGGCGCTGCGCAGCGCGGCGACGGCCTGGGCCCCGGTCAGCTCGGCGGCCGCGCCGTCCGGCGAGCCCGGGGTCGGTGCGTCCGGGTCGGCACCCACGGCGGCGAGCAGCACACGGGACCGGGCGGCCAGGTCGGGCGGGGCGTCCGGGTCCATCGCCTGACCGGTGGCCAGCATCCGCCAGTGGCCCGGATGGGACACCAGATGGTCACCCAGCGCGGTGGACCCGCCAAGCAGCGCCAGCAGCCGGCCGCGCAGCCCCTCGTCGGAGCGCAGCGCGGCGTCCAGTTCCGCCCAGCCCGAGCCGGCCGCATCGGCCAGCCGCTCCATTGCCCGCAGCGCGAGGTTCGGGTCGGGGCTGCGGGCCAGTGCCCACATCACCGCCTCGGCGGACTGCGCCGGCCGGTCGTCGCGCCACCAGCCGAGCGTGCTGAGCGTCTCCTGTGCCCAGGACTCGGTGAGCCCGAGCCGGACCAGCGATGTTCCGTTACGGCGCTCGGTCACACGTCGATCCTGCCCCGCCGAGGTGCTACGCCGGGCCGCAGCGCCGGCCTGGACTGCGTACTGCTCGAACTACTGCTCGAAGATTGCCACGATGGTAGCTCGGCCGAGGGTGTGCGAGAACAGGTTGAAACCCAGGTAGGCCGGCGTGGCTCCTTCCGGCAGCTCCAGCGACTCCACGTCCACCGCGTGCACGGTGAAGTGGTAGCGGTGCGGGCCGTGGCCCGGCGGCGGCCCGGCCCCGATGTAACCCCTGACGGTACCGTCGTTCGGCAGGGTCACGGCGCCACCGGGCAGCTTCCCGCTGTCCGAGGTGCCCGCGCCGGTGTCCAGCTCGGTGACCGAGGCGGGGAGGTCCACGATGGCCCAGTGCCAGAACCCGCTGCCGGTAGGCGCGTCGGGGTCGTAGCAGGTGACGCAGTAGCTCTTGGTGCCCTCAGGCGCGCCGGACCAGGACAGCTGCGGCGAGACGTCCTCGCCGCCCGGCACGCCGAGCAGGCCGCTGCGGTGCCGCTCAGCCAGCGTCTCGCCCTCAGCGATGTCGGTGCTGGTCAGGGTGAACGTCGGCACCTCGGGAAGGAACTCGTAAGGTCCCGGCGGCCGGGATTCGGTAGCCATAGTTCTCTCCTCCTTGTCGCGGATGGGCGCACAACTCGGCGCGCCCGGCAACGTACCGCGGTATCGGCACAGCTGCCGATCACACCCGCCGCGACTCGGCCCTTCGGCCGGCGGTCAGAGCACCGGTAGGTAGGTGGCCAGCTCGTAGGGCGTCACGTTGCGCCGGTAGGCGTCCCACTCGCTGCGCTTGTTGCGCAGGAAGAAGTCGAACACGTGCTCGCCGAGGATCTCGGCGAGCAGCTCCGAGTGCTCCATCATGCCCAGTGCCTCGGTGAGGTTCTGCGGGAGCGTCTCGTAGCCCATGGCGCGGCGCTCGATCTCGGTCAGCGACCAGACGTCGTCGCCGGCCGGCTCGGACAGCTCGTAGCCCTTCTGCACCCCGGTCAGGCCGGCCCCCAGGATGGCGGCGAAGGCCAGGTACGGGTTGCAGGCGCTGTCCAGCGAGCGGATCTCCACCCGCCGCGAGGAGGACTTGCCCGGCGAGTACATCGGCACCCGGACCAGCGCCGAGCGGTTCGCGTGTCCCCAGCAGACCGCGGTGGGTGCCTCACCGCCGACCACGAGCCGCTTGTAGGAGTTGACCCACTGGTTGGTGACGGCGGTGATCTCCCTGGCATGCCGCAGCACACCCGCCACGAAGGCCTTGCCCGTTTCGGACAGCTCGTAGGGATCGGACGGGTCGTGGAAGGCGTTGCGGTCACCCTCGAACAGGCTGAAGTGCGTGTGCATCGCCGAGCCGGGGTACTGGGTGAACGGCTTGGGCATGAACGACGCCCGCACCCCCTGGGTCATCGCCACTTCTTTGACCACGTAGCGGAACGTCATGATGTTGTCCGCCATGGTCAGCGCGTCCGCGTAGCGCAGGTCGATCTCCTGCTGGCCGGGCGCGCCCTCGTGGTGGCTGAACTCGACCGAGATGCCCATCGACTCCAGGGTCTCGATGGTGTTGCGCCGGAAGTGCGGCGCGGCATCGTGGCTGGCCTGGTCGAAGAAGCCGCCGGAGTCCGCAGGCACCGGCGGCGTCCCATCCGAGGGCAGGTCCTTGAGCAGGTAGAACTCGATCTCGGGGTGGACGTAGCAGGTGAAGCCGGCCTCGGCGGCCCGGCTCAGCGAGCGGCGCAGCACATGGCGCGGGTCGGCCCAGGAGGGCGAACCGTCGGGCATGGTGATGTCGCAGAACATCCGGGCCGAGTAGTGCTCACCGTTCGCGTTCTCCCAGGGCAGCACCTGGAAGGTTGCCGGATCCGGCTTGGCCACCATGTCCGACTCGTAGACCCGGGCGAAGCCCTCGATCGCCGACCCGTCGAAGCCGATGCCCTCGCTGAAGGCCCCCTCCAGCTCAGCGGGCGCAATGGCCACCGACTTGAGGTAGCCCAAGACATCGGTGAACCAGAGTCGCACAAAGCGGATGTCCCGTTCCTCGAGCGTGCGGAGCACGAACTCCTGCTGGCGATCCATGGGCACAGGCTAGGAACGTCAAGTTACAGACATGTTTCCGGGCTGGTCGGAACCTCGATTCGCCACGAGAGGGTGACGCAATGAACCCTCTCCGACCGAGGACCCTCAGCCCTGGCCGGTGCCGTTGGCAACCCCGCACTTGCGGTCAAGCGCGATACGCGGCCCGGGCAGCTGGATGTTGAACACGTTGTTCTGGAAGGTGTTGTCGCAACCGGACGTGCTGGGGTCGGTGATCACGTGTGTCTGGAAACCGTTCACCAGCTTCGGGCTGGCACCGTTGGTGACGTTGTTCACGATCTGGTAGCCGACGCCCTTGATGTCCAGCACCGAGTCTGCGAAGTTCGCGCCGGAGATGGCCGACCCGTCGAAGGCGTTGCCCGAGATCAACCCGCCCGAGGTCTCCTCCTTGACGTCGATGTTCTCCGCGGTGGTGTTCTTGAAGGTGTTCCTGATCGCCTTGTTGTGGTTCGACCTGTCCGGCTGACCGCCGGATTTCGTGGCCCAGTTGGACTTCGCGGTGCCGAAGTAGAGGCCTTCACCGAACTGCGGCGATGCCTTGCCGGTGTCGTGGATCACCGAGTTCTGCAGCACGTTGTCCGAGCTGAAGTCGCCGAAATGGACGGCCTCCTGGCCGGTGTTGCCCACGGTCAGCCCGGACAGCACGGTGTGGTTGGTCTTGTCGGTCATGATGCCCTTCTGGCCGCCACTGACGGTGAAGCCGACCAGCTGCCAGTAGTTGGCCCCGTCCAGGTGCAGGTCGTAGCCGGTCCCGGTGGTGTCCCCACCGTTGAGCACCGCGTTCTTCGAGCCGCGCAACGTGGTCGGGTTGCCCTGTTGGCCCTGGGTGCTGATGGTGAACTTGCCGGCGTAGTCGCCATCCGCCAGCTGGATCGTCTCGCCGGGCTGCGCGGCGGCCAGTGCGGCGCCCAGCGAGTTGGCGTCGGTCACGTTCACCGTCCGGCCGCTTCCGTTGAGCAGTGCGACCGTCTGGTCGGTGCTGTTGGCGGGCTGGTCGGCCGGCGGGGCGGTGGGCTGAGCGGAGTCGCCCGGACCGGGGCCGGGAACCACGATGATGATGACGGACAGCAGCCCGCCGATCCGGCGCAGCACGGTGTCTCTCACGGTCGTCACGGCCCGCCCTGCGGTTGTGGGCCCTGGTAGCCCTTCTTGGAGTCCGACGACATCCCCACGACCGCCTTGATGCCGGTGCCCATCTTGTTGGCGCTGATCTTCGCTCCGGTCGCTCCGATGTCGAGGCCGATCGCCTTGTCCGCGTTGCCGGCGAACTCGTTGTTGCGGATCGTGACGTTCTGCACCGCCTCGATCATCAGCCCCTGGGAGGCGCCGAACTGGCAGTAGTTGTTGCTCAGCGTCCAGTTCGCCGAGGTCCCGTCGCCGCCGCCACCGTCGCCGACGTCGCCGGGGCCCTCCGCCATCAGGCACTGGTTGTCGATCTTGTCGCAGCGGTTGCCGTCGATCAGCACGTTCTCGCTGGAGGGCATGTCGCTGGTGAAGGTCTGCATGCAGTCGGCGTGCGCGCCGCTGCCCTGCGGGTTGATGTCGCTGATCGTGTTGTGCAGGATCTTGAGGTTGTTGCCGAAGAACCGCAGGCCGTCGTAGTCGCCGCCGCTCGGGTGCTTCACGGTGTTGTCCTGCACGGTGACGCCGTTGCCCTGGATTTGGATGCCGGGTGCGGCGGCGTTGAGCACCTGGAAGCCTTCGATCACCACGTTGCTCGCCGAGATGGTGATGCCCTTCACCACGGTGTTCCCGTCGCCGGTGATCGTGATCGGTGCACCGTTCGTGCCACCTTTCTTGATCTCAAGGCGAACCGAGCCGAGGTTGCCCTTCACACAGATCCGCTCGCCGCCCTGCGCGGAGCTCAGCGCCTGGTTCAGCCCGGCCGCGTCGGTGACCTGCTTGCCGCAGTTGGTCTGGTTGGGCACCGCCGCGCCCGGTGGCCCGCCCTGGCCGGCGGGCAGCGAGACGGGGTTGGCTCCGGAGTTCGACCCCGTCGACGACCCACCGCTGCCGGAGCCGCTACTGGTTCCCGAGCCAGTGCTGTTGCCGTTCGTAGTGCCGTTGCCGTTCGTAGTGCTGTTGCCGTTCGTAGTGCCGTTGCCATTCGTAGTGCCGTTGCCATTCGTAGTGCCGTTGCCATTCGTAGTGC
>DASYBQ010000291.1:0-47706 GCA_036500625.1 Pseudonocardia sp. | reverse complement strand
TCGTTAGTCCCTCCAAGCGGGGCACGGGACTCGGCAGACGCCTCCTTGAAAAGACAGAACAAGTTCTTGAGTCTGACGCCGACAAGAGTCGTGGGATTCCGCTTGACTGGATTGTCGGCGAAGTGGATGACCCCTATGCTCCCGGCACCTTGGCAAACGGCTTCGACCCCTTTGCGCGTGTCCGGGTGTGGCACCGATGGGGATATAGAATGCTGGACTTCCCATATGTTCAGCCAGCGCTCGCGGTGGACAAAAGCCCGGTCGAAAGTCTCCTCCTTGTGGTTAAGACCACACCGCACGGGCAATTCCACGACGACTCGTCGCTTCCCGCCGAAGTTGTAAACGACATGTTGCGCAACTATCTGAAGTGGGCAATGCGAATCGATCCGCCAGATGAAGATTTGCAATTTAGGAAAATGTCACGAGTGGCGACGAGGCAAAAAAGCATCGAGCTACGATCTCTGGGCGAGTACGTCGGCTGGGACAGACCCGCGGGTCTAGCCATCAAGGAAGTGGTCAATGAGAAAGATAAGGCCTTCAGTGACGTCGTCGGTATCTACGAAGATCTCTTCACAGATCCCAAGACAGCGATCCCGAGTAGTGACTTCGGCGCCGCGCTCTCGGGTCAACACGGTCTATCCCACATGAGCGGCTACCGATACCATTTGTGGAAGATCCACAGCGAAGCGAAGCCCAACAGCCTCGGAATGGCGTCTTTCCTCACTATGCCGTCCGCTGGCTTCGGTGGTTATATTGGCCTAAAAGAGGCCCTGCGAAAGAGCGGCTATCTGCCGCTAATTATCGCGCAGATTGAAGAGAGGATGGTCCGGGACGGCAAACGACGCGTTGATGAGGACCCCCTCCATGGCTGGTACATCGAATGTGAACAGGACAAGGTTCGGGACAGGTTTCTAGCGTTAGGCTTCCATGATCTTAACGTTCCCTATATGCAACCCGAGAGGGAGCCTGGCACCCAAAAGATTCCGCCGATCAAGCTCCATCTCCTCTACAAGCCCTTCGGTCGGCTTTACAATACATGGCCACGCGTCACGATCGCCGAGCTTCTACAGGCAGTGAGGGAAATCTACGGATCTATCTATGGAATAGATAGATTGGAAGAGAATTCGACGTTCAATGCGTTCGAGAAGTGGGCGAACGACCCTGGCACGCTATGGTTGCCGGGGAAAGCGACCGACCTCGTAGCCGAGGCGCGTCAGCTTGCCGAGCAGTTGGTGTCTCCGCTGGGGCAGCGATGGTTGCACGTGCAGGCGGTCGCGGCTTGTGCGGATGAGTTGCGGGCCGCAGTGCCGGCCGAGGCGGGTGACTGTCTCGTCGCCGCGGCTTGGCTGCATGACATCGGATACTCCCCCGAGGTCAGGGACACAGGTTTACATTCGCTAGACGGTGCCAGCTACCTGCGTAACCATGGATGGCCCGCTGTCATCGTCGATCTTGTGGCTCATCATTCGGGTGCACGCTTCGAGGCAGATGAGCGCGGACTAAGGAAACAACTGGCGGAGTACCCGTTCCGGGACGGCCCATTGCTCGACGCGCTAGTCACTGCGGACCTGACGAGAGGGCGGACCGGGGAACCACTAATCTACGACGAACGAATATCCGAGATCCTTGATCGCTACACGGCCGACGATCCGATGCATCGAGCGTGGCTCCCCGCACGGCCGGAACTCGTCCGCTCGATCCAACGCACAGAGCAGCGGCGCACAAGCCGGCCCACGTGAAGCGCTGCGTCAGAACAAACGAGATTGCGTCGGGTCACGGATGAGACAGGACACTGGTGGCGTCTCAGCAGACGAAACCCTATCGGACATGATCGGCATCATGATCGGACACCTGCAGCGAGCTTCCGATCAGCACCGGCTGTGACCTGCGGAGTGTCACATAGGTGGTACGGAGAAATTTCTCACTGATCCTCGGCAAGTTTTACAGTCTCCCGGTCACCGACCCGACCATCGGCGCGATCGCCCTCACTGACCAGCCTCAGCGCCAGAAACCCTATGTCACATGAGACATACGGATTCTGGAGAAAGAGTTGCGTGACACCCTACAACCTCCGGTCGAGTCACCCGGCGCGACGGCTTCACACCCACGACCACCAAGCCATCATCGGTGACCAGCAGATAGTCGGGAATGTGCTTACGCACCTGCCCCTCTACCTCAGTCTTCAACAAGAACGGCTGCGCCACAATGCGGCGCACAGCCGGATCGAAGTCATCGAAGAGCAACCGGGCCAGCTCAAGACGCGACTCATAAATCACGTGGTCACGCATGGTGGCAGACCAATATCACCCCGAATAGTGCTTCTGGCCCCGATACCAGCGAAACGTTCTCCACGGACTCGCCGCCGCGAGCGTAGCGCCGCTCACGTCCTCCCACGGCTCGTTCTCCGACACCCGTCCCCGGACACGGAAACTCACCTCTGGCGCCTCGCCCACCACTCAGACTCCCCTGATCGGCCCCCTAAAATCGAAGGAAGCCTAACGGCGGTCTCAATACTATGTCGTATACGACACGCGTGCGACATCGGCCGTGAGATTACGACATCAAGCGTGAGACCCTACAGCCGCTACCTGGACATTACGCAACGGTTTGCGCTGACCGATGGTGTCCCCGATGAGCGCCTGTACGACCTGATCGTGACAAATCCGCCGTTTAACCTGCACATTATCCCGACCAACTACGATGCCAGCGATCGACGCTGGCGGTATGGCTCACCTCCGCTGCGCAATGCGAATTTCGCCTGGTTGCAGCACGTGTTGTCCGCTCTCGCTCCGGCCGGTCGCGCCGCCGTGCTGATGGCCAACGGTTCCACCTTCTCGCAGCACCCGGCCGAGCGGGCGATCAGGGCCGCCATGCTGGATCACGGCGTCGTGGAGAGCATGTTGGCCCTGCCGTCCGGCCTTTTCACATGGACCGGCGTACCAGTGACGCTGTGGCTGCTGCGCAACTCACCCGCGCCTCAGCGGGACGTCCTGTTCATCGACGCGACCGAGTTCGGCAAGATGCGCAACCGGAGCCAACTAACCCTCACCGACGAAGAGATCGAGCACATAGTCGACGAATACCGAACCTGGCGTGGATGAGGCAGGCGAGCCGTACCAGTCGTTAGCCGGGCTGAGCCGTAACGTGACTTTCACCGAAATACGCCAGCGGGACTACGTACTCAATCCTCGATTATATGTGGCGCCGGCCGCCGAATTGCCCGACATGGCGAATGCGGCGGCGGCAATCAGTGAGCTTCGCGCGGAGCTGACCGAGCTGCACACGCGTGCCGACGTGCGAAACTCGCTCGACTCGGTACTGTCCCAGATCGATCTCAGCCCGAGCCCTGCCCGCTGGGAACGCACCGATCTCGGTTCGGTCTGCGAGATACTGGCTGGCCCCGGGCAGGTCGCCCGCACTGAGTTCCAGGTTTCCCTGGTTCCGGTGGTACTGCCACGCAACATTCGCCATGGCCGGATCGACGACCGGCTGTTGGAGGTCGCGACGGAGCAGGAGTCGGTCCGTTATCGGCTGGCGGCGGGGGACATCGTGTGCCCCCGGACCGGTGAGTTCGGCCGCGGTGGGGTAGCGAGCTCCGGGCAGGAGGGCTGGCTACTCGGCCCCGGCTGTATCCGTCTCCGACCCACTCACAGATGCGCCCGTCAGCAGAGAGCGGCAAATGGCACCATCGACCAGGTGACGTGGACGGTACTGCTCGGCTTTGTGGCCGTATTGACGTTGGCTTACCTGGTGCCCGGGCCGGACTTCGCGGTGATCCTGCGCAGCGCTACCCGGAGCGCGACAGCGGGGCGCGCGGCGGCGCTGGGCGCGCAGACCGGGTTGTGTGTGCACATGCTCGCGGCGGTGGTGGGCATCTCGGCGGTGCTGGCGCCCTCGGCGGAGGCATTCACCGTGCTGAAGCTGGCCGGCGCGGCATACCTGTGCTACCTGGGCATTCGTGCGCTGTGGTCGACCCGCCGCGGCGCGCCATCGGAGAAACAGGTGGAGCCGGGCGCCGGGCCGGGTTTCCGGGCGAACTTCACCAGGGGTGTGCTCAGCAACGTGCTCAACCCCAAGGCGGCGTTGTTCTTCCTCAGCCTGCTGCCCCAGTTCGTGGACCACAGCGCGCCGGTGACGCCGCAGGTCCTGCTGCTCGGCACGATCGACATCGCGTTCGGCGTCGTCTACTGGCTGGTCTTCGTGCGATGCGCCCGGGTGTTGGGCAACGCGATCGGGCGGCGGGGCGTGCGGCGGATGCTGGACCGGATTACCGGCAGCGTGTTCCTCGGCCTCGGCGTCACGTTGGCCACCGCCGAAGCCCGGTGACTTCGCTGGTTACCGGGACGGATGGCCGAACTCGCCGGCCCGGATGCCGGCGACGAAGCTTTCCCACGCGCGCTGTGAGACCACGTGCGGGGTGCGGGAACGGTCTTTCGTATCGCGCAGCGCAACGTCTCCGCTGGTCAGGAAGGCCACCTCAAGGCAGCCGGCGCCGTTGCCGTTCTCGCCGCTGAGGCTGCCCTTGCGCCACCGGGCGCCGCCGCTCTCTCTACCAGGCGCTCCAGCTGATCGACCATGACTTTCGGCCGCCGACCGGGTGCTGCAGTGTGGCCTCGGACATAACCGCGTCCAGCCGTAGTGGCTGCTCCTTCGAGGTGAGCCGCTCTACCGATTCATCCGTACGGTGATCGAGGTCCGCAGTTTCTCGGCCGAGCGGTCCTCGGCACCGACGAACAACGCGCGGGCGTAGTCGGCGGTCTGCAGCGCTCCGGGCACGTAAGCCAGTGTGTAGTCGCGGACCAGCAGGACATCCGTCTCCAGCGGCACATAACCCTTGTCATCCACCCCGTAGGCCCGCCACCAGCCCGGCTGCTCGGCGTCGGCGAGCAGTTGGAAGTACTCCTCCCACCGGTCGCCGGTCACGCCGTACAGGTCGAGCCTGCTCTTCAGGCCGTGCATGTCGGGCAGCTGGCCGAGCTCGATCCGGTTCAGTTTGCTGGTCGACCAGTGCAGCACCGCCCCGGCTTCCCTCCAGCGTCAGCCGCGACCGGTCGCGCGGCCGCTTCAGCCGCCGGCCCATTTGCCTGCGCCTGCCACTCGGCTTTGCCCCCATGGCCGGTCATCCTCGCAGGCGGGAACCTCCCCCGGGATCCCGCCGGCCCGCCACCGGGGGGGTCAAGGCAGGGGGTTGAACTCGCGGTCGGGCCACCAGGGGTAGAAGTCGGGCAGGTCGGCGGGGACACGGCAGGGGTAGCGGGCCGGGCGTTTCTCCAGGAACGACTCGACGCCCTCCCTGGCGTCCGCGGTGCCGCCGACGTGCGCCAGCGCGCGGGACTCCACCTCGTGGGCGGCCATCGGATGGTCCGCGCCGAGCATCCGCCACATCAACTGGCGGTTGAGGGTCACCGAGACCGCCGAGGTGTGCTCCGCGATCTCGTTCGCCAGCTCCAGCGCCGTCGGCACCAGCTCGTCGGCCGGGTGCAGGCTGCGCACCAGGCCCGCACGCAGAGCCTCGGCGGCGTCGAACACCCGGCCGGACAGCGTCCACTCCAGCGCCGTCGACACCCCGACCACCCTGGGCAGGAACCAGCTCGCGCAGCCGTCGGCGACGATGCCCCGACGGGCGAACACGAAGCCCATCTTCGCGGTGTCCGCCGCGAGGCGGATGTCCATCGGCAGCGTCATGGTCGCCCCGACGCCCACCGCCGGGCCGTTGATCGCCGCGATCACCGGCTTCGTCAGCTGGTAGGTGCGCAGGTTCAGCAGACCCCCGGAGTCCCGGTGCGGCTGGTCGCTGGGCTTGCGGGCGAACGTGTTGCCGGCCTTCTCCAGGTCGGCGCCCGCGCAGAAGGCCCGCCCGCTGCCGGTCACCACGATCGCCCGCACGTCGTTGTCCGCGTCCGCCTCGTCGTAGACCCGCAACAGGTCGTCGAGCATGTCGAGGTTGTACGCATTGAGCCGGTCCGGCCGGTTCAGCCGGACCAACAACACACCGCCGTGCCGCTGCGTCTCGATCGTCGTGTAGGTCACCTTGGCACGGTAATGCGAGCGGTCAGCTTCCGCTGCCGTACGGCCGGGTGATGATCTCCAAGTAGTGGCCGTCCGGGCTGAGGAAGTACACGCCCCGACCCCCGTCGTTGGTGTTGATCTCCCCGGGGCGGGTCTGCCGAGGGTCTGCCCAGTACTCGAGGCGCCGCTGCTGGACCCGGCCGAAGACCTCGTCGAACTCGGCCTCGGTGAGCAGGAACGCGTAGTGCTGCGGATGGATCTCCTCGTCGGTCGAGGCGAAGTCCAGGCTCACGCCGTTGGCCACCTGCACCACCTGGAACGGGCCGAACGGGGCCGGCTCGGGCAACCCCAGCAGGGCGGCCAAATCTTTCGCCGAGCGCTCCTTGTCCCGGCTGGCGACGATCGTATGGTTCAGCTCAACAGCCACAACCCACACGCTACCGCTGTGGCTCGCACCACATCCAGCACTTTTGCCGCTGCCCGTGCCGGCCCGGAAGGACCCTCGAATGAGCGACCCGTACGCCACGTTCGCCAGCCTGAAGCTCAGCCGCCCGGCCGACGGAATCCTGCAGATCCTGCTGGACGGACCGAACCTGAACGCGGTGTCCGCGCGGATGCACGCGGATCTCGCCGACATCTGGCCGGTGATCCACCGCGACGAGAGCGTGCGCGCGGTGCTGGTGCGCGGCGCTGGCAGGGCGTTCTCCTCGGGCGGCTCGTTCGACATGATCACCGAGATGACCGAGGACCCGGCGGTGCGGACCCGGGTGTTCCGCGAGGCCAAGGACCTGGTGCACAATCTGGTGAACTGCGACACCCCGGTGGTGTCCGCGATCAACGGCCCGGCGGTTGGCGCCGGCCTGGTGGTGGCACTGCTCGCCGACATCTCGATCGCCGGGCGACGGGCCAAGATCGTGGACGGGCACACTCGGCTGGGCGTGGCGGCCGGGGACCACGCGGCGATCTGCTGGCCCCTGCTGTGTGGCATGGCCAAGGCCAAGTACTACCTACTGACCTGCGAGCCGCTTTCCGGCGAAGAGGCCGAGCGGATCGGGCTGGTCTCGCTGTGTGTCGAGGACGACGAACTCGCGGACCGGGCGCTCGAGGTGGCCAGCCGACTGGCCGCCGGCTCGGTGACCGCTACCCGCTGGACGAAGAACGCACTGAACAACTGGTACCGCCAGGCCGGGCCGACCTTCGACGCCTCGCTTGCCATGGAGTTCTACGGGTTCGGCCTGGCCGACGTGCGCGAAGGAGTGGCGGCGCACCGGGAGAAGCGGGCGCCGCGGTTCAGCTGAACCGGCCTGAGGGTGACTCCGGCACCGGCTGCGCACCGCGCGCACCGGCGGCTTGAGCTGGTCGAGCCGCCGGTGCGCGCGGTGCGGCCTTGGTCAGCCGGAGAGCTTGGCCAACTCCCGCTCACCGCTGCGGGTCAACCGCGCCGGCCAGCGGCCGGTGCCCAGACCGGGCTGCGCCACAACGCCGGCCTGGATCAGTCGGCGTGCCGCCTCCCGGTCCGGGAACATCCTGCCGTCCAGAAACAACATCAGCTTCCCGCCGTGCACAATCTCCCCTCGCCCGTCGGCCACCGCCCGCAGCAGGGCGGAATCCCGTCTCAGTAGCTGAGTGGTCTCACTGGGCATCGCGTATGTCCTCTCCCCAACAGCTGTGTACGAGGAGATGAACGTCACGGTGGACCGAAATGTTTCAAGCTTCCTGAGACCGGGTACTCAGCTAGATCCGCTCAAAAACGGCCGCGAGGCCTTGACCACCTCCGATGCACATGGCTTCCAGGCCGTAACGGACCTCACGACGCTGCATCTCCCGGACCATCGTGGTCAGGATCCGGCACCCGGTCGCGCCCACTGGATGGCCCAGCGAGATGCCCGAGCCGTTCACGTTGAACCGGTCGTCGCGCAGCGGGTCGATGCCCCACTCCCTGGTGCAGGCAAGCACCTGGGCGGCGAACGCCTCGTTCAGCTCGATCAGGTCCATCTCCGCCAGCCTCAGCCCCGAGCGGCCGAGCACTTTGGCCACCGCGGGCACCGGCCCGATGCCCATCGTCGCCGGCGGCACCCCGGCCACTCCCCAGGAGACCAGCCGAGCCAGCGGCCGCAGCCCCAGCTGCTCGGCCCGGTCCGGATGGGTCACCACACACAGCGCGGCCCCGTCGTTCTGCCCGGAGGCGTTGCCGGCGGTGACCGTGGCGTCCGGGTCGTTGCGGCCCAGTACCGGGCGCAGCTTTGCCAACGCCTCGACCGTCGAGTCCGGCCGGATGTGCTCGTCGTGCTCGACCACCGCGTCTGTCTTGCGGCCTTTCACCGTGACCGGCACGATCTCGTCGGCGAACCGGCCGGCTTCGGCGGCGGCCGCCGCGCATCGATGGCTGCGTACCGCGAGTTCGTCCTGTTCCTGGCGGGGAATGGCGTACTGCGCGCGCAGGTTCTCCGCTGTCTCCAGCATGCCGCCGGGCACCGGGTAGTTGACCCCGCCGGCAGTGATCCGGCCCCTGGCCAGCGCATCGTTGAGCTCGACCTTGGGCCCCTTGATCCCCCAGCGCATCGAGGTGGAGTAGTATGGCGCGTTGCTCATCGACTCCGCGCCGCCGGCAAGCACCAGCTCGGACGCCCCGGTCTGCACCTGCATCGCGGCGTAGAGCACGGACTGCAAGCCGGAACCGCAGCGCCGGTCCAGCTGCAGACCCGTCGCCGTGACGGGCAACCCGGCATCCAGTGCGACCACCCGGCCGAACGCGGGCGCATCCATCGTCGGGTAGCAGTTACCCATGATCATGTCGTCCACCGCGTCACCGGGCAGCCCGGTGCGCGCCAGTAGCTCTCGCGCCACCGCGGCGGCCAGCTCGTGTGCCGGGACGTCCCGTAGCGAACCGCCGAACCCACCGACCGGAGTCCGCAGCGGCTCGCAGATCACCGCATCGCGCATCGCGCCTGTCTCCTTACAGCGTCGTCATAGCGTCGTCTCAGAAGTAGAGCCGAGTCAGCGTCTCGGCCACACACGCCGGCTTCTCGGATCCCTCGATCTCGACGGTGACCTTGCTGACCATCTGCACGCCACCGGATGCCTCGTCGACCGAGGCCAGCTCGAAGGTGCCGCGCACCTTGCTGCCGACCGGAACCGGCGAGACGAACCGCACCTTGTTCGACCCGTAGTTGACGCCCATCTTGACGTTCTCCACTTTGTAGACCTGCGAGCCGAAGACCGGCACCAGCGACAAGGTGAGGAAGCCGTGCGCGATGGTGCGGCCGAACGGGCCTTGCTCGGCTCGTTCGGCGTCCACGTGGATCCACTGGTGGTCGCCGGTGGCCTGGGCGAACTGGTCGATCCGTTGCTGGTCGATGGTCAGCCAGTCGCTGCTGCCAAGCGACTCGCCGACGGCCGCCTTGAGTTCGTCCGCCCCGTTGAAGATCCGCATTGTTGTCCTCCTCCATCGAACTGGTGGTTAGCGAGGGTCCGGCGACTCCAGCGGCCCCGTCCAACATCAAGTCCGACATCAAGTCCGACGTCGCCGTCCTACGTCGCTGTCCGGCCAGCCAACCACGGCGTGGCCCAGCCCGCCGGGCGGTTGACCTGGCGTTGGCCCGGCCGCGGTGCGCGGCAATCCGTACCACGCGAGTCAGTAGCCGTCCGCTAGCAGCTCCTCGGTCAGCTGGTACAGCCTTGCCTGCTCAAGCGGACACATGGTGACCGTCGCGCCACCCGGTGCCGGGCGGCGCAGCTGCAGGTAGTACCCCGAGTCAGTGCCGTGGAAGCCGATCACCCATGGTCCGAACCGGATGTCGCCTCCCGGCCGGAATGTGGTGCCCAGCTGTCCGAAGGAACGGATCCCGGTGCACATCCGCACCCATGACCCGGCGTCGAGCCGAGGCAGTCCACCGGCCACCAGGTGGTCGGCCATCGTCCAGAGGTTGCCGTCCACGGTGGCGCCACGCGCATCGTCGTACATGTCGGCCGGGATGTTCACCGATCGACCCACCCCGGCGCGCAGCGGCGGGAGGAGGCCGAGCAAGGTCGGCAGCATCCGGGCGGACCGCATCCGCCGCACGACAACATCCTCACCGGACCGCACCAGTACTACGCCTTCCGAACCTGCTACCGCGCCGGTCGCGACCGCGGCATCGACCAGGTCGCCCCCGAAGCGCAGGTCGACCTGGTAGTCCGGACCGGCAAGCAACCGCAACGGCGAGGCAAGCTTTTCACCGGGCACGGCCCCGTTGGCGAGGCCAAGCTGGCCAAGCTGCTCCAGCACGCCGGCCAACACCTGGCGACGCTCCGACCACGTTCGCCCGGGGCTGGGAAGGCTCAGGGTGCACGGGGCATCGCCAAGGCCGAGCAGCTCCCAGCAGGCGTCCAGCTGGGTCACCGAGAGACATATCCCGTTCGCCACCGGCGCGCTCACTCTTGCTCTTCCTCCCCGCCCTGCGGCAACAGGCCGAGCTCGCCCAGCGCGCGCGGGCCGAGCACCGGTGGCACCTCCTCGGTCGACACCTTGGCGAACCTGTCTCCGAAGCCGACCGTTGGCCGGGGCAGTCGCGGCTGCTCCGAGGTCGGCGTGTACTCCGCGACCAACGGCACGAACGGCTGAGCGGCGACCGGACCATGCGGCACCCCACCGGCGTCGACGGATGACCACGGCCCAGCCGATACCGACTCCGGCCCCACCGGCCCGGCGGACACCGAGCCCGGCTCCGTCGGCCCTCTCGGCATGGCCGTAGGCGGCCCGGTCATCGGCGGCGGCCCGGTCATCGGCGGGGCAAGACCGCCGGACGGGCCACGAGGCGTCAGCTCCACCCATTCGTCCGCCGCGCCCGGTTCACCCGGCCCGGTCCGCGCCCGCGCCGGGCTGCCCGGGCCAGCGCCCAGTACGCCGCCACGCGAGATGTCGCACGCCTGCCGCGCGCAGGGGCCGAACGAACCGTGCTCCTCGTCGGGGAAGCCCGCTGAATACGACGACTTCGTCCAACGGTTGCTCGACCAGCCGACGGACGCCACTGGTGTGACCGGCAGCGCGCCTGCGCAGGCAGCGGCGCTGGCCACCCCGGCCGCCGCGCCGAGCTCCGCGCCGTCCTGACGCCGCGAGTCGAACCGACCGGAGTCTGGCGGCCCGTTATCCGAGGTCAACCTCCCGGCATGGTCGCCGGTCGAGAGCTGCGACTGCGTGAGACCTTGCGTCTGGGTGAGTCCCCGCGCCTGAGCGTGAGCGTGCACCCCGCGGGAGCTCGGTGCCTGCGCGAGGTTCGCCGCCGAGGTCATCACCCCGGCCACCGGGCTCGGCCCGCCGGTCGAGGGCATGGTCACCGGCAGCACCGGCGGAGGAGGTGGCCCCGCACCTGGGGCGCTCGTGGGTATCTCGCCGTACGTGGGTACAGCCTGGGTCTGAATCGGGTGGAACAGCTCATCCGGCCTCGGCGCACCCTCGGACCGCGCGGCGGGCGCCCCGGAACTCGCCGAGGTGGTCAGCGTGGCCTCGGGTGCCCGTGCCGCTGGGTCGCCCGGGCGGGAGCCAGTGTCTGTGTCCGGCGGCGAACGGTCCGCGCCGACTGCCACCGGCCCGGTACCGCCAGTAACCGACACTGCTGAGACCGCCGGAGTCGCCCACGCGTCGAGCACCGCTCTGGTGGACCTCTCATGCGCCTCGAGCGCGGCGTTCGCCTCCTGGTCGGCCCGCTGGTAGGCCAGCTGCTCAGCCCGCAGGTCGGATTGCAGGCCGCCAACCACAGTCAGATCGCCACTCGGCTCGCCGGCGGCCCGCCACCCGGCGCGAACCTCGATCGGCGCCGGGATTCTCACCTTGAGCTGGTCGAACGAGTCGGCGTAGTGACCGAGCCCGACGCCATTCGCGGAGATCGCCACCGTGAGATGGCCCGCCCGATCCGACGTCTGCGCCAAGGAGGCCTCTGCCGCGTCGGCCGCGGGGCCGGACCAGGACACCCCGAGCTCGCCGAGCACTCCCCGCAGCCGCTGGTGCGACTCACCGTAGGCACTGCTCAGCGAGCCGAGAAAGTCCAGACCACGGCCGACCGCGCCCGAGCCCGTGCCCTCCCGCATCCACTGCTGCTTCTCCGCCAGGCTGTAGCCGCGCCAACGATAGTCACCGAGACCGCTCGCGCCGCTCACCGCGCGCCCCGGTAGTCGGCCCGGTAGGAGGCGGCGATGTCGGCATCGGTATGCCCGTAGTCGCGCGCGATCACGTCCAGCGCGTGCGCCGCCGACCGCAGCTGCTCGGCATGGCCGCGGCACTCACCGACCATTCCGTCTATCCGCTCGTTGACGACGCGCCGGACATCGACCGAGAGCGGATCACCCCCGCAGAGGCCGACCCAGTCACCCGGCGGCCCGCCGGATCTCAGCGCCGCCGACAACCGGTCCGACTCCGCGAGAAGCGCGGCGCGCACCCGCAGCACGTTCTCCGGCGTGACCTGGGTTCGGGCCTGGCTGATCACCGGATTGACATCCTCGTTCAGCTGCACGGTCGACACGGTAGGGAACCCCCTTGATCGAGATGGGTCGTTTGGCGAAATCGACCTCAGTGGAGCGCATGTCGAGGGCACTGTCGAAAAGTTGTCCACAGGCTTGATCGATAACGCCGCTATCGACGAAGAAAGGGCAGTTTGTGGATAACTCGGCGGCTGCCGGGCCGACCCGATCGCATCGCCGGCGCAGCGCCCTACGCTCGCCGCATGACTGATTTCTCGCTCCGAACCCAGCCCGGTCGACCGACACGGTCGGGCGCCTCGGTGGGCCAGCCGTTGCCGTCGTGCGCCGATCGGGTCTACGTTGCCCAGACAAGTCGCAAACTATTCGCAACAGCTACTATTTGGCATCTGTTGCGCACGAAGGAGTAGTACCGATGGCGGAGTACGTTCTGCCCGAGCTGGGCTACGACTACGCGGCGCTCGAGCCCGCGATCAGCGGCGAGATCATGGAACTGCACCACAGCAAGCACCACGCCACCTATGTCAAGGGGGCCAACGACGCGCTGGAGAAGCTGGCGAACGCCCGAGAGTCCGGCGACTACGGGCCGATCGTCGGCGTGCAGAAAGCCCTGGCGTTCAACCTCGCGGGGCATGCGAACCACACGGTGTTCTGGAAGAACCTGACCGCGCCGTCCAGCTCCGGGGAGCCGGAGGGTGAGCTGGCCGCCGCGATCGCCGAGGACTTCGGCTCGTTCGACAAGTTGCGCGAGCACATGACCGCGGTGTCCACCACCATCCAGGGCTCTGGTTGGGGCGTGCTGGCCTGGGAACCGATCGGGCAGCGGCTGGTCGTACAGCAACTGCAGGACCACCAGTCCAACCTGGCCATCTCCACCGAGGCGCTGCTCATGGTCGACATGTGGGAGCACGCGTTCTACCTGCAGTACCGCAACGTCAAGGCGGACTACGTCAAGGCGCTGTGGACGGTGGTCAACTGGGGCGACGTGGCGGCCCGGTTCGACGCGGCGCGCCGGGCGGCCGCGTCGGTCACCGTCTAGCCACCCGCCAGACCCGCGCTCGGTGATCGTTCCGACAACTCGACCACCGGCGCGACGTGGGGCGGACCACCGCCGCGTACCGACTCCGGCCGGACCGGAGTGCGGTTCGACACGGTGGTCCGTCCCACCCCCTGCCGCGCGCCCGCATGACCCCTGAGCCGCTGTGTGCCGTTACGCACCCTTAGCCGCCGCGCCGGCACGCAACTCGATCCCTGCGCCCAACCCAGCGAAGTTACCGAGCGCCCTTGCCGGACCGGGCCGGTCACGGTTGGGTGTAGCCCATGAGCCACGGCGTTCCGCTCATCCGCCGCCTGCACATCGACCTGCTGCGAGTGTGCTCCAGCGCCTGTCGGTAGCCCGGCAAGCCCAGATTAGTCCAGTAGGCCAAGGCCGCCGTCCGCCCGCAGAGCACAGCCGAGCAGGAGCACCGCATGACCACTACTGACCCCACCTTCTACCGCACACCGGCCGAAGCCGCCGAGGCGCCTGCGGAGAAGCTGGCCTACATCGTCGCGTTCGACCGCGCCGCCGAGAAACCCGACGCACTGACCGTGCTCGATGTCGACCCCGAGTCGAGCAGCTACGGCAAGATCGTCGGCTGGTCCGACCTGAGCACCACGGGCGACGAGCTGCACCACTTCGGCTGGAACGCCTGCTCTAGCGCCCTGCTGCACGAGGGCCACGACCACGGCGACGGGGGCCTGCAGCGCCGCTACCTGTTGCTGCCCGGGCTGCGCAGCTCCACCATCCACGTATACGACACCCAACCAGACCCGACCTCACCCAAGCTGGTCAAGACCATCTCCGCCGAGGAGTTGGCCAGCAAGGCCGGCTACTCCCGCCCGCATACCCTGCACTGCGGCCCGGACGGCATCTTCCTGTCCTGCCTTGGCGGCGCCAACGGCGCGGACGGTCCCGGCGGCATCGCGCTGCTGGACCACAACACCTTCGACGTGCTGCGGGCTTGGGAAACCGACCGAGGCCCGCAGTACCTGGCCTATGACGCCTGGTGGCACCTGACGCAGAACACGGTGATCACCAGCGAGTGGGGTACCCCCTCGATGATCGAGGACGGGGTGAACCCGGAGCTGCTGCTGAGCAACCAGTACGGTCACAAGCTGCACTTCTGGAACCTGGCCGCCGGCAAGCACGAACAGGAGATCGACTTCGGCGCGGAACACCAGATGGTGCTGGAGCTGCGTCCGGCGCACGACCCGGAAGCGGCCTACGGCTTCGCCGGCGTAGTGATCTGCACCGCCGACCTGTCCGCTTCGGTGTGGCGCTGGTACCGCGACGGGGACCAGTGGGCCGCCGAGAAGGTGATCACCATTCCGGCCGAGCCGGCCGACGAGGACGACCTGCCTCCCGCTCTCAAGCCGTTCAAGGCGGTGCCGCCGCTGGTCACCGACATCAACCTGTCGGTGGACGACCAGCGGCTGTACGTGTCCTGCTTCGGCACCGGCGAGTTGAAGGAGTACGACGTGTCCGACCCGGCGCACCCGCGCGAGGTCGGTTCGGTGCACTTGGGCGGCATCGTGCGCCGCACCGCGCACCCGGCCGAACCCGGCGTGGCGCTGGCCGGTGGGCCGCAGATGGTGGAGGTCAGCAGGGACGGTCGCCGGGTGTACCTGACGAACTCGCTGTACGGGGCCTGGGACGACCAGTTCTACCCGGACGGCGTGGGCGCGTGGGCCGCCAAGCTGGACGTCGACCCGGCCGGTGGGATCAGCGTGGACGAGCGGTTCTTCCCGCACGGGGACGAGTTCCGCGGCCTGCGCGTGCACCAGGTCCGGCTGCAGGGGGGTGACGCTTCCTCCGACTCCTACTGCTACCGCTCATAGCCGGCGTGGTCAGCGTGGTCAGCGCAGGTAAGGGCGCAGCAACTGGTCCGTGAGCGCGCGCAGCTCGGCGCGCACGCTCTGGTCCCGGGCCTGGGCCAGTGGCTCGGCGTGCCGGTCGCGGTCGAAGTACTGGCCGGTGACGCCGGACGCGGCCGGTCCGTGTAGTAGCGCCAGCACGTTCGCCACGCCGTCGGACACCGAGGACCTCGGCGCGATCTCGGCGTCGCGGACCATCGTGGTGTCCATCAGTGTCTCGGGGTGCAGCACGTTGACCGTCGGCACCGGCGGCGCCGCTCCGTCCGTGGGCCGCGCCGCGTCCGGCCGGCCGGCCAGCTCGTCGGCCAGGTCGATGGTGAACATCACCAGCGCCAGCTTCGAGCGGCGGTAGGCCAGCGTGCCGTCGTAGTCGCGCTCGGACTGGGGGTCGGTGAGGTCCAGGTCGGCCTGGCCGATCGAACCGACGTTGACGATCCGCGCGCCGGGGTTGCCACCCAGCGTGTCGAGCAGCCGCCGGGTGAGCAGCACCGGGGCCAGATAGTTCACCGCGAAGCGCAGCTCGTTGCCGTCCCGGGTCAGCTCCCGCGCGGCGCCCGGCGCACCGAAACCGACGCCGGCGTTGTTCACCAGCACGTCCAGCTCCGGGTGCTCGGCCGCCACCCGCTCGGCCAGTTCGGCGACGTCGGCCAACACCGCGAGATCGCCGCCGTAGGCCTGCGCCCGGCCACCTTGCGCGCGCAGCGCGTGCACCAACTGCTCGCGGTTGCCCTGGTCGCGGCCGTGCACCAGGACGGTCGCACCCTCGGCGGCCAGGCTGGCGGCGAGCGGCCTGCCCAACCCGCCGGTTGCTCCAGTGATCAGCACCGTGGTCATCGGGCCAGTATGACCAACACCCCGCCAACGGTCAGCAGTGCTGGCACGCGCAAATCCCGGGCAGCTCGAGGGACCGCTCGGCGGGCAGGGCGCACGGGGCGCGGGCATGCTGGTCTCGTGTCAGCTGAGCTCCCGAACACTGCTCTCCCGTCCTACGGCGCGGCCGCGTACGACCCAAGCGGCGACGGCACCCCAGTGGGCGTCGAGCTCGACCGGCTCGCCGCCGATGAACCGGACGCACCAGCGGTGACCTGCAACGATGTCACCCTGAGCCGGGCCGAGCTGGCGAGCCGGTCGAACCGGCTGGCCCGGCACCTCGCCGGGCTGGGTGTGCGCCGAGGCGACATGGTG
The DNA here is from genome assembly GCA_036500625.1 of Pseudonocardia sp. Lineage (GTDB taxonomy): Bacteria > Actinomycetota > Actinomycetes > Mycobacteriales > Pseudonocardiaceae > Pseudonocardia. Next base: position 31,143 of record DASYBQ010000291.1, on the reverse strand, counting down.
ACCATCGGCCTGCCCAACGGCTGGGAGTTCTACGTGGCCGTGGTGGCGGCGTGGAAGCTGGGCGCGGTCCCGCAGCCGGTGTCCGCGCGGCTGCCCGCCGCCGAGCTGGCCGCGCTCATCGAGATCGCCGATCCGGCCGTGGTGTTGGGGCTGGAGACAGCCGACGGCCGGCCCTGGCTGCCAGCCGGGTTCGAACCGGACCCGGCGCTGGATGACGGGCCGCTGCCGCCGGCCGTCCCGCCGTACTGGAAGGCACCCACCTCCGGCGGCAGCACCGGCCGCCCGAAGATCATTCTTGCCGCCGCGGCAGGCACCGCCGAGGCCATCGTGGCCCGTGCCGGCGCCACCCGGGTGGACCGCGGCTCGGTACTGCTGGTGACCGCGCCGCTTTACCACAACGCGCCGTTGACCTTCTCACTGATGGCGCTGGTCGACGCCGGGCACGTGGTGGTGATGGAACGGTTCGACCCGGCCGACGTGCTCGACCGGATCAGCCGGCACCGCGCCACCTGGGTCTACGCGGTGCCGACCTTGATGGGCCGGATGCTGCGGCTGCCCGCCGAGGTGCGCGCGGCGGCGGACCTGTCCTCGGTACGCACACTGTTCCACGTCGGAGCGCCGTGTCCGGAGCACGTCAAGCGCGGCTGGCTGGAGTGGATCGAGCCGTACAAGGTGCTGGAGCTCTACGCCGGCACCGAGTCGATCGCGGTCTGCACGATCGACGGCGAGGACTGGCTGCGCCATCCAGGCTCGGTAGGGCGACCTGTCTCCGGCGAGTTGTTGATCGCCGACGAGGACTTCCGCCCGCTTCCGCCCGGCGAGGTGGGTGAAGTGTGGCAGCGCCCTCCGGAGGGTGCGCGGACGTACCACTACATCGGCGCGACCGCGCGCGCCCGGGACGGCTGGGAGTCGATCGGCGATCTGGGGCGGGTGGACGAGGACGGCTACCTGTACCTGTCCGACCGACGCTCGGACATGATCCTGGTCGGCGGCGCGAACGTGTACCCCGCCGAGGTGGAGGCGGTGCTGGAGTCGCACCCGGCGGTGGTCTCGTCAGCGGTCATCGGGCTGCCGGACGACGACCTCGGCAGCGTGGTGCACGCGATCGTGCAGACCACCGAACCGGTCGACGACCAGGACCTGGCCGCGCACGTGCGCGGCCAACTGGCCGGGTACAAGGTGCCTCGCGGCTTTGAGCGCAGCGCTACGCCGCTGCGCGACGACGCGGGCAAGGTCCGCCGCACCGCGCTGCGCGCCGCCCGACTCCCCCCTCGCTAGCCCACCCGGCGCCCCGCCCGGTCGACGGCCCGGCGTGTGCGGTCGGCCGGGTGTGTGCGGTCGGCCGGGTGTGTGCGGTCGGCCGAGTGTGTGCGGTCGGCCGAGTGTGTGCGGTCGAGTCAGGAACGGCCGGGGTCGGGGGGCGGGGGGCGGGCCAGGTGGGCGGCGTGGGTCAGTAGGCGGACGCAGTACTCGGTCAGCTCGTCCGCCGCGACCGCAAGTGAGCCGTCCACCCAGCGGACGAACAGCTGGGTCAGCGCTCCGATCAGCGCGAACGCGGTCAGGCGCTGGGCCAGCTCGTCCGGCCCCGGCCCACCCCCGGCCTCGGCCATTCCAGTGCCCGGGTCGTCGGTGCAGGCCAGCTGGACACGGACCAGCTCGGCGAACGCCGGCTGCAGCGCCAGCGCGCGTGCGCTGAGCGTGGGGTCGGACATCGGCGCCAGCAGCAGCACCCGGCCCTTGCGTGGATCGCCGGTGAGCAGCCCGAGGAAGGCCAGCACCGCCGCCCGCGCGAGAGCCTCGGGGGTGGCCGGCCCCGACACCGCCGCGCGCACGGCGTCGGTGAGCACCTCCCGTGCTTCCGCGCCCACCCGGTCGTACACCGCGACCAGCAGCTCCTCCCGGTCGGCGAAGCTCTCGTAGAAGTACCGGTCGGTCAGCTTGGCGTGCCGGCACACCGAGCGCACCGTCACCGCCGCCGCCCCGTCCGGCCCGCCGAGCAGCTCGAAGCCCACCTCGAGCAGCCGTTCCCGGCGCGACTGGCGCCGCGCGTCCAGCGTGGTGCCGCCCCACACCCGTTCGTCGGCGTTCACCCAGTCTCCCGACAATTGACGACGCGCGTATTCACTTCTATTCTGAGGACAGTCGTCCTCAAGTATCGCGAGGAGATCGGCGAGGGAGTCGCCATGAGCCAGAGCCAGAGCCAGCACACGAACACGCACGTTACGCACGATGTCGAGCCGCTCGGGCCCGACTCACTGACCTGGCGGCTCTTCGGCGACTGGCGCGGGCTGCTGCAGGGCCCGTGGGCCGGCTCCATGCAGAACATGCACCCGAAGCTCGGCGCGGCCGTCGAGGCGCACTCCACCTTCTTCGAGGAACGCTGGCAGCGGCTGTTCCGTTCGCTCTACCCGATCGGCGGTGTGGTCTTCGACGGCGACCGCGCACCCGCCACCGGCCGCGAGGTGCGGGACTACCACCGGGGCATCCACGGCGTGGACGCCAAGGGGCGCCGCTACAACGCGCTCGACCCGGATGTCTTCTTCTGGGCGCACGCCACCTTCGTGATGGGCACCGTGCTGGTCCAGCGGCACTTCGGCGACCCGCTCACCGACGCGCAGAAAGAACTGCTGTGGGCCGAGGCCATCCGCTGGTACGCCATGTACGGCATGCCGATGCACGACGTGCCACCCACCTGGACCGCCTTCCAGGTCTACTGGGACCACATGTGCCAAGAGGTACTCGAGGACAACCCGGCAACCAGAGCCGTGCTGGATCTGCGCCACCTTGACAAGCCGCCCTACTTCCCCTGGCTGCCCGACACGGCCTGGCGTGCCTTCCAGTACCCGGTCGGCGTGGCGTTCGAATGGCTGACCGTCGGCATGTACGACGAGTCGGTGCGCCGACTGCTCGGCTACCGCTGGACCGGTACCGACGAGCGGTTGATGCGGCTGGTGCACGCCGCGGTGCGCACCGGGTGGAAGCTGGTGCCGTTCGAGCGGCGCTTCCACCCGAGGGCACGGGCGGCCTGGCAGCGGGCCCGGGGTGCGCTGCCGGCCGATGCGCCACTCGTGCAGACCCCGGCCCGCAACCTGCCGCCCGAGCGCTACCGCGACTCGCCGCGCCACTACGTGCCAGGACGTTAGGCGCACCAGACGTCACCGCGCGGCCCGGCGACTTGTACCGTCGCGCGAGTGAGCGAAGGGCCCGGGCTGAGCCGGGAGCGGGTGGTGCGCGCCGCCGTGACCATTATCGAGCGGGACGGCGCGGACGCACTGTCCATGCGCCGGGTGGCCGCCGAGCTGGGTGCCGCGCCGATGTCGCTGTACAACCACCTGCCGAACAAGGCCGCGCTGCTCGACGGGGTGGCCGAGTTCATCATGACCGACATGGAGTTCGCCGCCGACCCGGACGCGGACTGGCGGGACCAGGCGCGCGGCCTGGCGAGGACGTTCCGCGCGATCACCCGCCGCTACCCGCGCAGCGTGCAGGTGGTGATCACCCGGCAGCCCCGCTCCGCCGCCGGGCTGCAGGCGCTGGAGCTGGTGCTCGGCGCGGTGCGCAAGGCGGGCTTCGACAACCACGTCGCGGTCCGCCTGGTGCGCACCTTCGAGTCGTTCGTGCTCGGCAGCCTGGTGCGGGAGTCCTCCGCCGACCGGCGCTCCAGTGACCTTGCCGCCTTCACCGCCGCGTTGGACAGCGCCGAGCTGCCGCACACCCGCCGGCTGCTGCCGATGCTGGTGGAGCACGACCACGACGCCGACTTCGAGTTCGGCCTCGAGATGCTGATCGGCGCCATCTCGGCGCTGCGCAACCGAATGGAGCACGGCGACGGCTGACCGGACGGCCCCCCGACCGGGGGCGCCTCGGCCAGGCGCGCCCGTCTGGACCAGGTCGGGACCGCTGGTCAGCGGCCGGAGAGCACCCGCAGGAAGCCCAGCCTCGGCATCTCGCTGGCCACGTCGTCCACCGTGTCGGCCAGCTGGGGCAGCCGGTCGGCGATCCGCGCGACGTCCCGCGACATACCGGTGACGGCGAGCGCGAGCTCACCGCCGATCCGGATCGCGGTGCCCAGCCCGAGCACCGCGACGGGCAACAGCAGCACCGCGAACGCGGCCAGCCACCAAGGCGCGGTGGTCACGGCGACCGCGATACCGGCCGCACCGGCGGTGGCCACCGTCACGGTCAATGCCCAGGTGGCGACCGGCACCAGCTTGGCGACCAGCGGAGTGTCCGCCTGGGCGCGCTCCAGCGTGCTGACCGCCCCTGGCCTGGTACTTGGGGGTTCGTCGAACTCCATCAGCAACTCGCCTCCAATCGTGGCACCCGGTAGGGCGCCTCGAACTGCTCACTCTAGCAAGCAGTTAGCTAGCACTGTTGGGCCCTCCGCACGCTAATCGAGCCCGGAACGAGCCCGCGAATACCCCCGGTGACCCGCCTCCCATCCATCCCATGTGTCAAACATGGGATGTTAGGTTCGCCCCGAAAGGGGTGAGCCGTGCCGCTGCAGAGTATGGAGCGGGCCAGCCTTGTCGCTCGGGTGATCGAGGCGCTGCGCTCGTTGATCGAGTCCGGGGAGTGGCCGGTCGGCGAGAGAATTCCGGCCGAACCGGTACTGGTGGACAGCCTCGGAGTGGGCCGCAACACCGTCCGGGAGGCCGTGCGAGCCCTGGTGCACAGCGGGATGCTGGAGGCGCGCCAGGGCGACGGCACCTATGTGCGCGCGGACAACGACCTCGGTGCCGCGATGCGGCGCCGGTGCCGCCGGGCCGGGCACCTTGAGGCCCTCGAGGTGCGCACCAGCCTGGAGCGCGACGCCGCCCGGCTGGCAGCCGAGCGCCGCACCCCGGCCGACATCGCCGGGCTGCGCGACGCGCTGGCCCAGCGGGAGGCCGCCTTGGCGCAGGGCGACCAGGAGAAGCTGATCGCCGCCGACCTGGAGTTCCACCGGCGGACGGTCGCCGCCGCGCACAACGGCATGCTGGCCGACCTCTACGGCCACCTCACCGAGAGCCTGCGGGCCACGCTGCACACGATCATGAACGCGCCGCTGTCCGACCAGCGGCGCTACCAGCGAGCCGCGCACGCCGCGCTGGTCGACGCCATCGAGGCCGGCGACGCGGACGCGGCACGCCGCTGCGTGCAGGACTACATCGGCGAGACCGTCGAGGCGATCCACCTGCTGCAGGCCGCCGACACCGATGCCGCGACCGCCGTCGAGGGTTTCGCCGGCGAGCGGGACGACACCCGATGAGCCAAGCGACGAGCTGCGCGGTGCAAGCGGCAAGGAGCCGGCGCGGCGAGGTGTGGCTGGCCGTCGGGGTCATTCTGCTGGCGCTGAACCTGCGGCCGCTCGTGGTCGCGATCGCGCCGTTGCTGCAGGTCATCCGCGCGGACACCGGCATGTCGGCCACCGAGGCCGGTCTGCTGACCACGGTGCCGGTGCTGTGTTTCGGGCTGCTCGCGCCGTTCGCCCCGGTGCTGGGCAGGCGGCTGGGCATCGAGCCGGCGCTGCTGGCCGCGATGCTGGTGATCCTGGTCGGCGACCTGGTGCGGCTGGCGCCGTGGCCGGTGGCGTTGTTCGGCGGCACGGTGCTGATCGGCACCGGCATCGCGGTGGCGAACGTGCTGATCCCGAGTGTGGTCAAGCGGGACTTCCCCGGCCGGATCGCCGCGATGACCGGGCTGTACACCATGACACTGTCCGGCGGGCCGGCGCTGGCGGCCGGGTTGACGCTGCCGCTGACCCAGGTGACCGGGCTGGGCTGGCGGCCGGCGCTGGGTCTGTGGGGGCTGCTGGCCGTGGTGGCCATCGTGGTCTGGCTGCCCCAGGTGCGCCGGCACACCCGGGTGCGCGCCGAGGAAGCCTCGGCGCAGGCGCACCCGGCGCGCGGGCTGTGGCGCAGCCCGCTGGCCTGGGCGGTCACCGGGTACATGGGCCTGCAGTCGCTCAGCTTCTACACGCTCGCCGCGTGGCTGCCGACCGTGCTGGTCAGCGCGGGGATGAGCGGCGGGCTGGCCGGCGCGATGCTGTCGGTGTGGAACGTGGTCAGCATCGGCGCGGCGTTCCTGGCGCCCCGGCTGGCCGGGCGGGGCATACCAGCGGGGCTGTTGGTGCTGGCCGGTGTCGGGTCGCATCTGCTCGCGCTGGCCGGGCTGCTGGTCGCTCCGATCGCCGGTGTGTACCTGTGGGTGACGCTGCTGGGCATCGCCACCGGTTCCGCGATCAGCCTCGCGCTGCTGTTTATCGTGCAACGCGCCCCGGACACCCGCCACGCCGCCCAGCTCTCCAGCATGGCGCAGAGCTACGGCTACCTGCTCGCCGCCACCGGCCCATTCGCCCTGGGCGCACTGCACGACCTCACCGCCGGCTGGACCATCCCCCTCCTACTCCTGGCCGCCCTCCTACTCCCCCAAGCCCTGACCGGCCTAGCCGCCGCCCGCGACCGCCACGTCAGGCAATGGCCTGCGGCCTCGTGAGTGAAAAGTAACGCTATAGCGTTACTTTTCACTCACGAGGGCGGAGCGCAGGAAGTCGATCTGTAGCAGGAGGAGGTTTTCCGCGACTTCCTCCTGCGGAGTCATGTGGGTGACGCCGGACAGCGGGAGGACGCTGTGCGGGCGGCCGGCGGCCAGTAGGGCCGAGGACAGCCGCAGGGTGTGCGCGGCGACCACGTTGTCGTCGGCGAGGCCGTGGATCAGCAGCAACGGGCGGGTCAGCTTCGGCGCGTCGGCCAGCAGCGAGGAGCGCCGGTAGGCCTCAGGCTCGAGGTTCGGGTCGCCGAGGTAGCGCTCGGTGTAGTGCGTGTCGTAGAGCGACCAGTCGGTCACCGGGGCGCCGGCCACCGCGGCGTGGAACACGTCCGGCCGGCGCAGCACCGCGAGCGCGGCCAGGTAGCCGCCGAACGACCAGCCCCGGATCGCCACCCGGCCGGTGTCCAGCTCCGGGTGCGCCGCCGCGGCCAGCTCCAGGGCGGCCACCTGGTCCGCCAGCACCGGGGTGGCCAGGTCGCCGAGCACCGCGCGCTCGTAGCCGCCGCCGCGCCCCGGGGTGCCACGGCCGTCCGCCACCACCACGGCGAAGCCCTGGTCGGCGAGCCACTGGCTCGTCCGGTATGCCGCCCGCGCGGACAGCACACGCTGCGCGTGCGGCCCGCCGTACGGATCCATCAGGACCGGCAGCCGCTCGCCGGCGCGGTGCCCGTTCGGCAGCAGCACCGCGGTGCGCGGCCCCGCCGAGGTCGACGAGGTAGCAGCTAGCGACAGCCGCAGCGGCAGCTCCGAGAGGGCGGCCAGCGAGGCGATCGGCACCGAGGGACCGGCCGCCGGGTGCACCGCCACCGTGACGCCGTCCTGTTCGAGGGTCTGCGCGGTGATCACCGTGGTGCCGCCGCCGCGCCGGCCGCCGTACACGCCGGGCTCCGGGGTCAGGCAGCTCAGCCCGTCGCCAGGGCGGTAGGTCCACAGCCGCACCTCGGTCGGGTCCTCGCTGGCGGTGAACAGCACGGTGTCGCCGTCCACGTCCAGCACCGAGCGCACCCGAAGGCTGGGCGGGGTCACCGGCTCCCCGCCGATCACCAGCCGGCGCGAGTCCTGCCCGACAGAACCGGAATCAGCACCCGAGCCGGAACCGGCGCCGGCAGCGGAACCAGAGCCGGTGTCGACGCCGCCGTCCCGAGTCCACACCAGCTTCCCGTTGCCAAGGTGCGCCGGCACCCCGGGCACGATGTCCACCCATGCCGGGTCGACGTTTCGCGCCAGTTCGGTGGTCGCGCCGCTGGCCGGGTCCACCCGCAGCACCGTCAGGCTGCGCTGGTCCCTTGGCTGCACGGTCAGCAGCAGGTCGACCTCGTCCCAGCTCACATCGGCCAGGTACTCACCGGGCCATTCGAGCTTGCGCCGGGTGCCGGTCTGCTCGAGCAGGTACAGCTCGGTCACCGCGTTGGGTGTGCCCGCCGCCGGGTAGGCCAGGTCGGTGGCCGGGCGGTCCGGGTTGGCAGGGTCGGCAAAGTGCCAGCGATGCACCGCCGCGTCGTCCACCCTGGCGACCAGCACGGTGTCCCCGGACGGCGACCACCAGTAGCCGGTCATCCGGCCCATCTCCTCGGCGGCCACGAAGTCGGCGAGGCCGTAGCGCACCGTGTCCGACTCCGGCTCGGCCAGCGCGGTGGACGTGCCGGTGGCCCGGTCGTAGAGCCACAGCGCGCCGCCGCTGACGTAGGCCACCCGGTTGCCGGCCGGGTCCGGGCGCGGGTCGATCACGCCGGGCGGGGTGCTGACCGGGCGGGGCGGCTCGGTGCCGGTCAGGTCGGCCAGGTAGAGCACGCCGTCCAGGGCGAACGCGGCGACGGTGTGCCCGGAGTCGGTGCTGTAGCCGACGATGCCGCCGGCCTGTTCCCTGCTGCGCTCGCGCCGGGCCCGCTCCTCGGGCGGCAGCCGCGCGGGGTCACCGGCGCCGGCCAGCTCCAGGGGGTCGGCGACCAGCCGTTCCTGGCCGCTGCGCAGGTCCAGCGACCACAGGCAGGTCACCGGATCGGTGCCGGCGCGGCTGCGCAGGAACAGCACCCCGGTGCCGTCAGCGGATATGTTGAAGCCGCGCGGGACGCCAAGGGTGAATCGCCGGGTACGGGCGTGGCGTCGTGGAAAGCTCTCCGTCACGATCGACCATCCTGCCGCGGCGTCGATCTCGAACGCGGGCCGCCTTGGCCGAACGACCCGGACCGGGCAACACGGCGTCGTTGCCTCGGCACGACTTCGCCGCACTAGCATGACGCCATGGCGGCGCCTCCGGCTCGTGAGCGGCTGCTGCGCTCAGCGATCGACTACCTCGGCGCCCGGGGAATCACCGAGCTGAGCCTGCGCGAGCTGGCCGAGGCTCTCGGCACCAGCCACCGAATGTTGATCTACCACTTCGGTTCGAAGGAAGGCCTGTTCACCGAGGTGGTGCAGGCGGTGGAACGGTCCCAGCGGGAGCTGTGGGGCCAGCTGCTGGCCGACCCCGAGCTCGGCCCGGCGCAGCGGTCCCTGCGGCTGTGGCAGGGAGTGTCCGACCCGGCGGTGGCGCCGCACGCCCGACTGTTCTTCGAGCTGTACGGCCAGGCGCTGCAGGGCCGGGAGCCGGCCGCCGGGCTGCTGCGCGGCGATGTCGAGTCCTGGCTGGCGCTGAGCGAGGCCACCCTGAGCGAGGCCGGGTACGACCGCGAACAGGCCCGGACCACCGCGCGGCTCGGGCTCGCGGTCGTCAGGGGCCTGCTGCTGGATCTGCTGGCCACCGGGCAGCGGGACGAGGTGGACGCGGCGTTCGAGCTGTTCCTCTCCCGGTACGGACCCCGGTAACTCCCCGCTCAGCGGCCACCGCGCAGTGTCTCGCGCACGAAGGTGAGCAGCTTCTGGCCGCCCTCGCCCCGGCGAAGCACGTCGTAGCCGGTGCGCACGATCCGGGACGGGATCAGCTCCACCGCGGGCGGGTACACCGACACCTCGCCGCCGAACTTGGTCTTGAACAGGTCCGGGCCGACCAGCGAGTCCTGGTCCACCGGGCCCGGACTGCCCCGCAGCACTTCGACCGACTCGGGGCGCAGCCCGCCGAAGTCGTAGGCCCGGTACCCGTTGGCCTTGCCCCAGCAGATGGCCTCCCAGATCATCGCGCTGGCCACGTTCAGCTTCGCGGCCTCCGTCGAGGTCCGGTCCATCCCGGTGATCCGGCTCTTCAGTACCCCGCCCGCGCCGGTGAGCAGCTCGGTGGCGACCGGGGTGCCGGCCAGCTCGCCGACCAGCAGCACCACATGCCCACCGGGGCGCAGCTCCTGGTAGGTGGCCTCCAGGTAGTCGCGGGGGAACGGCGTGAAGCCCTGGTAGCTCGCGGTCTGCGCGGCCAGCCGGGCCAGCGTCGGGATGTCCCGCGCGTCACCGACCCGGACCTTGACGCCGCGCTGCGGCCACTGCCTCGTCCAGGTGCGCAGCCGCCGCGTCAGCCCGGCGAGCAGCTCGTCCTCGGTCTGGGTGAGGTCGACACGCATCGTCGCGGCCGGCGCGATGCCGGCATAGGAGAACCGGAAACCGTTGCGCATCAGGTCGAGCGTGATGTCTTCTCCGCCGTCCGGCGGCTGCACGAACAGCGCAAGGTGCGAACGGGCGATCGAGGTCAGCGCGTTGGCCAGCCGGTGCCGCACGGTGGCCCTGGTGACCAGCAGCTCGTCGGACAGCACCGGCCCGTACGGCAGGTAGCCGACGTGGCCGAGGCCCCGGATGTGCCGGCGCAGCACCATCGCCCCGCCCAGCAGCCACGGACCTGAGGTGGTGAACAGGTACAGCGGCTGGTACTCGGCGTGCTGACGCACCGCCGCCCAGGCGGACAGCTGCGCGACATCGGTGTTCGCCGTCTGCGCGATCAGCTCGTCCCACGCGACGAGCAGCTCGGCCGACGGCGCCCCACTCACGGTGATCGACAGCTCGTCCAGCAACCGCTTGGCCTCGGTCCGGTCGGCGGCTCTGACGCCGGCACGCCCTGTCTTGGCTACGCCGTCGCGGGCCGGTTCATCATCGAACACGGCGGACTTCGAAGCCGGGGGGACCTGCATTGTCGAAGGCATCCTTAGCTGCAATGAATTGACCGTCTCCATAGTGCGGTGACCGCGGGTCACGCGGCTGGCCTCCGAGCAGGGCAGTTGCCTCGCGGCCCGCTTCGGACCCTCGGGCTCCGACACGGGTGAGCGACGGATCCGCCGCCACCGCTACATCGAACCGCACATGCCGAGGCTACCTGAGCCGAGCCAACGAATTGGCGAGGCTGATGAGTATCCCAGCGCGTTCGCCGAACTGTCGCTTTTGCGCAGCTCAGCGGGGTGGCTGCGCCGGGTCAGCTGAGACCGGGCGCGCCGGGGGCGTCCGGGTCGGAGTCGGCGAGGAAATTCCGGCAGCGGGTCGCCTCGTCCTGCTCGCCGATCGCGTCGGCGGCGCGGGCCAACGCGGCCAGCGCGCGCAGGAAGCCCTGGTTCGGCTGGTGGCTCCACGGCACCGGCCCGAAACCCTTCCACCCGTTCCTGCGCAGCCGGTCGAGGCCGCGGTGGTAGCCGGTGCGGGCGAAGGCGTACCCGGTGACCGGCTCACCGGCGTCCAGCGCACGCTCGGCCAACGCGGCCCACGGCGTGCTGGACGCCGGGTGCGCGGCGGCCACCTCGGTCGGGTCGCCGGCTCCCAGCGCCGCGTCCACCTCCGGCTCGGCCGGCAGCAGCGTCGGCCCCGGGCCGAGCAGGTTCTCGTGCAAGCTCATATGTCCTCCGGACTCGTGAGTGGAAGGTAACGCTATAGCGTTACCTTCCACTCACGGGCGTGGGCTAGCGCAGGGTGCGGCCGGCCGCGTTCAGGTTCTGGCAGGCTCGCACGATCCGGTCGGCCATGCCGACCTCGGCGGCCTTGAGGTAGGAGCGCGGGTCGTAGAGCTTCTTGTTGCCCACCTCGCCGTCGATCTTCAGCACGCCGTCGTAGTTGCTGAACATGTGCGCCACGATCGGGCGGGTGAACGCGTACTGGGTGTCGGTGTCCACGTTCATCTTGACCACGCCGTAGCTCACCGCCTGCTGGATTTCCTCCGGCATCGAGCCGGAGCCGCCGTGGAACACCAGGTCGAACGGCTTGGACCCAGCCGGAAGGCCCAGCTTCTCGATGGCCACCTCCTGGCCCTGCTTGAGCACCTCCGGGCGCAGCTTCACGTTGCCCGGCTTGTACACGCCGTGCACGTTGCCGAACGTCGCGGCCAGCAGGTACCGGCCCTTCTCGCCGGAGCCGAGCGCCTCCAGGGTGGCCTCGTAGTCGCCGGGCGTGGTGTAGAGCTTGTCGTTGATCTCGTTCGCGACGCCGTCCTCCTCGCCGCCGACCACGCCGATCTCCACCTCAAGGATGATCTTCGCCTTGGCGGCCTGCGCGAGCAGCTCCTCGGCGATGGCCAGGTTCTCGTGCAGCTCGATGGCCGAGCCGTCCCACATGTGCGACTGGAACAGCGGGTTCTCCCCTCGGGCCACCCGCTCCGCGCTGACCGCGAGCAGCGGCCGGACCAGGCCGTCCAGTTTGTCCTTCGGGCAGTGGTCGGTGTGCAGCGCGATGTTGACCGGGTACTTGTCCGCCACCACGTGCGCGAACTCGGCCAGCGCGATCGCGCCGGTCGCCATGTCCTTCACCCGGGTGCCGGAGAGGAACTCGGTACCCCCGGTGGACATTTGGACGATGCCGTCGCTCTCCGCCTCGGCGAAACCGCGCAGCGCCGCGTTGAGCGTCTCCGACGACGTCACGTTGATGGCGGGGAAGGCGTATTCACCGGCCTTCGCCGCGTCCAGCATCTGGTTGTAGACCTCGGGTGAGGCAATGGGCATGGTGGGACCCCCTGTGCTCCAAGTGTGTGGCGGTTGCCGCTCGCGGCCAAGTATTACGCACCGGAGCGGGTTGGCAATGCTCCGTGCGGCAAGGCGCCGCCAGCCGGGGCCAGAAGCCGAAGCTCTAGAGTTCCGCGGGTGAGTGTGGGGGCCCGGCGGGAAGGGGAATCGATGACTGGTAACAAAGTGGACAGCATCGAGGCGATCGTCGAGCGGACCCTGACCCGGCAGCGCCGCATCGACACCACGATCACCTCGGGCCAGCAGGCGGTCCCGCCGCTGCCGGCGCAGTCCCGCACCGAGCCGCTGCCAAGGACGGCCCCGCCGCCGGAGATCCTCGCCAGCAGTCCGGCACCGGACGCGCCGATGACGCTGGCCGACCTGTACACCGCGCACCGGATTCGGCTGGTCCGGCTGGCCGCGCTGTTGGTCGACGAGCCGGCCACCGCGGAGGACGTGGTGCAGGAGGCCTTCACCGGGCTGCACCGCAACTGGTCCGGGCTGCGCGACGAGTACGCCGCGCTTGGCTACCTGCGGACCGCCGTGGTGAACGGCTCCCGCTCGGTGCTGCGCCGACGGCGCACCGCCCGCGAGTACGTGCCGCCGCACCAGGTGAACGCCCGCTCCGCCGAGTCGCTGGCAATCCTGTCCGCCGAGCACCAGGCCGTGGTGGACGCCCTCGGCTCGCTACCCGACCGGCAACGTGAGGTACTGGTACTGCGCTACTACGCCGGGATGAGCGAGCTGGAGATTTCCGAGGTGACCGGAATCAGCCGGGGAGCGGTGAAGTCGACCGCCAGCAGGGCGTTGGACGCCATGCAGAAACAGATGGTCGCGGCCGGGCGGGAGGCCTGAGGTGCAGCCCGAGCGGATGGTGTCCCAGGCGTTGCGCGCCCAGGCACAGCGCGGCGGTGACCAGTGGGGCGGCCGGCGGCCGATGCCGAGGCCCGCGCCGTTCCCGGTCGCCTGGGTGTTGTTGATCGCGCTGCTGGTCGGCGCACTGGCCGGCGGCGGCCTGGCACTGGTCTCGATCTTCAGCCCCGGCCTGCTGTCGTCCCTGGGGCTCGGCTGAGGCTCGGCTGGGGCTCGGCTGGGGCGATGCCGGATCGTCAGCTGTTCGTCCTTCGGCGCTCACCCGGCTGACCCGAGGCGGGATCACCCGGACCGGTACCGTGGTTCTCCGTGAGCCTTCTCGCTACGAGCGTGCCGACAACCAGCGTGCTGGCCCTCGGCCCGCGTTGGCTCGATCCGAGCTACCTGATCACCTCACTGGTCTCCACCCTCGGGCCGTGGGCCGTCGTGGTGGTCTGCCTGATCATCTTCGCGGAGTGCGGCCTGCTCATCGGGTTCTTCCTTCCCGGCGACTCGCTGCTGTTCACCGCCGGGTTGTTCGTGGCCACCGGGGTGATGGCCACGCCGCTGTGGCTGCTGTGCACGGTGCTGGTGCTCAGCGCGATGCTGGGCAACGTGTCCGGCTACTGGATCGGCCGAGCGGCCGGCCCCTCGGTGTTCCACCGGCCGGACTCACGGCTGTTCAAGCGGGAATACGTCACGAAGACGCACGAGTTCTTCGAGAGATACGGGAACCGCGCGGTGGTGCTCGGACGTTTTGTGCCTGTGGTGCGCACGTTCCTGACCGTGATGGCCGGTGTCGGCAAGATGGATGCGCGCCGTTACCTGACCTACTCGCTGCTCGGCGGCATCGCGTGGGCGGCGGGAGTCACCCTGCTGGGCTTCTGGCTTGGCGGATTCGCCGTGGTGCGCAACCATATCGAGCTGATGCTGGCCGCGGTGGTGCTCATCTCGCTCATCCCGATCGCAATCGAGTTCTTCAAGGCCCGCCGAGCCCCGGCCCAGCCGCGCACCGGCACCGACCAGCGTTCCGAGCTCAGCGACGACCGTCACTGAGCGTGCCGACCAGCCAGTCCACCGTGAGCGATCAAGCTCCCGACGCACGTACTCTGGAGCATCGTGAGCACCATGCTGGCAGCCATCAGCGGCACCGCCGGCATCGTTGACGCCTTGAACCGCCCGCTGGAAAGGGCGACCCGGCATCTCGCCGCGATCCACGGCGGCGCGGGCCCCCGGCCCATGCAGGGCGAAGGGCTGCTGCACCACGCGGCGCCGACCACGGTGTGGGTGATCGTGCTGTGCTTCGTGTTCCTGGAGTGCGCGTTCATCATCGGCCTTTTCCTGCCCGGCGACTCGCTGCTGTTCGCGGCCGGGGTGGTACTGGCCGCGCGGCACCACGAGGGCAGCGCGTGGACGCTGGCGCTGGCCGCGACGGTGGCCGCGGTGGTCGGTAACCAGGTCGGCTTCCTGGTCGGCCGGCGCACCGGTACCAAGATCTTGGCCCGCAAGGACGGCCGGATCCTCAACCGGGCCAACCTGGACAAGGCCCGGGGGTTCTTCGACCGGTGGGGGATGTGGGCGGTCGCGGTGGCCCGCTGGCTGCCCTGGATCCGCACCCTGGCGCCGATGATCGCCGGGGCGGCCGGCATGAACAGCCGCCGCTACCTGGTGGCCAACACCTTCGGTGCGGTGCTGTGGGTGCCGACGCTGCTGCTGGCCGGCTACTACGGTGCCGGGCTGCTCAACGCGCTGCCCTGGGTACGCGAGGCCACCACCGTCGGCTCCATCCTGTTCTTCGTGCTCGGCACCGG
Organism: Pseudonocardia sp.; assembly: GCA_036500625.1. Lineage (GTDB taxonomy): Bacteria > Actinomycetota > Actinomycetes > Mycobacteriales > Pseudonocardiaceae > Pseudonocardia. Next base: position 16,115 of record DASYBQ010000291.1, on the reverse strand, counting down.
CTACGGCATCTACCGCTACCGCCAGGAGATGCGCAAGCCAGTCGACGACGAGGCAGTTTCTTCTGGGCCTGTTTCGCGCTGACCAGCCCGCACCGCACACAGCGAGTAGGCGCCGCACACATGTTCGGCCCTATGTGCGGCGACTACTGGCTGTGTGCCGTCGGTGCGAGGCCGGGAGGCGCCGTTGTCCCGGGCCCGTACGGTGATCCGCATGAGCCCTTCCACCCGTGAGCACCTTGGCGCTGTGCTGGACGACCTCGCCCGGCTGTTCGACGGCATCGACGAGCGGCAGCGCCACGACCCGACGCCGTGCACCGACTACGACGTGGCGCAGCTGCGCGGACACGTGCTCGGCTGGCTGACCACCTTCACCGCCGGGTTCGCCGACCCGCAAGGGCGTGCGCCGCGCGCCGACCTTTCCGACTACACCGCCCCGGCCGACCCGGCGGCGGCGGTGCGCGCCGCCGCCGACCAGCTGGACGCGGCGTTGCGCGCCGGCGCGGCCGAGCGGCCACTGTCGCTCGGTGAGGCCGCCATGCCCGGCGAGGTGGCGCTGAGCATGATCCTCTGGGAGTACCAGGTGCACGGGTGGGACTTGGCTAGCGCCACTGGCCAGGCCTGGGACCCGCCTGGGGTGGAAGAGACGTTGGAGTTCGCCCCGGAGATGCTCAGCGACGACTACCAGGGTGAGGGCAAGACGTTCGGTCCCCGGCTCCCGGTGTCCCCGGACGCCCCGGCGCTCGACCGGCTGCTGGGCCTTTCCGGCCGCGACCCGCACTGGAAGCCGCCCACCGGCTGAGCTTCCTCCGGCGGCTTCCTCGGCGGCGGGCGAGTCAGGCGCGCAGGATCGTCTTGATGTCGGCGGTCCGGTAGTGCGCGTCGAGCAGCCGGGGCGCGTCGTCCAGCGAGCCCTCGGCGGAGATCACCAGCTCCGGGTGGAACCGGCCGGACGCCATCAGCTCCAGCACCTCCGGGATCAGCGCGCGAGCGTTCGTCCGGCCTACGTGGAAGCTGGCGTTGCGCCCGTAGAGCCGGGCCAGCGGCACCCGGCCGACCCGGTGCAGCCCGCCGACGCTGCTGCACACCCCGTCCGGCGCGGTTTTGTTCAATGCCGCCCACATGCCCTCGGGCGACGCACTGGCGGCCACCACCAGCGCGGCAGGGCGCAGCCGGCGCAGCGCCTTCGGGTCCAGCGCCTCGATGCCCAGCCCCTCGGCCGCCCGCCGCACGTGCGCCCTGCTGTCCACCAGCCGCACCCGCCGCGCGCCCAGCGCCAGGGCGGCCGACCCGCAGTACAGCGGCACGCTCGCGCTGAAGATCGGCCGCCGGTCCAGCCCGGCGACGATGAGCACCTCGGTGTCCGGGTCGCGGGCCAGCAGCCCCGGCAGGTGCGCACCCGCGTGCCGGTAGCCGTCGCAGACGGTGTCCGCCACGCTGGCCGCCGCGACCGGGTCGATGCCGTCCGGCAGCGGCACCAGCATGGCGTCGGCGAACGGCACGGCAAGCTGGTCGGCCAGCGTGCCACCCCAGTGCCCGCCGCCCACCCCGAAGCCGTACATCGAGATCGGCGGCACCGCCCGGCAGTTGCTGGTCCACCCCGCGCGGCATGCCACGCACTCCCCGCAGCTGATCTGGAACGGCACCACCACCCGCTGCCCCTGCCGCACGGTCCGCACGCCGTCCCCGACGGTCAGCACCTCAGCGACGCACTCGTGCCCGAGCGCCAGCGGCAGCGGGAAAGGAGTGGCGCCCAGCACCAGCGGCCGGTCCATGTCGCAGGTGGCCACCGCGATCGGCCGGACCACCGCGGCGCCGGGGCCGGGCGGCGCCGGCGCGGGCACGTCTCGCCAGGCCAACCGCCCCGGCGCGGTGGCGACCAGTGCACGCATCACCGGCCGGGTGGGCGCGCGCCGCTGGCGCACCCGGTCGGCGGCTGCCGCGCGCAGCCGGGCCAGCCGTGCACCGGCGCCCCGCTCCAGCGCGATCTGACCGGCCGCCGCACCGCCGGGGGAAAGCAACGCCGCCGCCCGACGCGGCCCTCGTCGCGGCCGGAACCGAATGCTGTCTGCCATGGCAGCACTCTAGCGTGCACTAGATAGATCGTTCTAGCGCATATCCGCCGCCGCTGAGAGCGCGGCAGCCGCGTCCGGGGCGGCCCGAGCCGACCGCACACAGCCAGTGGGCGCGGCACACACACCCGGCCCTGTGTGCGGCGACCACTCGCTGTGTGCCGTCGGGAAGGGTGCGCGCGGGGCTCGCCGGGGCGGGGCTACCAGGCGGTGGTGAGGTCGGCGTGTTGGCGGATCCAGGTGTGCATGGCTATGCCGGCGGCTACTCCGGCGTTGATGGAGCGGGTGGAGCCGAACTGGGCTATCGACACGGTCAGGGCGGCGGCGTCCCGGCCCTCGGCGGACACTCCGGGGCCTTCCTGGCCGAACAGCAGCAGGCACTCGCGGGGCAGCGAGGCGCGCTCCAGGCGGACCGAGCCGGGTGAGTTGTCCACCGCGACCACCGTCAGACCCTGTTCCTCGGCGTAGGCCAGCAGCTCGGCGACCGTGGGGTGGTGCAGCAGGTGCTGGTAGCGGTCGGTGACCATGGCGCCCCGGCGGTTCCAGCGGGACCGGCCGACGATGTGCACGGCAGCGGCGGCGAACGCGTTGGCGGTGCGCACCACGGTGCCGATGTTGTGGTCGTGCCCGAAGTTCTCGATGGCCACGTGGAACGGGTGCCGGCGGGCGTCGATGTCGGCCACGATCGCCGGGCGGCGCCAGTACCGGTAGGCGTCCACCACGTTGCGCCGGTCGCCCTGCGCCAGCAGCTCCGGGTCGTAGCGGGGGTCGGTGGGCCAGGCCTCGGGGCCACCGGGCCACGGTCCGACGCCGACCGGCTCGCCGGCGGTCCACTCGGTGGGCCCTGGCCGATCGACCGGGAGCTCGGGGGGCACGGTCAGGACGGCAGGTCCAGGTCTGCGAGGCCGAGCACCGCGCGGTAGGGCAGGCCCTCCGCCTCGATGGCCTGGCGGGCGCCGGTGTCCCGGTCCACCACGGTGGCCACGCCGACGATCTCAGCCCCGGCCTCGCGCACCGAACGGACGGCGGTCAGCACCGAGCCGCCGGTGGTCGAGGTGTCCTCCACCACCAGCACCGGGCGGCCGGCGATGTCCGGGCCCTCCACCAGCCGCTGCATGCCGTGCTTCTTGGTGTCCTTGCGCACCACGAACGCATCGATCGGCACACCGTCGGCGGCCGCCGAGTGCAGCACCGAGGTGGCCACCGGGTCGGCGCCGAGGGTCAGCCCGCCGACCGCCTCGTACGCCCAGTCGGCGGTGAGCACCCGCATCAGCCGCCCGATCAGCGGCGCCGCCCGGTGGTGCAGGGTGGCCCGGCGCAGGTCGACGTAGTAGTCCGCCTCCATCCCGGAGGACAGCGTGACCTTGCCGTGCACCACCGCCAGGTCGCGGACCAGCCTCGCCAGCTCCTCGCGGTCCCGGTCGGGCGAAGAGCTCACCAGCCGCTCCGGTCGAAGTACTTGGACAGCGCGCGCACCACCGGCCGGGGCGTCACGTCGATCACGCTGGTCACCGCCTGGTACACCAGGCTGGGTACCGACACCACCCGCCCGCGCGCCAGGTCGGCAAGGCCGTCGGACACCACCCGGTCGGCGTCCAGCCACAGCGGGCCGGTGCGCTCACCGACCTGCATGCCGGCGCGCTCGTGGAACTCGGTGCGGATGAACCCCGGGCACAGCGCCATCACCCGTACGCCGGTGCCGTCCAGCGCGCTGGCCAGCCCCTCACTGTAGGTGGTCACCCAGGCCTTGCTCGCGCTGTAGGTGACGCTGCGGCCGCTGACGAACCCGGCGATGCTGGACACGTTGAGCACCGCGCCGGAGCCGAGCGCGATCATCGGCGGCAGCGCGGCGTGGGTCAGCCGCAGCACGCTGGTGACGTTGACGTCCAGCTGGCTCTGCAGCGTCTCGACGTCCTGCTCGACGTACGAGCCGGACAACCCGAGGCCGGCGTTGTTCACCAACAGGTCCAACCCCTGCGCCACCCGCTTCTCCACGGTGGCGCGCGCCTGTGCGTCGGCAAGGTCGGCTGGCAGCACCTCGACCTCGATGTTGTGCCTGCCGCGCAGCTCGACGGCGAGCTGCTCCAGCCGCTCGGCGTTGCGGGCCACCAGCACCAGCCGCTGGTACTCCCCGGCCAGCCGCCGGGCGAAGGCGGCGCCGAGGCCCGCGGTGGCACCGGTGACCAGTGCGCTCTCTGGCATACCCACTTCTTTCCTTGTCCGGTCGGCTCAGGAACGGGAATTGTTGTCCGCTGGCTCGTCGCTGTCGTCTGCCGACTTCGGAGTATCCGCTCGGGTACCGTCCGAACCGGGCTCCTTGGCCGGCTCGGACCCCGAGGCGGAGCGTTGCTCGGTCCGTCCCGGCTTGGGTACCGAGGAGAGGGACCGGACCCAGCCGGCGGCCGACGAGCCCGAGGGTCCACCGGGCCCTGCGCTGCCCCGTGCCGCCTCCTCCAGCGCGGCGGCCACCTCGATCAGCTGGTCCAACAGGTCCTGCAGCTGTTCGGGGGCGTAGTCCAACGGGGCGGCGCAGAGCACCCAGGAGTCCTCGGCCCATAACAGCTCGATGTCGTCGCCGACCGCGTCCGCGGCGCGCACCAGCCTGGGAGTGATCAGTGGCCGGATCGCGGCGGCGTCGGAGACGAACGCGTACCGCTCGCCGACCGGCTCCAACAGGTCCAGGCCGGCGTCATCGGGCAGCGGCGCGGACGGCAGCCGCAGCTCGAACGCGCCCTTCATGGCGGAACGCCGCTGCACGGCGGCCACCACCGAGGTGAGCCGGCCGGCCTGCTCGTGATCGAACACGTACACCAGGCGCCGGCCCTCGGCGGTCGGTACCGAGCCGGTCACCAGGTTGCGGGCCACCCCCGGACCGCCCTGGTGGATGGTGCCGTAGCGCCAGCGGCTGGGTAGCACCGGATCGCTGTCCAGGTACTCCCATTCCTTCTGTTGCGCCCAGCGCCGCCGGTCGCGCGGCTGTGCGCCGCCAGCCTGCCGCGAAGCTCGCAGCATCAGCAGCCCGAGCACGAACGCGACCGCGGCGATGACGAACCACACCGAAGTCGGGATACCCACCGCGCCACCCTAGCCGCGAGCACCGACGATCCCCGGTAACCGCTCGGCGTGTGTCCCCCGTCGGCGGCTATTTGACCACGCGCGACGGCCGGTCGTCAGACGCTGATCATCGGCGTGTCGGGATCGGACGGCACCGGACCGCCCGGCGCGGTGTCCGAGGGTGGCGCCGGGGTCAGCGGCTCGTCCGGTACGTGCGGCGGCTGCTCCTCGGTGACGGGGGGCGCGCCCGGGACGGGCGGCTGGGACGGGACGGCTGGCGCGGGCGGCTGGCTGACCGGCTTGCCGTGACTGCCCGGATCGTCGGCGACCGCGTGGTCACCGAGGGGCGGCACGCCGTCCTGATGATGGCGCGGCTGCGCCGATTCGTGCCGCGGCCGCGCGGCCTCGTGGCGCAGCTGGTGCTGCTCGTGCTGGAGCACGTCCCGCTGGTGCTCGACGTCGTGCAGCTGATGTTCCAGCTTCTCCCGCTGGTGGTGACTCAGGTCGTGCCGGTCGAGCTGGTGCTCCAACCGGTCGTGCTCGTGGTCGAGCTTCGCTTCCCGCTCGTCCAGCTCGTCCAACCGGTGGTCCACGCCTGCCTGCTTGTGCTCCAGGGAGTCCCGGTCGGACGAGGTGTGTCCGGGTCCGCCGTGCTCGCCGGACGAACCGTGCTGTCCATGGCGGCTGTCCGAACCACCGCTGTCCGAACCACCGCTGAACTTGTCGTCCAGGGCATTGCTGACGCTTCCGGGCGGCGGCGCGGAGTCTTCCGCCTGTTCGCCGCCCACGCCAACAGGCTCACCAGAACTCGTGCCGCCACCCCCCGGCCCGCCGGCGACGGCGCTACCGGCCGGAGCGGTGGGCCCGGCGGCGCTCCCCTCGTCGCCCGGGTGCAGCTCGGCGAAGCCGTTCGCGGTGCTGGTCTCGTGCTCCTGGTAGGCGGCCAGCACGGCGCGCAACGCCTGCTCATGATCGGTGACGTCCCGGCCGAGACCGCCCACCGAGTCGGACACCGACTGGTCGGCGGTCATCACCTGCCCGGTGAACAGCTGACCGATCACCCCGTAGGCACCCTGCGGAAGTGGCTGGGCGGCCTGCGCCACCGTCCGCATGTCACCGGCGATCTGGCCGACCTCGGCCGCGTGCGCCAACAGGTCCTCGGACCGCAGCGTGTACCCGCCGTTCATCGCCGGACCTGCTGTTCCCACTCGGCCGAGCCGGCCGCCGGTTCGCGCGGCAACTGCCCGGTGAGGTACCGCTCGGTCGCGGTGCCTCCGACCACCGGGCGTAGCGCGTCGGCCGAGCGCCGGGCCACCTCGGCGTGCGCCTTGCGGCTGGCCTCCAGCACCGCCTCTGCCAGCCGGGGACGGCTGAGCTCCTCGGACTGCTCGGTGAAGCTGATCCGGGTCAGCGCCCCTGCCGCGTTGACCGTCACGGTCACCACGCCGGACGCGCTGCTCGCCGTCGCCGTCAACCCGGCGAGCGCGTCCTGAGCCTGCTTGGCCCGCTGCCCGATGTGCGCGACCCGCTGTTGGTAGTCGCGCAGCCACTCTGTGCCATCCATGCGCACAAGGGTAGGAAGAACCCCCGCCGTCCGTGGCAAAACGAAAAAATTGCTCACACGCACTTCCGCCGCCCACCCCGAGGGGGCAGACGGCGGACGTGATGAGCGGCTCAGTTGTACAGCGGCCGCTGGTAGGAGGCCTGCGCCGGGTCGGCCCGCCACCCTGGCGGAGCGGCAACGCTCGGCGCGCGGCCGGCGTTCGCCTCGGCCTCCTCCCGCATCCGGGTCAGCTCGAGCATCATCGACCGCACCTCGCGGCACTGCTGTACGAGCATCACCAGCATGGCCCCGGCCAGGACCAGCCACACGGTGCCGCCGACCGGCGTGGTTGCCATCCGCCACAGCGCAATACAGCCAACCAGTGCCTGCCCGGCCATGAACGGCAGCCGGACGCTCGTACGCGGGTTGCGGGCATAGATCTCCGCGAACGCGAGCCGCACCTTGAGCGCAACGGTGGCCGGGCTCTGGGTCATGGCGCGGGACCGAACGGCGCAGATCGCCGCGAGCGGATCGGCCTGCGCGGTGGGCACGATCACCTGGCCGCCGGAGGCGAGCACCACGCGCAACGCGCGGCCGGCCCTCGCACCCACCTGGAGCACACCGCTCTCCACCCGGGCTATCTGCGCCCAGCGCAACAGCGCCGCCGCGTCCGGTTCGGCCGCGACCACGAACTCGTTGGCCGGCTCGACAGCAAAACGCAGCCCACTCGGGTGCACCGTGAGGCGACCGGCGCTGTGGTCCAGCCGGATCAGCAGCCTGATCGGTCGCTCGGCGAGATCGGTGTCCAGCGGGTCCAGCCACATCCGACCGGCATGGCGGAAAGCCAGACCGACAGGCCAGCCGACAAGCGCTCCGACCGCCAGCATGACCGGGACCCACCCTGGCGGCCCGTGTCGTTGCGGGTGCGCGGCCATGACCACGACAGCGGCGGCGAAGAACCCGGTCCCGACCCCGATGTTGAACCACCGGTTCGGGTCCCAGCGCAGCAGCACCAGGCCGATGATCGGGAGCCCCACGGTGATCGCGAGCGACTTCACCAGGGTCAGCGACCAGCTGTCGAGCCCCTTGGTCATCAGTACGCAGCCCAGGTTCAGCACCAGCAGGCCCGCGCATACCGCGCACAGCCTCGGCAGCGCGCGCAGCCACCGGCCGGTCAGTCCCGGGCTCGCTAACGGCCGGCTCACAGCGGTACCCATTCCGACTCGGTGGCGCCCACATCCGCCGACTGCTTCGCGACCTCGATGCCAAGGTCCTTCGGCAGCCCACCCGGCTTGGCCATGTCCTTGATCTGCTCCTGGGCGATCTCCTTGACCGCGCCAACGGCGCCGTCCACCATCGGCGTCGCTTTCTCGCCCACCTTCCCGAGGCTCTCGGCCAGCTCGCCCATCCTGCCGGCGAGCCCCTCCAGCACCGTGCCGGACTTGGCCAGGCTCTTCATCAACTCAGAAATCTTGCTGATGATCTTGCCGGCGAGCGCGCTCGCCTTGGCGACCAGTTCCACCACGAACGCGTCGAGCGTGGCGGTCAAGGTCAGCGGGGCGGCGGCCAGCGCCACGAGGGCATGCTCGACCGTCTCGGCGATGAAGTCGGCGATCGCGTCCCGGATGGTCGAGCGCACCGTGCCCACGAGCGCGCCGGCGCTGAGCACCTCGCGGGACAGCTCGTTGGCTGCCCTGGAAGCCTCCGCGATCTTCTGCGCCTGCTGGGCCGCGGCGCTCCGATAGGCGGCGCTGGCCTCGCCCTGCCAGCTGGTCAGCGAGGTGGCGCTGTCCGCGCGCTGCTGGGCGGTGCTGCCCAGCTGCTTGGCGACGTGCTGCCAGGTCTTCGCGTGCGCCTCGATCGCGCCAGGGTTGCCGGCCAGCATGTCCAGCGGTTCACGCAGGAAGCCGACGTGCTCGATGACCCAGCCGACACCGGCGGACAGAGCGGTCTGGAACGGGTCTTTCACAAACCCGAGGTAGCTGATCGCGGCGGCCGTGCCGTTGAGCGTGCCTTGCGCCAGGGTGCTCGACTGCTCGAGATCGCTGAAATCCGAGACGATCCCGGCGCCCTCGAACTCGCCGGGACCGTCGTCGGAGACCACGAGCTGGTCGGCGGTCACCGTCATCGGCCAATCCCCCTCCGCATGCACATGGCCCAGAGGGTAGGCAACACGGCCGCCCATTCGTGGCGAAACCGCGAAACCCCGCCTACCGCAACCCCGGACGGGTTACGCCACCGCGGCGGTGGATCGCCGCGAATGAGGCTGTCGGCGGACCGCGCGCCCGAAAGAGGCCGCTCACCGAGGGGCCGCTACGCCGTTTCCCAGTCGACAGCGGCTGTCTTCTCGTAGAGGTAGCCGGTGCGCGTCCGGCCGTCGGGCAGTACGACCCGCGCCAGGTAGCACTCGTCGACATGGCCCGACACACCGTTCCAACGCAGCTGTTCCAGCTGTTGCCGCGCCCACCCGGTCGCCGAGCGCTCGTCGGGGAACACGCCGGCGCCGAGCGTGTCGAGGCGCCGGTGGCGATCTTCGAGGAGGATTCGCACCACCACCGGTCCGGTCACCGGGGCCTCCGCGCGGCCAGTCGGCCACGGAGCAGATCAACGGCCCGGCCAGCTCGGGTCCCTCGGCGCGCGGCGGCCGGAAGCCGGTCGCTGCGCTGGGCGCAGTCCGCGCAGGTAGGGCCGGGTGGCGACGTCAAAGAGGCCGGGATGATCTCGTGCTCGCACAACGCCTGGTAGCGACCGGTGCGGCGGCCGGCTTCCAGCGCATCCTCGGCGACCAGGTGGTCGCGCCCATCGGTCACGCAGGTCATCCACAGCTCGTCACGGTGGCTCACCGCAGCACCACCGCGGCGCTCCAACCCTCGCCGGCCAGCTGGGCGACGAACCCGCCCACCGTGTCGCGCGGCCCTCGGACCAGCGCGACGGCCGAGGCGAGGTGCCGGGCCGAGGCGTCCAGCAGGACGCGGCGAGCGTGGGCGGTGCGGTCGACCAGATGTACCAGCACCGACCGGCCCCGCGACAGCGCGGCGCTCAACACCCGGTGCGCCGGATCCGCGTGCCCCCTGGTCATCCGCCGGCTCAACACCAGCTCGGTGGCTCCGTCGCCCAAGCCCGCGAGGACCGCCGCCGCGATGCGGGCCGGCGGCCGAGGGCCTGGGCCGAGCGTCGCGGCCAGCACCGGCCGGTGCCCGGACGGCCATTCCAGCAGCGACACCAGCGCCGGTACATCCATCTGCCGTCCCCTTACAGCTATGCTGCACATACGAGATATCAGTGCAGCAAGAACGACCGTAACATGTAAAACTATACGAAGTCCAGAACTTCGTCCGTAAGATTCTACGTCAGAGAGTAGGTGCGCGTGGCTACCTCACCGACCGTGCTTCGCTGGTACATAGCGCTGGAGCTGGGCCGGCTCCGCAAGGACGCCGGCTGGACGCTCAAGCAGTCCGCCGAGCGGTTGGGCTGCTCGCTGTCGCACATCTCGCACCTGGAGTCCGGGCGCAGCCTGCCGCCGCGCGCCGAGCTGGAGGTGCTGCTCGACTTCTACGGCGTCGGGGAACGCATACCGCCGTTCGTCGACCTGCTCACCGCCTGCCGGCGCGGCAAGGACTGGTGGCTGCCGTTCGCCGGGACCGTGCCGCCCTGGTTCGACCTCTATCTGGGTCTGGAGACCGCAGCCAGCCAGATCGAGAGCTATGACGCGCAGGTCGTGCCCGGTCTGTTCCAGACGCCGCGCTACATGGAGGCGGTCATCCGGGCCGTCGAGGCGGACCTCGCCGAGGACGAGATCGGGCGGCGGATCAACCTGCGACTGGCCCGCCAGGAGGTGCTGACCCGCACCAGCGAGCCTCCTCCCACGGTGTGGTCGGTGCTCGACGAGTCGGTGCTGCACGGGTCCGCCGGCGACCCGGCGATCATGTCGGAACAGCTGCGGTATCTGCTCAAGCTCGCCTCGCGGCCGAACATCACCATCCTGGTCCTGCCGCTGGCCGCCCGGCCGCACGCGGGCCTGGACGGCACATTCAGCATCTTGTCGTTCCCGGACCTGGCCGGGGCACCCGCTGTCGGATACGCCGACGGCCGCATCCGGGGCAGCTACTATGAGGACCCGACCGAGGTGCTGCGTTACCGCAACACGCTCACCCGATTGCACGACCTCGCCTGTCACCCGGAAGAGTCACAGGCGATGATCCGCCGCCGGCTGGAGGAGCTCCCGTGACACACCAAGACGCGCTGGCCTCACTCAACCAAGCCGCAACCTGGCGCAAGTCCAGCTACTCCGAGGGCGCCAACAACTGCGTCGAGATCACCGACGAACTCCCCGGCTGGATCGGCGTGCGCGACAGCAAACTCGGCCCGGACAGCCCCATCCTGGTCTTCACCCCCGCCGAATGGGCCGCCTTCACCTCGGCCGTCCACAGCAACGAGTTCTAGGTCGACTCCACCAGAGTTCGAGGACAGCGACTACCCACGCATCGGCGGCGGCTGGCCACGGTGTTGCCGCGGCGAGGTGGAAACGTCGGTGTCGGTGGCTATGGTGTGGCCATGGTGTCCCCCGCCGTACCTGAGCCGGGCGGTGCTCCGGTCCCACCCGCCGCGGACCCGGAAGCGATTCGCGCGCGCTTGTCCTCGTCGTTGGTTGCCGAGTTCGACCGCGAGTGGGGGATCGTGCTGGAACGCGCGAAGCAGGGCAAGACCCTCGAACCGGTGCACAGCATGTTGGCGAAGTGGCGGCACCTCGCCTACCCGGAGCTGCGTAACCCTGGCGCGTACTACCGGCTGCTCGCTCAGGCCGAACAAGGCCTGCGCACCGGCCGGCCACCCGAGGGCAGCGTGTCCGGGGGAGAGATCAAAGCCCTGACCAGCCAGCGGTTGGAGCGGCAGGCGTAGGTGTACCAGCTGGTCGTCTACTTGATTCTTGAGCAGCAAGAAGTGCACATCCTGATCCATGGTTCGGCTCCTAGCGATCTTGGCCGCTAGATACCGAGAGCGGCGATTGCACAGTCACAAGCGGCGTCGTGGTCCGTGCCCGGGGCGTCGCGGTGATTCTCCCCTGGTCGAACGGCAGGGCGGGCCGGTTGTTCGGCGAAATCGGCCGATACTGTCGGGCCGGGCGGGCAGGATGTCTCATCGTGAGCACTCATGACGACTCCGAGTTACCCGACACACCCGTGCCGGCGCGAGGCGGCGGCTCGGGTGCGCGGGCCCCGGGGTGGGAGCCGGCCGGCGAGCCCGGGGTGATCGGGGTCGATGACGTCGAGGTGCCCTACTGGGCCGAGGTCGACCAGTCGGTGGCCGAGTCCAGCACCTGGATGCTCGTTCGGTCGGTACCCCGGGTGATTGCGGCGATGGTGGGCCAGGCGTGGCGGGTCGCGCCGGGGCTGACCGCGCTGGCCGGGCTGCTGCAGTTGGCCTCCGGGGTGGCCTCCGCGTTCGGGTTGCTGGCCACCGCCGGTGTGCTCACCCAGCTGCTGGAAGCCGGCGCGCACCCCGAGCAGGTCATACGGGCGCTGCCCGCGCTCGGGGTGGTGGTGGTCTGCTACGCCGCGCGGGGGTTGCTGGAAACCGCGACCGGCGCGGTCGAGGGCTCACTCGCGCCGCTGGTCGAGCAGGCAGCCCAGGACGACCTGTATGCCGCGCTGGCCGAGGTGGAGCTGATCGCGTTCGACGACCCGGACTTCACCGAGCTGGTCAACAAGGCCTCCCAGGCGTTGAGTCACCTGCGTACCGCGGTCGCCACCATCGGGGACCTTCTCGCCGCGCTGGTCACCCTGGCCGCGGCTGTGGCCGCCGCCGGCCTGCTGCACCCCGTGCTGGCACCGGTGGTGTTCCTCCCGGCGATCCCACGTGCCTGGGCGTCCATCCGCGCGGCCAAGCAGTCCTACCTGTGGTTCCTGGCGATGACATCCCGTGCCCGCCGCCTCGGCGTGGTCGCCGGGATGCTGACCAACCGGGTGGACGCCGCCGAGATCCGGGCGTTCACCGCAGGGCCGCTGCTGCTGGCCGAGCACCGCCACCTCAACGCCTCGATCACCGCAGACGCGATCGCGGTGGAACGGCGCAACGCCGCCATCCAGCTACTCGGGCGCACCGTGGCCGGCGTCGGCACCGGGCTGGCCTACCTGCAACTCGGAGCACTCATCTACACCGGAGCGCTCCCGCTCGCCCTGGCCGGCACCGCCGCGCTGGCCATGCGCACCGCCGCCTCGGCCGTGGCCAACAGCGTCTACACCAGCAACCGCCTCTACGAACTGTCCTTCCACCTCGCCCTCTACAACCGCTGCCTTGCCGACGCCACCGCCCGCGCCCGCCGCCCACCACCGGCTCCCCATCCAGGCGACGACTCAGACAACAACGACGCACCCCCGGGGCCCGCCGCCAGTCCGAAGTGCCACCGAACCGGGCTGGCCCCCCACGCGCCGCGGTTGGTGGAGCTGCGCGGGGTGTCGTTCACCTACCCCGGCCAGGACAAACCCGCGGTGCGCGGGGTCGACCTGAGCCTGCGCGCGGGCCAGGTCACCGCCCTGGTCGGCGAGAACGGCTCCGGAAAATCCACCCTGGCCCGGCTCATCGCCGGGCTCTACCTGCCCGACACCGGCACCATCACCTGGGATGGCATCGACATCACCACCATCGAACCCCACCAACTGCTCAACCAGGTGGCCATCGTCGGGCAGCACCCCACCCAATGGCCGATGACCGCGGCGAACAACATCCGCATCGGCCGGCTGCAACGACCCGACCCCGACGGCGCCCGCCTCACCGACGCCGCCACCCGCGCCGACGCGCACGCGGTCGCCGACGACCTGCCCCAGCGGTGGGACACCATGCTCTCCCCCCGCTTCCAAGGCGGACGCGACCTCTCCGGTGGCCAATGGCAACGCATCTCCATCGCCCGCGCCCTCTACCGCGACGCACCCCTGGTCATCGCCGACGAACCCACCGCCGCCCTGGACGCCCGCGCCGAACACGCCGTGTTCACCACCCTGCGCGCCCTGCCGGCCACCAGCCGACACCCCGGCACACCGCCCGACCCGGAACAGGCGGACCAACCGGGACGCATCACCGTGCTGATCACCCACCGGCTGGCCAACATCCGCAACGCCCACCACATCGTGGTACTCAATGCCGGCCGCGTCACCGCCACCGGCACCCACGACCAGCTCATCGACACACCCGGCGACTACCACGACCTGTTCCACCTGCAGGCCCGCGCCTACCAGACCGCCCAGGAGATGTGACAGGCGACCTCTCCGGGCTGTAACAGCTTCTCGTAGCCGGTCCGACAGGCGCGACTGGCTCATACCGCTCGCAGCCCCCCGGCCCGGAACAGGGTGTTTCGTTTCGGCTCAGCGAAACCCGCGATGTGAGCGACCTCGTCAGCGGTGAGACCCCTCTTGGTGAGCTCTTGGCCGATTGCTGCCGCAAGCCGTGTCTCCTCCGGAGCGATATCCTCACTTCCGGGCTCACGGCCGCGCCAGCCCTTCGCGCTGAACATCTTGTACATGTTGGTCCGCTGCGTGGGGCTGAGGACCTGCAGGTGATATGCCCGCTCGACCAAAGCCTGCATCGACACCCCGTACTCCCTCTTGAGATCCAGCAGGCGACCTATCTTGAGGTTCCGCAAAGAGGGCCGAATGACCTCTGTCGGCATCAGGAACTCCGCGGCGAACATGTTGGCCTGGCCTTCGACGTCATCTACCGCCAGAGCGTCGGTATGGAGAACGAGGTGTCCCAGTTCATGCGCGAGCGTCAGCCGTAACCGATCGCGCGGCGCGGAGCTGTTGAACAGGATGACCGGGTGATCCCCCACCCACTGCGACAGGCCATCGACTCGACTCGTGCCGAAATCTTCGGCGATCAATAGGCAGCCCGCTGCCTCGAACCATTGCGTCAGGCTCCGCACCGGACCGGCGGGCATCCTCCACTGCGCACGCACGAACCGCGCAGCCTGCTCGGGACTGACATCCAGCACGTCGAAGGTCGGTACATGTTGCTCAGCGCGGAGGGAGACCTCCTCGAACAGATACCGGGCGTGCCAGCGGTACATGTTGAGCCGAGCCTCGAGCTGCCGCCAGGTCCCCGGCGACGCGGTCGCTCGCCGCCGCATGTGAGCGTCCACGGCCATGCCGCCGCGCGCTCGACCGGCACCGGTCAGGAACAGCACCGTGACCCCGAGGGTCCCAGCCAACCGCTCCAAAGCCTCTGGTTCAGGATCGCGAAGGTTGTTCTCATAGCGGGACAGTGCTGCTTGCGTTATGCCAGCCAGATTCGACAGTTCGGCCTGGATCAGGCCCTGCGCTCGGCGGGCCGTCTCGATGACCTCGCCAAGCTCGGTCATTGGTCGGTCGCTGTATCGGCTCGCTCCTCGTCACCGGTCAGAGTGATCCGAGGCAGCACCGGCTGGGTCGGCGGCAAGACTGGTGTGGTGGTGGACACCGCGCCACCCTCGGGCTCATCGAGGTTGTCAAGTACCGGGTTACCATCGACCAACACACCGACACCCGCCTCGCCGAGGCACGACTACCACACGCGGCTGCCTGAAACCCTACCCAAATACCAAAGCCCTAGCGACCAAGGATCGCCAGTCCCGTTCCGGGACGCTGCCCGGAACGGGTGGCCCCTTCGGGGCAGCACAACGTCGCGGTCCGTGGTCATGATCGAACCGCCGCGCTCAACCCGCGTCTTTCGCTCGGCGGCCGCGCCCTATGGTCTCTGTCCGAGACGAGGTATCCGCGCCGGCCACCCTCAGCTACGGGCTCCCGTATTCGTGCTGGTCACAGTGCCCGCCGAGGCGCCCTATAGCCCGAGGGCCAGGTGTCTGCGCCATCACTCGGCACTTGTTGCAGTGTGCGCCACCGCGTCCGCATAGACAACAAATTGTCGATCACGCTTCGCAAGCGCCTAGGCGTGGCGAGGCGCCGCGCCGCGAGGCGGCCCGCTGGCCGTTGGAGATCACCGACGCCAGTAACGCGGCGGTCGAGGGCGCACACGGCCACGCGGCGGGTAAACCGACGTTGCGGCACTGGCGCACTGCCCGTCTGGGTGCAGGTGTGCACGCTGAGCGCGTGCGCCGCCGCGCCCGGGATGGCGGCCATCAGCCACGCGGTCCGCCGGTCAACGGACTGCCAAGGTCGGCGGTCGGCGCGAGACCCACCTATGACTTGGACTCTTAGTTAGACCTCGGAAAGAGCAGTTGTCAAGAGGGGACCATTCACCCGAGGATCCTCGCCGCGGGGGGCTAAACCCTAGAGGGCGGATTCCAGTGATCGTCGCAACACGATGATCACGTTGACTGGTGAGACGGTAGCGGAGATTACGGTGTGGTCTGGTGTGCTTGTCTCCAGGCCTGCCAGATTTTTGGGGAGCAGGTGTCCTCGGTCGGGCACGTCGATGGCGTGTCCGCAGCACCTCACGTCCCCGTCGGCGTGGTTCGGGTC
>DASYBQ010000290.1:0-7430 GCA_036500625.1 Pseudonocardia sp. | reverse complement strand
GTCGTCAAGTCGGCCAGCAACCAGGGATACCACCTGGCGGCGGTGTCCGACGCGGTGACCACGATGCTGGACGACGCGCTGCGCCGCACGGGCGTCGAGCCGGACGTTCTGGAACGGGAGTTCACCGGCGACGGCGCGCTGCTGACGCTGCCCGGGGGCAGGCTCGGCTCGCTGTTCGACGTGGCCGACCGGCTCAACCAACTCGCCGAGGGTTACAACCGCTGGCGCAAGCCGGAGATCAAGCTGCGGATAGCCGTCGAGGTCGGCCCGGTTGGGGCTGGCCGCCAGCTCACCGCGCCGATGGTCTCGCTGGCCAGGATGCTGAACGCGGCGGCGTTCAAGAAGCTGTTGCTGCGATGCCTCGACAGTGGCCGCGACCTCACCCAGAGCGGTCTGATCTGCTCCGAGCATGCCTGGGGCGTGGCATTCGGCGGCGACCACACGCGGTACGTGCGGCGGGAGGAGTTCGCCACGATCCAGGTCAAGGACAAGGAGTACGAGGCGATCGCCCGGGTCCGGATTCCGGGCTTCGACGCCGACAGCCTGGCCAGAATGCTCGGCGACCCGGGCTCGCCGAACCCCGAGGGGCCGCCCGGCCCGGCGAACCCGAGCACGTCGCCCGGTCGCTCGGCGCCGGTCGTCCACGTGCGGGGTGACTCGACCGGCAACGTGATCGCCGAGCAGGTCAGCGCCCCCTTCACCATCGACAACCGTCGCCGGTGAGCGAGGACCCGGCCGACGGCAAGCTGGCCGACGAGGAGAAGCAGGAGAACCCGAAACCAGACCCGAAGAGGGAACCCGCGACGCTCGAGGAGAATCTGGACGAGCTGCTGGCCGACGCAACGACCGCAACCATCGCGGGCAATGCCGAGGGCAGCTTCTTCGCCCGCTACAACACCGGCTCCGTGACGGTGTACAACGGCGTGCGGCCGACCGCCGGGCTGCTGGTCCGCAGGGCGACCCAGGACGAACTCCTCGACGCCCGCTGTGCGTTCGTCGAGCCGCCCGGCTACCCGCTGGCGAGCGAGATCCTCCGTGAGCACCACGTCGTGGTGGTCTGCAAGCGGGGCAGCGGGCGTTCCTTCGCGGCTCGGCGGCTGCTCATCGACTGCGGTGCGGCGGCGGTCGCCGAGATGAACCCGGACCGCGCGCTGTACAGCATCCGCGAGGACGAGCTGGAGAAGGGCACCGGCTACATCTGGAACGGCGGCCAGCCAGGCGACCGTCCGCTGCGGGACCGGGACCTCACACACAGCGGCGGCCTGCTGCGCCAGGCCGGGTGCTGGCTGGTGATCGTGCTGGACCGTCCCGAGCAGGTGCCGGACGCCGTGACCCACTATGCCGTCGCCCTCACCGCGCCGCCGCCGGTCGACGTCGCGAAAGCCACCATCCATCGGCGTCGGCCGGTGGCGGCGGACGAGGCCGTCGACGTGCTGCAGAACGAGCTGGCCGTAGCCCTGCAAAACGGTGACCCGCCGAGGAAGGCGGCCCGCGCGGCCGGCCTTGCGATTCGGGTGGCTTCGAACGGCTGCTCGGTCCAGGACGCGCTGACGGAGCTGGGAGAGGACGTCAAGGACGCCGTGGCGAGGTGGTTCGGCGGCTGGACGGTCATCGAGTACGCCACATCGCTGTCGCTGGCCATCGCGTTGCTGGAGGACCAACCGTACGACGAGGTGGTGCAGAGCGCGCTGGCGCTGGACCTGGCCCTGCGCACCGCCGAGCTGCCGGCCGACCGCGAACTTCGACCGAGGCGGCTGTTCGCCACCTCGAAGGAGCAGGTGCTGGAGGCCACCAACGCCTGTGTCGTCCTGCGCGACCACCCGCAACACCGGGGGCTGCGCGAGGAGACGGTGCGGTTCGAGCGCCAGGACTGGGCGGCGGCGGTCCTGCACCATGTGTGGCGGGCGTACCCGGTCGCGCAGGTCGTGCTGCGCGACTGGATGTTCGGGCCGGTCATGATCAACCGGTTCGCCGACGAGACGCGGCGGGCACTGTGCACCCTCGTAGCGGAGGTCCCCGCGCACGAGCCGCTGCGGCTGCTTGTCGACCTGGCGAAGCGTCCGACCTGGCGAAGGCTCAACGTCGCGGCCGCGGTGCTGCGGCACCTTGCCGACGACTACGAGCTGGGCGAGCTGGTGACCGACACCCTGCAGGGCTGGGTCGAGCACGGCCCCGCCTACGGTCAGTGCGTGGCGGCGATCGCGTACGCCTCGCCGTTCGGCCTGCGCGACCCGGAGCACGCGCTCAACCAGCTGCACACCATCGCCCGGTCCGAGTGGACGACACCGAACGTGCCGGTCGCGATCGTGCTGCTGGACCTGCTCACCGATGCCGACTGGCACCGGACCGTGCTGGACAAGGTGGTCAGCTGGTCACGATCCGGCGCCGCGCACCCAGGGCTGCGGTTGGCCGCGGCCTGGGTCGGGCTGTGCGCCGCCGGGGTGCACCGTTGGCCGGGTCTCGACGCGGACGAGCTGGTGCGGCTGTTCCCCGACCAGGTGCGCACGCTGCTCGAGTACGCGATCGCCGATACGGTCGAGGGTCGGGGCGCCGTGCAGCGGATGCATACCCTCGCCACCAAGGCGGAGTTCGACCGCTCGGCCGCCGACGACCTGCTGCGCATCGCCACCGTGCTGGCCCCGCGCCTGCGTTGGCTGCAACGGCTGCACGTGGTGCAGGAGCTCTGCCGCTCGCACTACGGCATGCGGTCGGAGATCCGGTGGACGTTCCGGGTGGCGCGCAGGGTGCAGCGGGCGAGGTCGTCCGGCCGGGCCGCCTCGCTACCGGACGCCGTGCCCGCCGCGGCCTAGCGCCTGGCCCGGCCCGGGCTGGGTGCCGCGCGACGTTCGCACCGGACCGCCACGGAGGTGACCAGCATGTACGGTCGACGACGGTCACCGGTAACGGGGGACGCGCAGCCCGGACGAGCGATCACAACGGTCCGACGACGTTCGGCTGGCAAGTCCATCTGGCTCAAGAAGCCTGGACGAACAAGGTCGACACCAAGAGATCGATCCTGTTGGCGCTTCAGGAGGTGCGCTGTTCGCGATCCTCTCGACCAGTGGAAAGAATCGACGACTGGCGTCGCCTGAGCCCCGGTTCTTCGGATCAACCAACCGGTAAGTCCCATGAGGAGTCGGTCAGTCAGGGACAGCCGTCCGGTATCTCGACGGTGCCGAGATAGGCCGCTTTCTCCGACTCGGTCAACTGCCGTGCGGCCAGGTTGCACGCCTGCGTTCGCCAGGAGTCCGGGTCCACGTCGATGACGTAGGCAAGGCCACTGGACTCGGTGACGGCCAGTCGGCTGCCCTGCGCGTCGAAGGCCAACGTTGCGGCATCGGGTTCGACGCCGATGTCGATCTTGCCGATCTGTTGGGCCCGCTGGGTGTCCCACAGCGCGAGGGCGCCGTCCGTGGGGATCGAGGCGCCCAGCCCTCGCTCGTTGTGGACCTGCCATGGTGTTCCGGGCGGGGTGCCATCGTCTGGCGCCGCGGCCGAGGGGGTGGTCCAGGGGACTGCGGTGTGTCGTTCCCGCTGGCCGCTGTCGAGGTTTGTGACCTCGACCGTGTTGTCGGAATTGTCGGAGTTGTCGAAAGCTTTGGTCGCGATGCGGTTGCCGTCGGGGCTGAACGAGATCACCTGCTCGCCGGGCAGCCTCGTCCGCTCGCGACCGCGTTCCAGGTCCCACACCACCACGAACAGCTGGTCGTCCGGCACGGCCGCGGTCCAGGCCAGTAGGTGGCCGTCCGGACTGAAGACCGCCGACGTGGCGCCGCGCAACACGTTCGGGACCCCGTCGAGGTTGATCCCACTCGGCACGAGTCGTTGCACCAGAGCGGGCTGGGCGTTCAGATTCCAGATGGCCACGCCGCGCTCGCCCACCGCGGCGGCGACCGAGGCACCGTTTTCGACGGAGACGGAGCCGGAGCCGGGACGGTACGCACCAGGGATACCGGTCAGAATTGGCGCCTTCAGCCGATGTGACGCGACGTCCCACAGCGCCACCCCGGCGCGGGTGAGCACCGCCAGCGTGGACCCGCTGGGATCGAAGGCCATCGCGTCGATCGACACGCCCGTCTGGCCCACGTCGACGGGGACGTCGTTCCCGGATGCTGTGTCGACGATGGACGGACCGTTGCCGAGGGTGACCCCGGCGAAGAGCCGCACATCGCGGGTGTTGTAGGCGATGAAGGCGTCGTAACGTTGCGTCGCCGCCCCCGTCGTCGGCTATCTGGTCAACCACCCCGCGCGCCGGCCAGCTCTTCACCCACCCCCCACGGCCGAGCCAGCTCACCACCGATCAGCCAACCGACCAGCCAGGTTCAGGCTCGGACACTTCTGGTCCTGGTGCTTCTGGTGGCGCGCTGAGCTGGCACACCCGCAGGTACTCGGACAGGTCTGCGCGCTCTATGCGAAAGGACCGGCCGATCCGCAATGCGGCGATCTCCCCGGCCTGCAGCAGGCGATACACCGTCATCTTCGAGACCCGCATCGCCGTGGCTGCTTCGGCGACCGTCATCAAATCGGTGGGGTGGTTCCCGCTCTGGGCTGGGAGCGTCATAACCTCGGCCGCCTTCTAGAGGCCAGCCTTTCAGGCGAGCCTGGGGTGACAGATGCAGCTCCCGCGTGCGGGGAGTGAAAAGAGGGTACCCCAAGCCCCAGCGGCCACAAGGGTCCAACCGGCTCGCCTACCAGCTGCGGTGCCGGGTGGTGGCCAGCAGCTGAACGGCGTGTTCGATGAAATCCGGACGAGCGGCTCAGCTGTGCTGGCCGAGCAGGCGCCTGAGCCATCCAGGGTCCACAGCGGTGTGGTCGAGCAGCACAACCAATCCGGCGGGTAATCGAGCCCGCATCCACGGCAGGCAGTTCGCCAGGACATCAGTCCGCGCAACCAACATTGCTCGGCCGGGTGTCTTTGCTGGCTCCGCCAGGTTGAGTTGATCCAGGCGGCCGAGCTGGATGGTCCGCGAGGCCCAGGCTCAAGTGTTCACTGTGGTACACGGCCTCGTCCAACAGTTGGGCGACGTGGTTGTCGTAAAGGCTGTAGACGATGCTGCGCCCGACCCGGATGCCGGTGACCAGTCGCAGATTGCGCAGCAACCGCAGCTGCTGAGATACCGCCGAGCGCTCCATCCCTATCTTCGCAGCTAAGTCGCCGACGGGCAGGGCGCCTTGGCGCAGCTCGCTCAGGATTCGCAGCCGGCTCGGGGTGGCCAGGGCCTGCAGGGTGGTCGCGACGTTGGCCGCGGAAGCGGCATCGAGCCGCGCGACCGGCCGGTCGCGGCCTTCCACGCCGTGCCCCATGGCCGGACAGCCTACTGCTACCGACGTTTCATATGAGTATTTGTGAAGATATATTCACACGTGCTCCGATAGCGAGGTCATCGGTAGTCGTCCTCGGGAGCTCACTCGTGTCTGCGTCCTCCTCCACCTCGATCAGGCGGCGGTCCGCACCTGGCCACCCGGCAGTGCTGCCGGTGCGGCGGACCCGGCTGTCGGCGCTGCCTGAAATGCGGTGGGCCGCGATGGCGTTGGGGCTGTTCCTGGCCGGGTTGGCCGTTCGACTGTCCGACGGCCCGGCGTCGTTGTGCTGGCCGCTCTACCTGGCGTGCTACGCGGCCGGAGGCTGGGAACCCGGCCTCGCCGGGCTCATGGCGTTGCGGGCCAAGACCCTGGACGTGGACTTGTTGATGGTGGCCGCCGCGATTGGCGCGGCGGCGATCGGTCAGGTCACCGACGGGGCGTTGCTGATCGTCATCTTCGCGACATCCGGAGCGCTGGAGGCACTGGCCACCGCCCGCACCGAGGACTCGGTGCGGGGCTTGGTGGACCTGGCTCCCGACACCGCCAACCGGCTTGGCCCCGAGGGCGGCGAGGAGACCGTGCAGGCCACCGACCTGGCGGTTGGGGACGTCATTGTCATCCGGCCGGGAGAAAGAATCGCCGCCGACGCCACGGTGCGGTCCGGGGCGAGTGAGGTGGACCAGGCCACGATCACCGGTGAGTCGCTGCCGGTGGACAAGTCACCCGGTGACGGGGTGTTCGCGGGCACGCTCAATGGCACCGGGTCGCTTCGTGTCCGGGTGGACCGTCGCGCCGAGGACTCGGTGGTCTCGCGAATCGCCACTCTGGTGGCACAGGCCAGCCGGACCAAAGCCAACACCCAGCTGTCCATCGAGAAAGTCGAACAGCGCTACTCGATCGGCATGGTCGCGGCTACCGTCGCGGTGTTCGCCGTCCCGCTGATGATCGGCCAGTCGGTTCGGGAGGCGCTGCTGCGGGCGATGACGTTCATGATCGTCGCCTCGCCGTGCGCGGTCGTGTTGGCCACCATGCCACCGCTACTGGCGGCGATCGCCAACGCCGGACGCCACGGTGTGCTGGTCAAGTCCTCGGTCGTGATGGAACGACTCGGCGCCACCACCCGGGTCGCTTTCGACAAAACCGGCACTCTGACCCGAGGCACACCGGTGGTGGCGCAGGTGCGAGTGCTGCCCGGCGTCGACCTGGACGACGCTGGGCTGCTCAGGCTGGCCGCGGCCGCTGAGCGGCCCAGCGAGCACCCACTGGCCGAGGCGATCGTGCGCGCCGCCCGCGCCCGTCACCTGGACCTGCCCGAGGTCGACGAATTCTGTGCCTCGCCGGGGCGCGGGGTTGCGGCCCGGGTCGATCACCAACTCATCCGGGTGACCTCGCCGGCAGCACTGTGGCGGGCGGTACCCGCAACGACGCGCGTCGCGGCGGCCACTGCCGTTGTCGAGGAGTTGCAGCAGCGAGGGCACACGGCGGTCGTGGTGCTACGCGAGGCCAGCCCGATCGGGGTGCTAGGCATCACCGACCAGGTGCGCACCGAAGCACGGCCCACCGTCGCCGCACTGGCCCACTTGACCGGCACCGTGCCGGTGCTGCTCACCGGTGACAACCACGCCGGCGCCCAGCGGGTGGCCGGACTGGTCGGCATCACCGACGTGCGCGCTGAGTTGCTACCGAGGGACAAAGTCCATGCCGTGGGCCAGCTTCAGGCCGGTGGGCAGCAGGTGATGCTGGTCGGGGACGGCATCAACGACGCGCCCGCCCTGGCCGCCGCGCACACCGGCATCGCGATGGGCGGCGCCGGTTCCGATCTCGCACTGCACACCGCCGACGCCGTCATCGTCCGCGACGACCTCGCCACCATCCCCGCCGTCATCGCCCTGTCCCGACAGACCCGCCGTGTCGTGATCGCCAACCTGACCATCGCCGCCACCTTCGTCGCCGGCCTGGTGCTGTGGGACCTGGTCGGACACCTCCCACTACCTCTCGGCGTGGCCGGACACGAAGGCTCCACCGTCCTCGTCGGGCTCAACGGGCTGCGACTTCTCCGCCACACTGCCTGGCCGCCGTCTCGCTGAGCCGCGACCGCGCTGGCCGAGTTGTTCGCCACCCCGGTC
>DASYBQ010000289.1:0-5699 GCA_036500625.1 Pseudonocardia sp. | reverse complement strand
TGCCTTCACTTGGCGGTCCTACCAGCGGTGATACCCCGGTGTGAGCTACCTCCGCCAGCGATCGAGCTCCCAGCGCAAGCCGCACCGGCCTGGCCCGGATCGAACACACCCAGCCGGGTCCGGGTCAGGCGACGGGGCCGTTGAATGCTTCGGACAGGTCGCCGAGTGCCTCAATGACCGCGACGGGGTTGACGTAGTCGCGCAGGCTGACGACTAGTCCTTGCCGGTTGGCTTCAATCACCCAGACGTTCGGGAGAGTGAACGGCTCTCCGGTCGCGGTATTGGTGCCGATCGCTTCTTGCTCGACCACGAGTATGAATTCGCAGCGATCGTTCGATACTCGCTGTATGCGAACGGGAGGTTGTGGAAACAGTGGCGTTGAACTCGGCAATCGCCGCGCGGCCTTCGGCGCGCGGGGGTGCTCCTGGTGTCACAAACGGGAACTCATGAACGGCGTCCGGGGCATAGAGCTCGGCCAAACGTTCTGCGTGCTGCGCTATCGACGCCGAGCGCAGGCGCTCCAGTAGGTCCAGCACCGGGCCCCCTGTCTCCCGGCACCACCGCAGCCCGACCGAGGACCCCGGCTCAACGCCAGGGCTGGCGAACAGCAGCTGATCCCGCCGATCATGTTGAGCGGTAGGTCAGCATGGCTTCGGGGTCCCGTCGATCAGTGCGGCGGCCTGACGAGCTCGGCGATGAGTGCGTGACTGTGGTAGCCGCGAGAACACCTCGGTCGGACTCGCTGGTTCAGGCACACCTGCTCCAGCGCGGTGCCAGTCCAGCGCGCCCTGGCCTTCCTACCAGCGACGGTACCCTGCTGTGAGCTATACCCGCCGGCGCCTCAGGCCGTGCGAGCGGAGAATGAGGCGAGCCAGGCTCCGGTACCGAGCAGGACAACACCGGTGAACTGTCCGAACCGTCGACGCACCGCCACGGTGACGCGATCGCCGGACATGACGTGCCCGAGCCGGGCCCAACCGCACGCGGCAACGAACTCCAGTCCGATGTAGATCCCGCCGAGCAAGGCCAGTTGCGGCGGCGCTGCCGCGCCGGGGAGGACGAACTGGGGCAGAAACGCGGTGAACAGCAACAGCGCCTTCGGATTGGTGATCGAGATGAGGAACTCCTGCCGAACCGCCTGGCGCAGACCAGCACCGGTGGCGGCCGGCTCCGCCGCCGCGCCGCCGGCCCCCGACTCGGGCTCGGGCTCAGGAGAACGGCGGTGTCGGTGCGCCCAGAGGGACTGCAAGCCGAGGAAGACCAGGTAGCTCGCTCCGCACCACTTGATGACGGTGAGCGCGGTGCTCGAGGCAACGATGATCGCGCCGAGACCACCAACCACGGCCACCAACAACAGCAGGAACGACACGAACCGGCCGGCGAAACCAAGGATGGCGACGCGGGCGCCGAAACGAGCACCGTTGCGCATGGCCAGGAAGTTCCCCGCACCGGGCGACAAGGCGAAAGCCAGCGCCACCGGAAGGAAAACCGCCAGTCCGATACTCATGGGCCCGGTCCCGACGTCGCATTCCTCTGGCTGCTACAGCCTGAAGCAGCGGTTCCGTCCTGGCAACAGCCGAGGTCGCTCGACACCGGGACAGCCAGCCGTCGGACGTGCCACTTCCCGCGGGAGTCAGCGCATTGACGGTCGGATACGCGGCGCGCGCACCACTCACCCGGCCCGGTCCCGCGAGCGCCGCGGCCGGTTAGCGGTGTGCTGGCGGGGGCGCACAACGGTAGAGACCGGCACCGGCGTCACTGATCCTGGCGGTCCTCGGGAACCCTTCTTCGGCCGGGAGCGCCGGACGCAATCGACCGAGCATGCCGGCCAGCGGGACATCCGTGGGCGTCTTCGGCGTGATGGCTGGCTCTCGCCTGATCGCTGGCACTGGTATGGGTGCGTAGGTCGTGGTGGGCACAAGCGTGCAGCTGGCGCGAACCCACTCCCGGATGGCCTCGACCGTCGTCACCGAGGCCCCGGGTTGGCGCGGTGCCGAGCGCCAGGGCGGCATCCCGGGCAGCGTGCCCCTGGTGAGCAGGACGAATCGGAGTTTGCCCGTGGCGATGAGCTGTCGCAGCGCGGGCAGGGTGGGTTGCGGAGTGCTGTTGTAGTAGCCGCCCATGGGCAGCACATTCGCCCCGGCCGCGCCGATGTAGGGGCTCGCCGCACTCCAGATGTCGGTGGCGAAGGCGTAGGCGCCCGGCGGGTTATTGCGTTGCGTGTAGGCCAGCATCTGGCATTGCACCGGGTCGAGGACGTTGTTGTCGCCGACGATTCGAACACCCCCATCGCGCCGCTGCACCGGCAGAATGGCGCCTCGCCGGTCATCCTGACTCGCGGGCGCCGGCGGCGGGGTGCTGGCGCATCGGCCGGCGTAGCTGGCCGGCTCTTCCGTGGCCAGGACGTAGGAGGCGCTGGGCCCGGTACCGGCGTTGACCGGGTCCCCGTCGAAGCGTGGGTCGAGGCCGGACAATCCCCAGGCGCTGGGCGCGGCCAGCACACTGAGCACCGCCAGCACGACCCCCAGCCGGGTCACGCCGCCGGCCAGCCGGCTCCTCGGTGTCCCGCTGCCAGCGGGCTCGGATCGGTTCCGCCGCACGACCCGGCCGGCGAACCGCACCAGCGCGGGAGCGGCCGAGAGCAGCACGGCGCCCACCGCGACGGCCACCGCGGTGTACGGGAACCAGCCGAAGAACCAACGGTAGGGCCGCCAGAGATACAGCATCCAGCCGGCCTGCACCGCCGCCACGCCCAACACCGGCCAGGTGCGGCCCGCCCGGCGGTACTGGCCGAACGCCGACGCGAGCCCGGCGGCGGACAGCGCGGACAGCGGCGGAGCGAGGAACGCCACGTAGGTGCTGTGCGGCATCCGCATGAGGCTGAACACGAGCACGCCTGTCGCCAGCCACCCGCCCCAGCTCACATACCCCGCGCGGTGAGGATCGGTTCGACCGGCACGACGGTGGCCCCACAGCCCGCTCAGCAGAGCCACCAGCGCCAGCGGGTAGAGCCAGCCGACCTGCGTGACGTACGGATCGTTGACCAGTTGCGTCCAGGTGGCGGCGCGGGTCGGACCGAGAGTCAGCGGGCCGGGGATGTCCGGAAAGGCCAGGGCTCCCGGCAGGTGCAGCCCAAAACGGCCCAGGCCGTTGTAGCCGAACACCATCGCCCACGCGCTGTTGTCGGTCGAACCGTCCACATAGGGCCGCTCGGCCGGGGGCACCACGCTGTAGAGCACGATCCAACACAGCGACACCGCCAGGGTCGCCGCTCCGGCCACACCGAGATGACCCAGCCGCCGGCGCCGGGACACCGGCGAGGCGAGCAGGTACCCCACGGCGAAGGCGGGCAGCACCATCCAGGCCTGCAGCATCTTGCACTGGAACGCGACGCCGACCCACACACCGGCAGCCACCAGCGAGCGCAACCGACCGGTGGTGACCGCCGCCTGGTACCGGTCCGCGGCCAGCACCAGGCACAGGGTCAGCGCGGCGTCCTCCACCGCATGGCCGAACATCGACACCACGACCGGGGTCAGCGCGAAGATCACCGCGGCCAACGCACCGGCGCCCGGCCCGGCCCAGCGCCGCACCGCCCGGTGCAGCACCGGCACCGCGAGCGCACCCTCGATGACCTGCGGCAGGGCCAACGCCCACTGATGGAATCCGAAGAGCCGAACAGCCAACGCCTGGGGTATCAGCGAACCGGCGAGCTTGTCCAACGTGATCGTGGCACCCGGGTCGAACGCACCGAACACGAACGCGCGCCAGCTGCTCGACATGCTCTTGACCGTCGTGGCGTAGGGACCGGCAAAGCCGGCGACCGTGAGGTGCCAGCCGAACAGCACACCGGCCAGCACGGCGATCACCAGCGGTGTCCATCGCGCCGCGAGCAACCGGGCGATCGAGCCGTCCGGCGGGCGAAGCGTCCAGGCCGGGGAGACCGGCGCCGCCACGCTCGATGACATCGACACCCGTTTCCGATCGCCGCCGAAGCCGGCCACCTGCCGTCACCGAGATGCTATACACCATATCACTCTCGGCCACGGCGGGCCACGGCGACAGGGTGCCGTCCCTCAGGCCGGTTCGAGGCGGACGGCGCAGGCCTTGAACTCGGGCATCCGGCTGATCGGATCGAGCGCCGGGTTGGTGACCAGGTTGGCGGCCTGTTCGGCGGCGAAGTGGAACGGCAGGAACACCGTGTCCAGCCGCAGCGTGGGCTCGCAGCGGACCACGGCGTGCGCCGCGCCGCGCCGCGAGACCACCCGGGCCGGCGCGCCGTCGGCCAACCCGGCCCGGGCCGCTGTGTCCGGGTGCACCTCGACGAACGACTCCGGCGCGACGTCGTTCAGCTCGGCCACCCGCCGGGTCTGGGTGCCCGACTGGTAATGCGCCAGCACCCGCCCGGTGGTGGCCCACAGCGGGTACCGCGCGGTCAGCGATTCGGCTGGGCCCTGGTGCTCCACCGGTACGAACCGGGCCAGCCCGTCCGGGTGGGCGAACCGGTCGAGGAACAGCCGGGGTGTGCCGGGGTGCTCGGTCGTCGGGCAGGGCCAGTACAACGCCTCGCCCGCATCCAACCGCTGGTAGCTGATGCCGGCATAGTCCGCCGGGCCGCCCGCCGACGCGGCGCGCAGCTCCTGGAACACCTCTGCCGGCTCGGTCGGGAACGCACCCGGCGGGGCGGTACCCAGCCGCTGGGCCAGCCCGGACAGCACCTCGAGGTCGGTGCGCACGCCGGGCGGTGGCGCCATGGCCCGGCGCCGGCGCAGCACCCGTCCCTCCAAGTTGGTCATGGTGCCCTCCTCCTCGGCCCACTGGGCCACCGGAAGCACCAGGTCGGCCAGCCGCGCGGTCTCCGAGAGGAACAGGTCGGCCACCATCAACAGGTCCAGGGCGGCCAGCCGCTCGGCGACCGAACGGCCGTTCGGCGCGGAGACCACCAGGTTGGAACCGAACACCAGCAGGGCCTTCGGCCCGGCCGGCCGGCCCAGCGCGTCGATCAGCTCGACCGCGCTGCGCCCCGGGCCCGGCAGCCCGGCCGGGTCCACCCCCCACACCGAGGCCACGTGCGCCCGGGCGGCCGGGTCGTCGATGCGGCGGTACCCGGGCAGCTGGTCGGCCTTCTGGCCGTGCTCCCGGCCGCCCTGGCCGTTGCCCTGCCCGGTGATCGTGCCGAAGCCGCTGCCCGGCGTGCCCGGCATGCCCAGCGCGAGCGTCAGGTTGATCCACGCGGAAACCGTGTCCACGCCGTGCGCGTGTTGCTCCACGCCGCGCGCGGTCAACAGGTAGCGCCGCCGCGCCCCGGCAAGCAGCCGGACCACGGCGCGCTGCTCGGCGGCCGACACCCCGGTGACCCGCTCGGCCCGCTCCGGCCACCAGTTCGCGGCCAGTTGCCAGGCTTCCTCGAAACCGGTGGTCCTGGCGGCGAGATAGTCGGTATCCAGCAAGCCCTCGGCCATCGCCGCGTGCAGCATGCCCAGCGCCAGAGCCAGGTCGGTGCCGGGCGCCGGGCGCAGGTGCAGCCCGCCCGCCTCCACGGCCTGGCGCGCGGTCGCGCTGTAGCGCGGGTCGATCACCACCTGGCGGGCGCCACGCAGGTGCGTCAGCAGCGGCGGCATCGTCTCCGCCACGTTCGCGCCGGCCAGCACGATGACCTCGGCGTCGTCCAGGTCGGTGACCGGGAACGGCAGGCCCCG